>NZ_JBIAIG010000011.1:0-267735 GCF_042871235.1 Streptomyces sp. NPDC005931
GGGGGGGGGGGGGGGGGGGGGGGGCCGGGGGGCGGGGGGGGGGGGGGGGGGGGGGCGGGCGCGGGGGGGGGGGGGGGGGGGGGGGCCCCGCCGCCCCCGGGCGGGGGGGGGGCGGCGGCGCACGGCACCGCGCCGACCGTGGGAACCGGGCGTCGCCGTGGGTGATGCCCCTCGCCCCGTGTGCCCGGGCAGTGTAGACATGGCACATGGTCCGACTCGTGGGTCGCTCCAAGACCCGATCCTCCCTGCGGCCCGGCGCGGCGGCGTCCGTGCGGTCGCGGCGGGAGGGGGGCGGACGCCCGCGGTGGCGCCCGGCGTCGGGGCTGCAGTCGGTGCTGAGCGGGCGCAGCGTCGCCGGCGAGGTGTTCGTGCTGCACCTGATGATCGTGCTGCTGCTGGTCGTGGCCGCCGTGGTGGCGCTGGTGCTCCAGGTGCGACGCGACAGCACACGGGAGGCGCGCAACCGCTCCCTCGCCGTCGCCGAGACCTTTGCCAACTCGCCCGGCATCGTCGAGGCGCTCGACGCCCCGGACCCCACGGCCGTGCTCCAGCCGAGCGCCGAGGCCGCCCGTGCCCGGGCGAAGGTCGACTTCATCGTCGTCATGAACACCGAGGGCATCCGCTACACCCACCCCAAGCCGGACCGCATCGGGAAGAAGTTCGTCGGCACGACCGCCCCCGCACTTGCCGGTGAGCCGGTGGTCGAGCAGATCACCGGCACGATCGGGCCGCTGGTGCAGGCCGTGGTGCCGTGAAGGATCCCGACGGCACGGTGGTCGGTCTGGTCTCCTCGGGGATCACGACCGCGAACGTCGGCGGCGCCGCCGACGCCCAGCTGCCGCTGCTGCTCGCCGCCGCGGGCGCCGCCCTGCTGCTGGCCACCGCGGGCGCCGGCCTGGTCAGCAGACGGCTGCTGCGACAGACCCACGGCCTGGGCCCGCACGAGATGACCCGGATGTACGAACACCACGACGCGGTTCTGCACTCGGTGCGCGAAGGCGTGATCATCGTCGGCGGGGACGGCACCCTCATGCTCGCCAACGACGAGGCGCACCGTCTGCTGGGACTGCCGGAGGACGCCGAGGGCCGGCCGGTGCTGGAACTGGGCCTGGATCCCGGCACCGCCGAACTGCTGGCCTCGGGGCGGGTCGCCACGGACGAGGTGCACCTGGTCGGCGACCGGCTGCTGGCGGTCAACCAGCGGCCCACCGACCGGGCCGGCGGACCGCCCGGCAGCGCCGCCACCCTGCGCGACTCCACCGAGCTGCGGGCCGTCTCCGGCCGGGCCGAGGCGGCGCGGGAACGGCTGAACATGCTCTACGACGCCGGGGTGGGCATCGGCACCAGCCTGGACGTGACCCGCACGGCCGAGGAGCTGACGGAGCTGGCCGTGCCCCGGTTCGCCGACTTCGCCACGGTAGACCTGTTCGAGTCCGTGCTGGGCGGCGGCCAGCCGGACGCCGCGGCCGTCCTGCGCCGCACGGCTCTGACCGGCATCCGCCGGAACGCCCCGCTGTACCCGGTGGGCGAAAGGATCCGGTTCGTGGCGTCGTCCCCGCACAGCCGCAGCCTCACCACCGGCCGGCCCGTCCTCGAACCCCGGCTCGCCGAGGCACCCGGCTGGCGGGCGCAGGACCTCGAACGCTCCGCGCAGGTCGTGGAGTACGGCATCCACTCGCTGATCACCGTGCCGCTGCGGGCCGGTGCCCTGGTGCTCGGGGTGGTCAGCTTCTGGCGTTCACAGAAGCCCGAGCCGTTCGACCTCGAGGAGCTGGCGCTGGCGGAGGAGCTGGTGGCCCGGGCCGCGGTGTCCATCGACAACGCCCGCCGCTACACCCGCGAGCACAGCATGGCGGTGACGCTCCAGCGCAGTCTGCTCCCGCGCAGCCTCCCCGAGCAGAGTGCGCTGGAGATCGCCTACCGCTATCTGCCCGCGCAGGCCGGGGTGGGCGGGGACTGGTTCGACGTGCTGCCGCTGTCCGGGGCCCGGGTGGCGCTGGTGGTCGGTGACGTCGTGGGCCACGGCCTGTACGCGGCGGCCACCATGGGCCGGCTGCGCACGGCCGTGCACAACTTCTCGGCGCTGGACCTGCCGCCCGACGAGCTGCTGGGTCTGCTCGACGAACTGGTCGGCCGCATCGACCAGGACGAGACCGAGGCCGAGGGCCGCGCCCCGGTGACCGGCGCGACGTGCCTGTACGCCGTCTACGACCCCGTCAACCGGCGCTGCACCGTCGCCCGCGCGGGTCATCCCCCTCCGGCCCTGATCCATCCGGACGGCCGCGTCGAGTTCCCCGAGGTTCCCGCGGGTCCGCCACTCGGGCTGGGCGGTCTGCCGTTCGAGACGGCCGATCTGGATCTGGTGGAGGGCAGCCGGCTCGTCCTGTATACGGACGGTCTCGTCGAGGACCGCAGGCACGACATCGACGTGGGTCTGGAGCAGCTGCGCGAGGCGCTGGCACGGGCCGGGGACTCGCCGGAGGAAACCTGCCGGGTGGTCCTGGAGTCGCGGCGTCCGGCCCGGGCCGGTGACGACATCGCGCTGATCGTGGCGCGCACGCGGGCACTGACCGCCGACCGGATCGCCCAGTGGCCGGTGCCGTCCAACCCGGCGGCCGTCGCCGAGGTGCGGGCCGCGGTCACGCGGAAGCTGGCCGAGTGGGGGCTGGACGAGCTGACCTTCACCACGGAGCTGATCCTGAGCGAGCTGGTCACCAACGCGATCCGCTACGGCGGTGATCCCATCCAGGTGCGGATGCTGCGCGACCGCAGCCTGATCTGCGAGGTGTTCGACAGCAGCAGCACTTCACCGCATCTGCGGTACGCGACGATGACCGACGAGGGCGGCCGGGGCCTTTTCCTGGTCGCCCAGCTCGCGGAGCGCTGGGGGACCCGCTATCTGCCGGCCGGCAAGGTCATCTGGACGGAACAGCCGCTGCCCTGACACCACCGCCCATAAGGGCCCCCGGGAGAAGTCATAAGGGTCACTTATGAGCTCATAGACGGGACCCCCGTACCAACTTAGGTTTGCCTCAACTTAGGCTTTCGAGCGAGTCGCCTGTCCTCGCTCGAAGGGAACCTGACCATGCCCCGCCCCCTGCGGGTAGCCATCGTCGGATCCGGCCCCGCCGGAATCTACGCCGCCGACGCCCTGCTCAAGTCCGAGGTGGCCGCCGAACCGGGCGTGTCCATCGACATCTTCGAGCGCATGCCGGCGCCGTTCGGTCTGATCCGTTACGGCGTGGCCCCCGACCACCCGCGGATCAAGGGCATCATCACGGCCCTCCACCAGGTGCTCGACAAGCCCCAGATCCGGCTGTTCGGCAACGTGGACTACGGCACCGACATCCACCTGGACGACCTGCGCGCGTTCTACGACGCCGTGATCTTCGCCACCGGCGCCACCGCCGACCGCGCGCTGCCCATACCCGGCATCGACCTCGAAGGCTCCTACGGCGCCGCCGACTTCGTCTCCTGGTACGACGGCCACCCGGACGTGCCGCGCACCTGGCCGCTCCAGGCCGAGAAGGTCGCCGTGCTCGGCGTCGGCAACGTCGCCCTTGACGTCGCCCGAATCCTGGCGAAGACGGCGGACGAGCTGCTGCCGACGGAAATCCCGCCGAATGTCCACGACGGCCTCAAGGCCAACAGGGCCGTGGAGATCCACGTGTTCGGCCGACGCGGCCCCGCGCAGGCCAAGTTCAGCCCGATGGAGCTGCGGGAGCTGGACCACTCCCCCACCATCGAGGTGATCGTCGACCCCGAGGACATCGACTACGACGAGGGGTCGATCGCCACCCGGCGCGGCAACAAGCAGGCCGACATGGTCGCCAAGACCCTGGAGAACTGGGCGATCCGCGACGCCGGCGACCGGCCGCACAAGCTGTTCCTGCACTTCTTCGAGTCGCCGGTGGAGATCCTCGGCGAGGACGGCAGGGTCGTGGGCCTGCGCACCGAACGCACCGAACTGGACGGCACCGGCAACGTCAGGAGCACCGGCGAGTTCAAGGACTGGGACGTCAGCGCGGTTTACCGGGCCGTCGGCTATCTGTCCGACCAATTGCCCAAGCTGCCCTGGGACATCGACTCCGGCACGGTCCCGGACGCGGGCGGCCGGGTCGTCGGCGATACCGGCGAGCACGTGCAGTCCACGTACGTCACCGGCTGGATCCGGCGCGGCCCGGTGGGACTGATCGGCCACACCAAGGGCGACGCCAACGAGACGGTGGCCAACCTGCTGGAGGACTTCGCCGGCGGACGGCTGCACACGCCCGCCTCCCCCGAGCCGGAGGCCGTGGACGCCTTCCTCGGCGAGCGGGGCATCCGCTTCACCACGTGGGACGGCTGGTACCGGCTGGACGCGGCCGAGAAGGCGCTGGGCGAGCCGCAGGGGCGCGAGCGCGTGAAGATCGTGGAGCGCGAGGACATGCTGCGGGAGAGCGGCGCCTGAGCCGACCGCCCGTCCACGAGCGCCCGTCCGGTCCGGTGGACCGGACGGGCGCTCGTCGCGTGCGGCGGTTGTGTACGATTCCCTCCTTCACCGAATCACCACATGGCCTTCACTCAAGGGCCATGGAGGGGGGACGAGTTCCATGCGCATACGCACCGCCGCCGTCGCCACCACAGCCGTCGCGGGCGCCCTCGCCGCGCTGACGGCCGTACCGGCGCAGGCAGCCGAGTACAGCTCCGCCCTGAAGGTCCGGGGCGTCCAGTACGACGCCCCCGGGCGCGACTCCAACAGCTGCTCCACGGGCAACACCGACGAGGAGTACCTGACGATCAAGAACTACTCGTCGTCGTCGACGGTGAACCTCAAGGGGTACGTCGTCAAGGACGCGGTCGGCAACAGGTTCGTCTTCACCGCCGACCACTACCTGCAGCCCGGCGACTACGTGAAGCTGCGCGGCGGCAACGGCACCGACTCGGACCGCTACAACGTGGTCTACCGCGACAACTGCAACTTCCTGTGGAACAACGACAAGGACACGATCTACCTGTACAAGCCGTCGGGCAGCCGCGCCGACGTCCACGCGTACACGAAGAGCGGCTCGGACCCTGACGGCAACGGGTACATCACCTTCCACAAGTGATCCGCCGCCGGCCATGACGGAGACCGGGCCCGCAATCGGCGGGCCCGGTCTGCCTCTTCACCGGTCCCCGCTCCGCTCCAGCTCGTGGGCCACGTCTCCCGCCCACCGCTCGATCGCGGCGAAGTCCCTGAAGTCGCCGCCCTTTCCGCTGCGCACGATCATTCCGGCGACGCGTCCCTTCGCCCCCTCCTCCAGGCAGCCACCGAAGGTGACGTGGCCCCGGGCGTGCAGCCGGTCCATCGTCCGCCGCACACCGGGCACGGGCGGTATGTCCCGCTCGGAGGCGGAGGCGTCCAGCGGTCCGCTGCTGAAGAACCACAGCGGGCGCTCGGCGAGCCGCCCGCGGTGGCGCCGCGCGAACCGGCGGGCGTCCTTGTGCCAGCGCCCCGCGTACAGACCGCCGCCGAGCACGACGGCGTCGTAGGGGGTCACGTCGGTGACGGTCGCGGCGGGCGCCGCATCCGCCGTCAGGCCCTCCTTCCGCAGGACCGCGGCCACCGACTCGGCGATGCGCGCGGTCGATCCGTTCGTGGTTCCGTAGGCGATCAGCACGCTTCCGGGCATGATGTCCGCCTCCCTTCGCATCCTCCGGGGTTCCGTCCGATTCCTCACACTTCGAGCGTCCCGCGGAACGCGCCCGGCCCCCAGGGCCTGTCCGGGCGGCGCGGTGGGCCGGACGGCCCTTTCGCCCCGGAGCGCACGAACGAAGCGGTGGACCCCCGAGTGGGGGCCCACCGCTTCGGCCGCGGGTCGGTCAGCGGAGCCAGCGGTGCCGGTCGACGATCGGCAGCCGCGCCCAGGCCCGGCCCAGTCCCCAGGTGGTCCCGGCGGCGGTCGCGGCCAGGACGATCAGGACCACGGCGTAGATGACGTGGTAGTCGGCGAACGGGTTGGTCGACATGCTCGCCGACCCGTCGGACAGGTGCTTGGCCGGCGGCCACTCGGCGATCCACATCAGCGCCATCATCACGGTGCCGGCCACGGCGGCGAGCCGCAGGCCCACGCCGGCGATCAGGGCGACGCCGATGCCCAGGAGGCCGGCCATGAACAGCCAGTCGGCCCAGGCGTCACCGGCCCAGGAGTGGAAGGTCGATTCCATGGGCCCCACCGAGACGTTGCCGAGGAAGCCCTCGGTGGGCGAGCCGCCGTCGATCCAGCCCTTGCCGGACGGGGTGGCGTACCCGAAGCCGAACGTCTTGTCCAGGAAGGCCCACAGGAACACGAACCCGGTGAGCAGACGCAGTGAGGCCAGCGCGTAGGGCGCCGCGGCGGTGGCCCCGACCGCCGAGGTGGCGGCGACGCCGGGAGCGGTGCGGTTCCTGCGGAGCGACGGAAGGTGGAACCCCGGGCTCCGGTGAGGGTGCTCGTGCACGGCCATGATCGTGGTCCCTTCGGGAGTTAGGGCCGTTCCCTTGCTGTACCCAGACTGCTACGGCGCGCAGGTCCGCACCCGATGCCGAAGGTCGGGTCCCGGAGGGCTGAAGGGCCCCTTCCCCGGGGCCCATCGGCGCGGGTGGGGGCGCGGCGGCCGGTCCGGGACGGACCAGGCGGCTCGACGCGCCTCCTGCCCCGGCGAGCCGTCATCTCCGGGCTCCTCGCGCCCCGTGGCCCGCGGGCGTTCCGGGTCCGCCCGTTCGAGGGCCGATCGGGCCCTGTCCGGGGACCAACGGCTCTGTTTGGCCCCGGCACTCCAGGTGATCATGGATTTCAGGAGCGGCACCGATCCCCCGCGGTGTCGTTCCCCACCCGGCGCGGACCGGGGAGACGTTCCCGGTCCGCGGCCGCATTCCCGCAGGTCACACGGTGATCCGACGGCCGGTGATCTCCAGCGGCTCGACTCGTACCCACTGTTCCCGGTGCCCGCCGGCCCATGGCGCGCTGTACGCGCGCTCCTCCAGCCGGTGCATCTCCTCGGGGTCGTCGACCGTCCGCGCGTCCCCGCGCACGAGCACGCTCCAGCCCTGGCTGAGGGCGTCGTCGACGCGGTCCACCTCGAAGGCCACCCGGTGCCCCGCGGCACGGGCGGGTGTCGTCCCGGCGGCCGTGCGGAAGACGACGTCGCCGTCGATCACGTCGTAGTTCACGGGCACGACGACGGGTCCCTCGTCGGTGGTCACGGCGAGGCGTCCCACACCGTGCGCTCCGAGCAGGGTCCGGCACTCGTCGGGGGCCAGCGCGGTGAACTCGGCGTGCCGGGCGGCGCGTCCCTGCCCAGGAGGCAGATCGACGTCGCCGCCGGTCAGGTGGGCCACGGACGTCTGGAGCACGCCGGCCAGGCGGAGCAGCACACCCGCGTCGGGGGTGGCTCCGGGGTGCTCCTCCAGATACCGCAGATAGCTGGGCGCCAGACCCGCCCGGACGGCCGCCTCGCGACGGGTGAGGCCGAGTTCCGTGCGGCGCAGGGCCAGGCGGCGTCCCAGATCGCCGACCGGGGCGCCCTGGTTCGCGTTCGGCAGGACCTGTTCGGCCATGGCTGTCACTCCCTCTCGTCGGGCCGCCGCAGGGCGGCCTCCTGCGGGGGCTCCCCGCCCGGCCCGAGTACCACCCCACCCGACCGGAGACACGCCCCCGGCGACGACCGCGGACGGCATCGGGCGCGCGGCGCCCGCAGCTCCAGTGTGTCGGTATCGGCAGCCTTCCGCCGTCCGGCGCGGGCCGTCCACGGGCCGGCCGGTACCGTCCGGCTCCCGTGGCGGACCGAACCCGGGCCGAACGGCCCTGGCACGGGGCCCGGCGGAACCGCTTTGCTCTGGAGTCATGTCCGCGATGCAGAGCACGGCCCTGATGGAGTTGACGCAGAGCGTCGTCGCCGGCACGGCGATCGTGACCCCGCGCGGTGAGCTCGACCTGCTCACCGCGCCCGCCCTGACGGAACGCCTGGACGCGCTCACGGCCGAGCCGTTTCCCGATGTGGTGGTCGACCTGCGCGCCGTCCCGTTCATCGACTGTTCCGGGCTGAGCACGCTGTGCCGTGCGCGCTCCCGCGTGCTGGGCCGCGACGGCCGTCTGCGGCTGGTCTCCGACTGTCCGGTCTTCCGGCGGATCCTGTTCCACGCGGGTCTCGCAGACGCCTTCGAGGTGCTTCCCCGGCTGCCCGGTCCCCTCGCCGGGGCCGTCTCCGGGGGAACCAGGACGCCGTAGACCCGCACGGCCCGCCCGGGCGCTCCCCCACACGTCAGTGCCCCCGGCCGATTCGGCCGGGGGCACTGACGTCTCCTGTCACGCGGCGCGGCGGTTGCGCGACGGACGCGCCGGGGTTCCCCGCAGGGGGGCCGCCGTCCCCTGCTGCCGCCGCCGGTACACCAGGTACGGGCGGGCCAGGTAGCCGATGGGCGCGCTCCACACGTGCACCAGCCGGGTGAAGGGCCAGGCCGCGAAGAGCAGGAAGGCCGACAGCGCGTGCAGCTGGAACAGCAGCGGAGCGCCGGCGATCGCGGCGGGGTCGGGCTGGAGGGTGAAGACGCCGCGGAACCAGACCGACACCGAGTGGCGGTAGTCGTAGCCACCGCCGAAGACGTTGTGCGCGGCCGTGGCGGCGATGCCGAGCAGCACGGTGGCCGAGAGCAGCGGGAAGAGCAGCTTGTCGCTGCGGTCGGTGGTGCGGCGGATCCGCGGCGCGAGCAGCCGTCGGGCGCACAGCATGCCGAGCCCGCCGACCATGGCCACGCCGGCCACGGAGCCGCCCCACACGGCCGCCGTGTGGTAGGCGTGCTCACTGATGCCCACGGCCTCGGTCCACGAGGCGGGGATGGCGAGCCCCACCACGTGCCCGGCGATCACGGCGAAGGCTCCGAGGTGGAACAGCGGACTGCCGAAGCGCAGCCAGCGGTGCTCCAGCAGCTGGCTGGTGCGGGAGGTCCAGCCGAACTGGTCCTGCCGGTAGCGCCAGACGTGCCCGACGACGAACACCGCGAGGCAGATGTAGGGGACGGCGACCCACAGGAGGAGGTCGGCTGCGGAGGCGTTCATCGGTGGCCTTCCTCACGGGACGGGCTGGACGAGGGGGATGCCCAGTGGGACCTGCCGGCCTGGGACTGGGCCTGGTCGATCGTCGGCGGCGCCGGCAGCGGCGGTACGAAGGCGCCGGGCGGCGCGAACTCGCCGTTGCCGTACGGGTCCATGCCGACCTCCTCGTTCGGCGGGCCCTGCGCGGCGAGCTCGGCGACGGCCGCAAGGTCCGCCTCGGTGGGCGGCGGCAGCAGGCCGAGCAGCGCGGCGAGCAGGTGCCGGTAGGGGGAGCCGGCGTCCACCAGGGCGCGGTGCACGAGGTCGAGGCCGCGCCGGTGCTGCCGCAGTGCCGCCTCGCCGGCGCCCGGCCCGGTGAGCGCGGCGAACTCCAACACCACCGGGAGGTGGTCGGGCAGTTCGCCGGTCTCGGCCTCCCAGCCCATGGACCGGTAACGCTGGGCGAGGGCCAGCAGGGCCATGCCCCGACGGCGGGTGTCGCCGTGCAGGTAGTAGGTGAGGTAGAGGCTGCTGCGGCGGCGCAGGTCGAACGTCTCCACGTAGTGCCGCTGGAGCGCGTCCGGCTCCTCGGTGGTGAACCAGGCGGTGAACGCGGCCAGTTCGTCCGCCGCCACGGACGGCGGAAGCGCGGCCACGGTGTCCGCGACAGCCGCGCGTCCGGCGGCCAGTTCGTCGTCGGGGTACTGCAGCAGCAGGGACAGCAGCCGCAGCAGCAGGGCGCGGTTCTCCGTCTCCTCCGGGGTGATCGGCGCCCGGCGCCGGGCCGCGGCCCGGATGCGGGTGCGCACGATGTTCGGGACGGTGGTGGGCAGCGGGCTCACGACACACCTCCGGTGGCCTTGCGGCGCAGGGTGGGGATGCCGAGCATGACGCGGCCCTGGGGAGCGTCGCCCGAGGTCTCGACGGGGCAGCGGTCCTCCATCGCGGTGAGGGCGGCGGCGTCCTCCTTGTGCGCGGCGGGGACGACGTAGCGGTCCTCGTACTTGGCGATCGCGAGCAGCCGGTGCAGGTCCTCTGCCTCCTGGGCGGTGAGCCCGACGGCCTTGACGAGTGCCTCGTCGCCCTCCTCGCCGAGGGTCCGCTCCCGCATGTACGAGCGCAGCGCGGTGAGCTTCATCAGCACCCCGCCCACCACGTCGGTGTCGCCGGCGGTGAACAGCTCCGCCAGGTACTCCAGCGGGATCCGCAGCCGGGTGACGGCGGCGAACACGTGGTCCGGGTCGTCCTGGTTGCCGCCCGCGGCGTCGACGGCGTCGAGCACCGGGGAGAGCGGGGGCACGTACCAGACCATGGGCAGCGTGCGGTACTCCGGGTGCAGCGGGAGCGCCACCTTGTACTTCGACACCAGCGCGTACACCGGGGAGCGGCGGGCGGCGTCCAGCCAGTCCTCGGGGATGCCCGACTCCCGTGCGGCCGCGACGACCTCCGGGTCGAACGGGTCGAGGAAGACGTTGCGCTGGGCGTCCAGCAGGTCCTTCTCGTCGGGCGTGGCGGCGGCCTCGCCGACGCGGTCGGCGTCGTAGAGCAGCAGGCCGAGGTAGCGCAGCCGGCCGACGCAGGTCTCGGAGCAGACGGTGGGCTGTCCGGCCTCGATGCGCGGGAAGCAGAAGGTGCACTTCTCGGCCTTGCCGGTGGCGTGGTTGACGTACACCTTCTTGTACGGGCACGCCGTCACGCACATCCGCCAGCCGCGGCACTTGTCCTGGTCGACCAGGACGATGCCGTCCTCGACCCGCTTGTACATCGCGCCCGACGGGCAGGCGGAGACGCAGGCCGGGTTGAGGCAGTGCTCGCACAGGCGGGGCAGGTGGAAGAGGAAGGTCTGCTCGAACTCGAACTTGACCTTCTCGGCCCACTCGCCGCTCAGGTTGGGGTCGGCGCCGGCGTTCTCGTGGGCGCCGCCCAGCCCGTCCTCCCAGTTGGCACCCCAGGTGATGGCGGTGGGCTTGCCGGTGAGGACGGAGCGGGGCTGGGCGACGGGCATGTCGGGCCCCGCGGGGGCCGTGATGAGGTTGTCGTAGTCGTAGGTGACCGGCTCGTAGTAGTCCTCGAGGGTCGGCAGGTCGGGGTTGGAGAACAGCGACAGCAGCCGCTTGACCCGGCCCCCGGAGCGCAGGACCAGGCGCCCGCGCTTGTCGAGCATCCAGCCCCCCTTCCACTGCTCCTGGTCCTCGTAACGGCGGGGGTAGCCGACGCCCGGCTTGGTCTCGACGTTGTTGAACCAGGCGTACTCGACACCGGTGCGGTTGGTCCACGTCTGCTTGCAGGTGACGGAGCAGGTGTGGCACCCGATGCACTTGTCGAGGTTCATCACCATCGCGATCTGTGCCATGACGCGCATGTCAGTACTCCACTTGCTGGCTGCGGCGGCGGATGACGGTGACCTCGTCGCGCTGGTTGCCGGTCGGGCCGTAGTAGTTGAAGGCGTAGGTGAACTGTGCGTAGCCGCCCGCGAGATGGGTGGGCTTGAGCAGCAGCCTGGTCAGCGAGTTGTGCATGCCGCCCCGCTTGCCGCTGACCTCGGTCTTCGGCACGTTCACGTTGCGG
Organism: Streptomyces sp. NPDC005931; assembly: GCF_042871235.1. Lineage (NCBI taxonomy): Bacteria > Bacillati > Actinomycetota > Actinomycetes > Kitasatosporales > Streptomycetaceae > Streptomyces > Streptomyces sp. NPDC005931. The sequence continues at coordinate 11,604 of NZ_JBIAIG010000011.1, forward strand.
TCCTGGGCGTGGTACATGTACACCGTCCCCTCGGGCATGCGGTGCGTGACCACGGCCCGGCAGGCGACGACGCCGTTGCGGTTGTACGCCTCGATCCACTCGTTGTCCTTGACGCCGATCTTCTCGGCGTCCTCGCGCGACATCCAGATGACCGGACCGCCGCGGGACAGGTCGAGCATGTACTTGTTGTCCTGGTAGTTGGAGTGGATGGACCACTTCGAGTGCGGGGTGAGGTAGCGGACCGTGACCTCCGCCCGGCCGTCCTCGTGCAGGTGCTGGTCGCCGTAGTGGCGCGGGGTGTTCAGCGGGGGCCGGTAGACGGGCAGTTGCTCGCCGAGTTCGGTGATCCAGTCGTGCTGGACGAAGAAGTGCTGGCGGCCGGTGAGGGTGTGCCAGGGCTTCTTGTGCTCGGTGTTGATGACGAAGGGCGAGTAGCGCCGGCCCCCGGTCTCCGAGCCCGACCACTCGTAGGAGGTGATCACGGAGCGCGGCTGGGTGCGGGTGTCGGCGAAGGTGATCCGTTCGGCCTCGCGCTCGGCGGACAGTTCCACCAGGCCCTCGCTGCCGGTCTGCCGCTCCAGCTCCCGGAATCCTTCGGTCGCCAGGCGCCCGTTGGTGGTGCCGGACAGGGCGAGGATGGCCTCGCACATGTTCGAGGCGGTGGCCAGGGAGGGCCGTCCGGCGGCGACGCCTTCCCGCACGGTGCCGTTGCGGCGCCGGAGGTCGTCGATCTCCTTGTTCGGGTGGACGGTGACGCCCTTGGTGGTGGTGCCGAGGGTGTCGAAGAGCGGGCCGACGGCGCGCATCTTCTCCGCGGTGGCGCCGTAGTCCCGCTCGATGACGACGAGCTTGGGCATGGTGCGCCCGGGGACAGGTTCGCACTCGCCGGTCTTCCAGTCCTTCACCTGGCCGCCGGGCTGGGCGAGTTCGTCCGGGGTGTCGTGCAGCAGGGGCACGGCGAGGACGTCGGTGCGCGCTCCCAGGTGCTCACGGGCGAGCTCGCTGAACCTGTCGGCGATGGTGAGGAAGCTGTCGTAGTCGGTGCGGGCCTGCCAGGGCGGGGCGATGGCCGGGGTGAAGGCGTGCACGAAGGGGTGCATGTCCGTGCTGGACAGGTCGTCCTTCTCGTACCAGGTCGCGGCCGGCAGCACCACGTCGGAGAGCAGCCCGGTGGAGGTCATCCGGAAGTCCATGGTGACCAGCAGGTCGAGCTTGCCCTCGGGCGCCTCGTCCCGCCAGACCACGTCCTTCGGGCGTGCCTCGGGCGGAGTCTCCTCGGAGCGCACGGCGGCGTCCGTGCCCAGCAGGTGGCGCAGGAAGTACTCGTTGCCCTTGCCGGAGGAGCCGAGCAGGTTGGCCCGCCAGACGGTCAGCACGCGCGGGAAGTTGGCGGGGTCGTCCGGGTCCTCCGCGGCGAACCGCAGCCGCCCGGCCTTGAGTTCCTCGACGATGTGCTCGGCGACCGGCCGTCCGGCCGCCTTCGCCTCGTCCGCCAGGTCGAGCGGGTTGCGGTTGAAGCCGGGGTGACCGGGCGTCCAGCCCAGCCGCACGGCCTGCGCCAGGCAGTCGGCGAAGCCCTTGCCCTCGAACCGGCCCTTGCCCAGCGGGGAGGCCAGTTCGTCGGGGCCGAAGGCCTCGTAGCGCCACTGGTCGGAGTTGAGGTACCAGTACGACGTGCCCGCCATGTGCCGGGTGGGCCGCTGCCAGTCGAAGGCGAACGCGAGGTGCTGGAGGCCGGTGACCGGGCGGACCTTCTCCTGGCCGACGTAGTGGGCCCAGCCGCCGCCGTTGACGCCCTGGCAGCCGGTCATGGTGAGCAGGGCCAGGAAGGCGCGGTAGATGGTGTCGGAGTGGAACCAGTGGTTGGTGCCGGCGCCGAGGGCGATCATCGAACGGCCCTGGGTGCGCTCGGCGTTGCGGGCGAACTCCCGGGCGATGCGGGCCGCCTGCTCGGCCGGCACGGAGGTGATGGTCTCCTGCCAGGCGGGCGTGTAGGGCTCGTCGGCGTCGTCGTAGGAGAGCGGCCAGATGCCGGGCAGGCCGGGGCGCCTGACGCCGTACTGCGCCAGCATGAGGTCGAAGACGGTGGTGACCTTGCGGCCGCCGATGGTCCGCACCGGGACGCCGCGGACCATGGTGGTGCCGCCCTCGGTGGTGCCCTCGTCGAAGCGGGGGAGCACCACGGCCGCCGTCTCCTCGGCCCGCTCCAGCAGGCTGAGTTCGGGCTCGACGTCGCCGAGGTCGAGGTTCCAGCGGCCCTGCTCCTGCTTGGCCCAGCGGAAGCCGAGGGAACCGTTCGGGACGACGGGCTCACCGGTGGCGCGGTCCACCAGGACGGTCTTGGAGTCGGCGTTCTCCTCGTCGCGGCCCAGGTCGGCGGCGGTCAGGAACCCGTCCGGGACCAGGCCCTCCCCGTGCTCGCTCAGGGCGACCAGGAACGGCGCGTCGGTGAACTTGCGCAGGTACTCCTGGAAGTACGGCACCTCGCGGTCGACCAGGAACTCGCGCAGGATGACGTGGCCCATGGCCATCGCCAGCGCGCCGTCCGTTCCGGGGTGCGGGGAGAGCCACTCGTCGGCGTGCTTGACGTTGTCGGCGTAGTCGGGGCTGACCGCGACGATCTTGGTGCCGTTGTAGCGGGTCTCGGTGAGGAAGTGGGCGTCCGGTGTGCGGGTGACCGGGATGTTGGAGCCCCACATGATCAGGTAGCCGGTGTTCCACCAGTCGGCCGCCTCGGGGACGTCCGTCTGGTCGCCGAAGACCTGCGGGGAGGCGACGGGGAGGTCGGCGTACCAGTCGTAGAAGGAGAGCAGCGTGCCGCCGATCAGCGACATGAAGCGGGCGCCCGCCGCGAAGGAGGCCATCGACATCGCCGGGATCGGGGAGAAGCCGGTGCAGCGGTCGGGACCGTAGGTCTTGACGGTGTGCACATGGGCGGCGGCCACCAGCTCGGACACCTCGTCCCAGTCGGCGCGCACCAGCCCGCCCTTGCCGCGGGCCCGCTTGTAGGCACGGGCCTTGGCCGGGTCTCCGGTGATCTCCGCCCAGGCGGCCACCGGGTCGCCGAGCCGGCGCCGGGCCTCGCGCCACATCTTCAGCAGGGTGCCGCGCACGTACGGGTAGCGGACCCGGCTGGGCGAATAGGTGTACCAGGAGAAGGACGCCCCGCGCGGGCAGCCGCGCGGCTCGTACTCGGGGCAGTCCGCGCCGATCGACGGGTAGTCGGTCGCCTGGTGCTCCCAGGTGATGATGCCGTCCTTGACGTACACCATCCACGAGCAGGATCCGGTGCAGTTCACGCCGTGCGTGGAACGCACCACCTTGTCGTGGGACCAGCGGTCGCGGTAAAAGCCCTCCCACTGCGGGTCGGCCGCGCCGAACACCGCGCGGCCGTCGGCCGACACCTCGCGGCGTGTCAGCAGCCGCCGGGCAGCCAGGGGCCAGCCGGCTCCGTCGGACGGCCCCGCGGGCTGCCTCGTCTTCTCGTTCTCCATGGGCAGGACGGTATGTGGCATCGTCATGCCCCCTCGTGGGCCGAACGTCCCTGGTGGCGGGACCGTGGGGCCCGACAGTCGGTACGGGCCCGGGCCCGGTGGTCCTGTCGACGCACCGCGGGCCACGCCGGGACCGTCCGGCGCGGTGCGCGCAGCACCGGACGCGCGCCGCACGGGCCGATGCGCCGACACCGGGAATCCGGGGACGCGGGCGCGGGACACCGCGCGGCATGCGCGCCGCACCGGCCGAGGGGCACGGACGCGATGCCGAGGACACCCGCGAGGCGACACGGCGCCGGGCCGGGCACCGGCCGGCGAAGGCACGTGGCCGCCCCTCGGCGGAACAGGGACGCAGCACCGGGCGGGGCCGTACGCGACGGCGGGCGAGGGCGCGGGCCGGGCGCAGTGAACGGCCGGAGACCGGGCAGTGTCCGCGGCGGCCCGACCCGCGATGGAACCGGACCCAGCACGGGGCACCGTCGGCCGACATCCACGGGCGCGAGCCGGCACCCGGGCGCCGGGCCGAATGCCCGCCGGGGAGCGCGAGCGGCCGCGCCGCGTCGGAACACGCACGCACCGCCCCGCAGGGCCCCATCGATCACGGCGCGCCGGCCGGAGCGCGCATCAGGGACGGACCACGGGCACACGCACGCCGAGCAGGACGGCACCGGCCGAAGGACACGGGCGCGGGCCGGGCAGGGCCACGCACCCGGCGCCGGGCACGGGGCCTGCCCCACCGGCCCGGCGAACACGGGTCCGAGCCGGGGACGAATTGCCGGGCGAATGCCCACCAGGGAGCATGAGCGGGCCCCCACGTCGGAAGACGCACGCACCACCGCACCCGGCCCCATCGATCACCGCGCGCCGGCCGGAGCGCGCACCAGGGACCGACCACGGGCGCAACACGGGTCCGAGCCGGGACGGAGCGACACGGCTCGCACCGGGCGAAGCCTCGCCGCCGGAGGTTCGGGCGGCTGGTCCGGAACGGGGGCGGGGCTGCGGCGCCGGACGTGCCGGTGTACCGGGGTGGGTTCCGTGCGCAAGCGCCGACCGGCCCTGGTCGGTGCGTTCCCCGGGGGCCGAAGGTCCTCGAGTGGGGGGCCGGTGGGCCCGCTCTGCCCGTGCGGCCCTCGTTACCGCCGGAAACCCGCTCGTCCGATTGCTATACAGGTCCCGCCGCGGGTCTGTGCGCGGCGCAACCCTCTTGCCCCTCCCCTGGGAGTCCTCATGCTGTCCGAAGAATCCGCCGCAGTGGTGCGGGCCACCCTTCCCGCGGTGGCCGGAGCGCTCGACGACATCACCACCCGCTTCTACGGGGCGATGTTCCGGGACCGCCCCGAGCTGCTGGACGGCATGTTCAACCGTGGCAACCAGGCCAGCGGTGCCCAGCGCCAGGCGCTGGCCGGTTCCATCGCCGGCTTCGCCAAGGCGCTGCTCGCCGAGCCCGCCACCCGTCCCGACGCGCTGCTGGCCCGCATCGCCCACAAGCACGTGGCGGTGGGCGTCACCGACGACCAGTACACGATCGTCCACAAGTACCTCTTCGGTGCGATCGCCGAGGTGCTGGGCGACGCCGTCACCCCGGAGGTGGCCGCCGCCTGGGACGAGGTCTACTGGCTGATGGCCGGCGCCCTGATCGCCCAGGAGGCCCGCATCTACCAGGCCGCGGGCGTCGCGCCGGGCGAGATCTGGCGGCAGTGGACGGTCGTCGGCCGCGAGGAGGAGACCGAGGACGTCGTGTCCTTCCTGCTGCGTCCGGCCGACGGCGAGCCGGCCCCGGCCGCCCGGGCCGGCCAGTACGTCAGCGTGCGCGTGCTCATGCCGGACGGCGTGCACCAGTTGCGCCAGTACAGCCTGTCCTCCGACCCCGGCGGCGACGTGCGCCGCATCACCGTCAAGCGGGTCGCCGGCGAGTCCGGCAGCCCGGACGGAGAGGTGTCCAACCTGCTGTTCGAGAAGGTGGCCACCGGCGACGAACTCACCCTGTCCGTCCCGGCGGGTGACGTGGCGCTGGACGAGTCCGACGCCCCGCTGGTCCTCGCCTCGGCGGGGATCGGCTGCACGCCCATGGTGGGCATGCTCGCCCGGCTCGCCGCCCTCGGCTCCGAGCGCCGGGTCCTCGTCCTGCACGCCGACGTCTCGCCCGGGGAGCACGCCCTGCGCGCCGAGGTGCGCGAGCTGGTGGACCGGCTGCCCGGCGCCGAGGCGGTGTTCTGGTACGAGCGCCCCGGTGACGCGGAGTCCGAGGCCCGCAGCGGCCTGATGGACCTCGCCGACGTGGACGTACCGGCCGACGCGACCGTGTACCTGTGCGGGCCGCTGCCCTTCATGCGCGCGGTGCGCGGCCAGGTGCTGAACGCCGGCGTCGCCGCCCGGAACGTCCACTACGAGGTGTTCGGTCCCGATCTCTGGCTGCCCGAGTCGGCCTGATCGACGAGCCGGTCCCGCCGCCTGCGTTGCCCTGAGCACGGGCCGTCGTTGTGCGCGGCATGACGGCGTGGGACGACGACGAGATGCCGGTGGCCGATTCCCGGCCGGGCGGCGCACACCGACCGGTCGGCGGGGTCGGCCCCGATCCCGCGAACGGGAAGGACGACGGCGGCGACGGGGACTGCCCGTGGTGCCGCGCGCTGCTCGGTCCCGGGCGCGTTCCTGGCGGGGCGGGCGCGGAAAAGCCCGGACACCTTTGGTCGTCCGCGTGGATGGAACGTTTGCGGATGGTCATGGTGCCGGTGGCGACGGCCACCGTGGCGGCCGCCGTGGTGGCGACCCTGTACTGACACGCGGGGCCGGGGTGCCGCGCGTGGCCGGGAACGAGCCCGGCGGGTCACGTCGATCGACATGACCCGCCGGGCTCCCTGGTGTGCGCGGCTCCCGGGCCGCTCAGACCTCCAGCTCGACCTCGATCCGGCGCAGCTGGTGGCGGGCCATCGCCAGGTTGGCCCGGCTCGCGTCCAGGACCAGGTAGAGGAACAGCCCGTTGCCGCCGCGGCCCTTGAGCAGCCGGATCAGGTGGTACTGGGTGCTGAGGGTGATGAGGATGTCCTCGATCTCCTCGTTGATCCCCAGGTGCTCCATGGTGCGCAGCTTGGACCGCACGACGTCGGTGTTGCCGGCGGCGGCGACCTCCAGGTTGAAGTCCTTGCTGCCGCCGATCGTGCCGAGGGCCATGCCGCTGGTGTAGTCGACGAGCGCCGCGGCGCTCGCGCCGTCGATGGAGCTGAGGCATTCCTTGAGCGCGGTCTCGGTGTTGGCCATGGGGTGTGTCCTTTCCGTCGTGGTGGGTGGTTCGGGCCGTTCGCCGGGTCATTGCGTGGCGTCCGGCCGGGAGAAAGCCGGGATTCAGCCGCCGGGCTGGGGCCGGGGCTGGTGTGCGGGCCGCTGCGGGGTGCGCACGGGCAGCGTGCCGATCCGGCGGGCGGGGTCCGGGGGCGGCGCCGCGAAGGACTCCCCGGCCGGGGGCTGGTCGGCCTGGCGCCCGCTGGCCGGGCCGAGCCGGGACTCCAGCAGGTCGGCGATCCGGGCACCGCTGCGCCGGCCCTCGAGGTGCAGCCGTCCCACGTTCACCCGGTCGTCGGCGAGGAGGGTGAGCACCGCGGTGGTGCCGGCCGCGTAGGTCGCGATGTAGCCCCGGGTGCCGCGCACCAGCAGCTCGCGGAACTCGCCCCGGGCCGCCGCGTCGGCCATGCGGTACGCGACACCGAGCGCCGCGGCGGTGAGCGCGGCGAGGCCCTCCGGTTCGGTCTCGGGGACGTCGTGGGCGAGGACGAGTCCGTCGACGGTGGCCGCGAGCGATCCCGTCAACCGGGGTATGCGGGTGCGGAGCCGACGCATTTCGTCCAGCACGTCGGTCTCGACGGCCATGAGCAGTCTCCTTTCGGCACGCTGTCGACGCGCGCGGATCACAGTGCCTCCAAGGCGTCCAGGAGCCGTCGCAGCAGCGCTGTGTCGGGCTCGTCCCACACCTCGCCGCGCTCGCCGGGCCCCGGGCGGGCGGGCGCGGCGGCCGGGGGCGAGGCGGGGCTGACCAGTCCGTCGGCGGCCAGTCGGCGCAGCTCGACGAGGGTGTGGAAGGTGCGGTACGCCAGGGCCGAGGCGATCTGGGCCGCGGTGCGGACCCCGTCGACCCGGGCCAGGGTCCGGCCGCGGCGGAGCGGCAGTTCCGCCGGATCGGCGCCGGGCGCGCGGGCCAGCGGCGCGGTGTCGACGGCCGGGTCGGGCCAGATGCGGTGCAGCAGGTCGCGACGGCGCAGGGACTCGCGCAGCACCGTCTCCACCGGTACGGGACGGACCGCACCCAGCCAGTGCGCGACACCGGGACGGAAGCGCAGCGCGGTGTCCTGGGCGAGCGCGAAGTACGCCGCGTCGAACAACGCGCCCAGGTGGCACAGTTCCAGCGCGCCGGCCGTGAGCCGTCCGCTGTCGACCAGCTGGCGGGCGACGCGCTGGTGGGCCCCGGCCCGTTCGACCGCCTCCCACCAGCCGTCGGGGGCGACGGCCCCGCTGCGGGTGAGCAGCGCGCCGAGATCGGGGCTGCACGCGGCCTCGACGTGGACGACGTCTCCCGCCGACAGGTAGAAGATCCCGGCCTCGGTGGACAGCGCGCCGGTCGCGCGGTCGGCCGCGAGGGTGCCGAGCATCGCCGAGGCGGATCCGTCCGTACGCGCCGCCATGATCATCCGAGCACCAGACGGTCCGCCATCTCGGCCAGCCTGATCCGGGCCAGGGCCAGATTGCCCTCCGTCCGGTCCAGCCACAAATACAGGAAGACCGTGCTGTCGAAGGCGGTGATCAGGAACCGCAGCAGGTGGTAGGCGTCCGCCGTGGTGAGGATCAGGTCCTCGACCGGCGCCTCCTTGCCGGGGGCGGCGGGCACGCCGTCGCAGGACGGTGCGAGCGTGCCGCTCTCCATGGCCAGGCGAGCCAGTTCGGCGGTCTCCGCCGCCGTCGCCTCCGGGTCGTCACCGGGGGCCTCGCCGACCGCGCCCAGGGCGAGCCCGCTGATCCAGTCGACCACGAGCGCCCCGCGCGCACCCGGCAGCCTCATGGCTTCCAGCAGACTCTCGTCGATTCCGGGCACGCCGGATCCCCCTCCTCGCACGGCTGTACCGCGAACGTGACGTCGACGCTACGGTGTGTACTCGAACGAGGTGGGGAGTTCGGCGTTTTCCAGTGGAATATGCGACACAGGGCGCCCGCCCCTGATAATCTCCGCCCTTTTCTCCGGCCTCCGCGCAGACGATCCGGCCGTGCGCGAGCAGGGCCCGCCCCGATGCGGATGGTGGGCCGGCCCTGCTCGCGGGCCCCATTGTGGTGACCGGCGTACCGGCGCGACGACGTGTGAGGGCTCGCTACCGCGTGCGCGCCGCGCACACCCCGCGCGTGACGCGCCCGGCGCGCCGCCGGTCACATGGGAGACGCCGGGTGCGGGTAGGAGGTGCAGCCGGGACCGCCGTCCGGCGGACCCCGGGTGATGCCCGCCGGCCTGCGGCGACGATACTGGCAGGAGCACGTGCCCCCCTTGATCTCTGGACTCATGCCGACCTCCCCCAGCGACCGTCCCCCGGCCCCCGCCACGGTCTGGCAGACCCGTGGCCGCCACGCCGGAACCAGTGCGGAAGACGTTCTCCGGCGCAGCCTGCGCAGGCTCAAGGCCGACCAGGACATCGACGACTTCCTGGAACTGCCGCAGGCGGAGGGCGACGCACCGGACCTTGTGTTCGAGGCTCGGACGCGGGTGGCCGGACAGGTGACGGTCCGGGCCCGGCTGAGCCTCGCGCCCGCCGCGGACGACGGGCAGGAGTGGACGCTCGTGGCGGAGGCCGAGCGGCCCTGGGACCAGGCGTGGCCGTCACCGGCCGCCATGTTCTGGCCCACGGAGCCGGGCGCGGAATGGAACCGGGACGCGGTCACGGGGCTGTGTCTGGGCGAGGTCAACCCCCTCCCCCGGGACGACAAGGCCGCACGGCGGCTGCTGCGGGACTGCGCCCGCAGCGGGTGGAACGTCCATGTCGTCGTCCACGAGGCGATGACCACGGACGAGCGCGGGCAGGTGCCGCTCGCCCATTGGTTGCCGCCGGGCCTGCGGCACCGGGTCGTCGAGCACCGCGCCGCACCGCAGCAACTGCGGGTGCTGAACTGGGCCCTGCGGGACTTCGGCGTGGAGGTGCCGCGCGGCGGCGCGGTGGTCCTTCCCGGCGCTCCCGCGCCTGAAGGCTACGACGCCGGCGACTTCGCGGTGCGCGCAGTGTTCCTCGACGGCTCGGAACCGGCGGACCTCGTCGGAGCCGTGACCCGCTTCGCCGCGCTGCCGCGTGCGCTGCCGGACGGCGCACGGGAGGCGCTGACGGCGCTGCGGGAGGACTGGCACCTGCTGACGCCGGAGGAGGAACTCGCCCGGGAGCGCCGGCTCGTCGCCATGTACGCCGAGGCCCTGGAGGCGATGACGCGCTCCCGCGACCTGTACCGTGAGGCCGCCGAACGCGCCCACGAGGCCCTGGCCGCGTACCGTGAGTCGGCCGAGGCGGTCGTTCCCCACGCGCAGCGGCCCGCCGACCGCCCGGCGTCCGCGTTGCAGCAGCTCACACGCACCCTGGAACGCCTGAAACCCGCCCCACGACCGCGCCGGGCGCACGCCCCGGAGTCCCCGGATGCCGCCGCCCCGACCGCACCGGTCGAGGATGCCGCGCCGGTCGCGCCGGAAGAGGCGGCCGAGCCACGAACGGTGGCGTCCGAGCGATAGAGCCCGCGGCCCCGGAGGGGAGCGACCACAGGAGCCGCCGCTGGCTTGTCCGGTCCCAGCACGAGCCACTCACTCCGCCACGCATCGGCTCCCGACGGTCCAGGAGTTCCACCGCGCCCGCCCCGCCGGACCGTACGCAGCAGTCCGCCCCCAGCCCCTCACGGCCGGCGCAGGCCACACCGGCCCGGCCCCAGCCGGCCGCACCGCCCGCCCCCGCGGCCCCCACCCCCGGCACCCCGGCCGTCCAGGTCCTTGCGCTCACCGACGTCGAGCGGTCCGAGGCCGGCTGCGGCCCGGTCACGGAGGACGACCGCCTGGCCGGGCGGCCCAGCTGCACAGCTGCACAGCTGCACAGCTGCACAGCGAGGACATGTCGGCCAACGACTACTCGGCCGCACCAGCCAGGAAGGCCGCAGCTTCGCCGACCGGAAGAAGCCGGCCGAGCCACAGGTGGTGGCGTCCGGGCGACAAGGCCCACGGCCCCGGAAGGGAGCGACCACAAGAGCCACCGCGGGGTTGCCCGGTCCCAGTACGAAACCACTCACTCCGCCGTGCACCGGCCCCCGAAGGTCCAGGAGCCCACCGCGCCCACCGCGCCGGCCGAGGATGCCACGCCGACCGCGCCGACGAAGCCTGCCGAGCCACAAACGGTGGGCCGAGCGACAGGCCCACGGCCCCGGAAGGGAGCGACCACAGGAGCCGCCGGGGGCTTGTCCGTTCCCTGTAGGGCCACTTACTCCGCCGTGCCCCGGGCCCCGGGAGCCCGCGTCCGCCGGGGCGCCCGGGAGGTGGCCGGTTGTGCGGGGATCAGACGCACGGTCAGCGCCGTCAGCGCCAGGAGTGCCGCACACACGGCGGACGGCACGGCGAACCACGGTGGCGCGAGCGCGAGATCGGCGGCCCGGGACGGCACGGCGGACCCGAAGGACGAGCCGGAGGCGCCGGCCGGCGCCAGGAGGGCGGGCGGTACGACCGCAACCGCCGACACCAGCGCGCCGGGACGCACGACGAGGAGCAGCGCGAACAGCGCGCAGAGCACGGAGAATCCTACGGCGGAGGCGTGCGGGCGCACCGCGGCACCGTCGGGGTGCAGCGGGAAGTGGGCCACCGCGCACACGGCGAGGGCTCCGGCCGCGAGCCGGCTCGTCCAGGTGACGGCCCGGGTGTGACGCGCCCGCGCGTCGTCCGTGGTGCCGGGGCCTGAGCGCCCACTGCGGCAGACGTCGCGGCCGGTGGGACCGGTGTCCGCGGAAGGGGCGCCCTCCGCCCGTCGGCGGGCCTCCCGATTCCCGTCGCGGCGTGCCTGGCCCGCCGCGTCCCGGCCGCTGTCCCGGTTCCCGTCCCGGCCGGCATCCCTGATCCCGTGCCGGTTCCCGTCCCGGTTCGCCTCCCGGCCGGCGTTCGCCCCCCGGCCGAAGTCCCGGGCGCGGCTCCGGCCTGCCGCCTCTCGGCGTGCCTCTCGACGAGCGTCTCGGCCGTCGAGACGGGCGGCCCGGCGGAGACGGGCGAGGGCGGACCTCCGGCCCGTCCCGCGAGCCGCCTTCCGGTCGGCTTCCCCCGCCGGTTCCCGGCCGCCCTCACGGGCGGCGGTGCGGCCAGGGGTGCCTGCGTCGCGCTGGGTCGCCGCGGACGCGGCCGAGCGGCGAAGCGGCTCGGGCCTCTCGCCGGCCGGGTCCCGCTCCCCGCCGTGCTCCCCGGCCCCCTCCTCCCCGCCCTCGGAACGCGGCGACCGGGCCGCCGTCCGCCGGACGGCCTGCCTCCGCTGTTCCGCCGCCAGACGGTCGATCAGCTCGATCAGTTCGTCGACCGAGCGCCCCGTGGCCGCGGCCCGCAGCGCCTCGGCGCGGCAGTGCGGCGCCAGCGGCTCGCTGTACAGCAGCGCCACGAGCCGGATCACCTCCTCCACGGGGCGGTGCGCGGCGGCGGCACGGATCGCCTCGTCCGCGCTGTCGGCATCGCGCGGTGGCCGGGTCAGCAGGGCCACCAGCCGGGTGACGTCCTCGACCGACCGTTCCACACCCGCGGCGCGCAGTGCGTCGACCACCGCCCGGGTGTGCTCGGGCGCCCGTTCCAGTGAGGTGATGAGATCGACGACCTCGTTGAGCGGCCGGTCGGACACCGCGGTGTGCACCAGGTCGACGACCGGATCACCGAACGGCGGACCGGTCGTCCCTTCGTCACCCTGTGCCGCGCCGACCACGCCCACCCGGCCCACCGGCTCCGGCGAACCCGCCCGGCCCACGGACTCCGGCGCGGCCGTCGAATCGGCCGAGCCCGTCGCACCCCTCGAGTCCCCCGCCTCGAGCGCGTCCAGTACGTCCACCATGTCCACGGCGCCCACGGTGTCCACCGCGTGCACCTCGCCCCCGGCATCCGCCGACCGCTCCACGGGCTCCTTCTCCGGCCGTGCGTCCCGATCCGGCCGCAGACCACCCGTCGGGGCGACCGTCGTCGACGCCGGATCGGGCGTCGGCGGTTCGGCGGACGGCTCGGCGGACGGCTCGGCGGCTATGGCCGGCCGGTTCGAGGGCGGTGACGAGGACGTGGTCATGCTCGGCTCCATGGGGAAGGGCTGAGGCCGCTCCCACGTCCCCGGACGCGCGACGAGCGACGTGTTGCGGACCGTTCGTCGACCATTAGTAGATGCCCCCACACCCCGCTGCCACTTGGCTGGGCCACCGGGATGACCCGCGGCAAACGGCCGTTTCGCCCGGTTCTCCCGGGGAATCGGCCATCCGCGTACGCGGATGGCCGGTCCCGGCCGTCATACCGGCGCCGTGAGCGGGAATTTGTTGGAGGAGGCCCGTGTCACGCCACATCGGGAGAAGGGCAGCCCGTGGAGACGACCACCATCCTCATCGTGGCCGCGGTCCTCGCGGCCGTCGCGCTGACCGCCGCCGTCGCCGTCCTGGTGCGCCTGGTCCGCACCCGGCGGCGGTTGCGGCGCGCCGGGCTGCCCACGGGCCCGCGCTGGGTCTTCTGGGGAGCTGTCCTCTATCTGGTGCTGCCGGCCGACCTGTTGCCCGATCCGGTCTACCTGGACGACATCGGCGTGCTCCTGCTCGCTCTGCGCACCGTGCGTGGATCCCGCGGCGGACGAAAGCCCGCCGCGGCCCCCCGGCCGGACCGTCAACCGGCCCACGACTACGCTCCGTAAGGAAACCAACCACCCGTTCGATTCGTATAAGTCTCTGGAAACCAAAAGAAGTCGGCGGACCCGACGCCGGCCCCGAACGGCCGGCGCCTGGTCGGCGCAGCACCGACGAGGGAGAGACGATGCAACCGTTCGCGCTCAACTACGCCCGTCCGGCAGTGGAGTTGGCCGTTGCCACTCCGTATGTGTACGACGGTGGACTGCAGTTGAACGTACTCATCGACGGGCGGGTCGCGGCCTGCGACCACGCGCTGTTGCGCGAGGTGGGCACCACCACGTCCACCGCGGGCTCCAAGACGCACTTCGACGACTGACCGCGGACCGTAGACGATGACCGTGTTGATCCTCACATGTGAGGAGGACGTGACCGCCGACATGGTGGTCGTGCATCTCAACGGCTCCGGGGTGCCGGTGGTGCGCCTGGATCCGGCCGATCTGACCGGCGGGGTCTCGCTGTCGGGCGAATACGTCCACGGCCGCTTCCGCGGCCACCTGTCCGCCGGGGGACGACTCGTGAGCATCGGCGGGCTGCGCTCCGTGTGGGTGCGCAGACCGGGCGCGCCGGCCGCTCGGGCGGCCCAGCCGTCCGCCTGGCTGACCGAGGAGGCGTCCCAGGCCCTCTACGGCATGCTGCGCGGTTGTGACGCGCGCTGGATGAACCATCCGGACGCGGCACGCCGGGCCCGCCACAAGCCGTGGCAGTTGCGTCAGGCCCAGCGCTGCGGTCTGCCCGTTCCGGCCACGCTGATCACCACGTTCCCGCGCGCCGCGCGGGAGTTCGCCGAGCGTTTCCCGGACCTGGTGGTCAAGCCCGTCTCAGGGGCGCACCCACAGGACCCGCCGAGAGCGGTGCCGACCAGCCGGGTCCCGCCCGACGCCGACTTCTCCGCCGTCGCGTACGGCCCGACCCTGCTGCAGCGGCGGATCGCCAAGCGGGCCGACATCCGGCTCACCGCGGTGGGTGACCAGTTGCTGGCCGCGCGCAAGCCGACGGAGCCGGACGCAGATCCGGACGACGTGGACGTGCGCTTCGCCGCCCCGGGGGCACCCTGGGAGCCGGTCGACGTGCCTACGCGCACCGCAGAGTCCGTCCGCGGCTATCTGGGCGAGGCGCGGCTGGCGTACGGGGCCTTCGACTTCGTGGAGGACGCCGACGGGACGTGGTGGTTCCTGGAGTGCAACCAGTCGGGCCAGTTCGGGTTCGTGGAGGTGGAGACGGGACAGCCCATCGCGCGCACCATCGCCGAATGGCTGGCGCGGCCCGTCCCCGAGGAGCCGTGCCGGGTCAACGGGGCGGGTACGACGGTGCGCTGATCGCCGGGCGGCGGCGGGGGGCCGCTGTGGTGTGGGAGGCACCCGCCGGCGCGCCGGAGTGCGCGTCGGCGGGTCAGTGCGTCCGCGGGCCGGGCAGCAGAGCGGTGCGCTGCCAGCCGTTGCCCGGCGACTGCGAGCGGTCGAGACCCGGCGTGTAGCCGGGGGACTGCAGGGGCCGCATGACCAACTCCAGTTCCCTGTTGACGCGTTCGGCCTCGCGGCGGACCTGCGCGGGCACGTCGCCGCACTCCGCGATGAGTCGGTCGTAGATGGGGGAATCCTGGAACACCCGTCAACGCGCCTTTCTGCTCGTCGGCCCCCCTCCTCGGGGGCGCGACTGCCGAGTGTAGGCGCCCGGGCATCGGTCGGCGGCAATTCCCCTGTACGACTTGACGCAGACCGGACACTCTGGGCAGCGGCGTGTGCGGGTTCGCCCGGAGGGGGACGCGGTCAGGCCCCGGTCGTGGAGCCCGGCCGGACGATCATCAGGACGGTGACGACCGCCCAGAGCAGGTTGAACACCCCGGTGAACATGCCCAGCTGGACAGTGGCCCGGTGGTCGACGGCCCGATCGTCGGCCAGTTGCTCCAGGAGCTCGTCCTGGCGGGGCAGCACGAGGGCGGCCAGGACCCCGGCGGCCGCGGCGGTCAGCGCGATGGAGGTGATGAGCCATCCGTCGCCGAGGACGCCCATGGCGAGTGCGGTGGCGAGCCCGAGGACGGGCACCGCGATCCCGATACGGGCGTAGACCCGGCAGATGCGGTGCAGCAGGGCGACGGTGTTCACGGCTGTGGCCGGGGGCCCGTCACCGGCCGCCGCCACGCGACCCTCGGCGGAGTCGGCGGGGCCCGCCGGGGCGGTCACCGGTGCGGGCGCGGAGGCCGCGGCAGGGGCGGTGGCGGGCGCCGCCCTGCGTACCGCCGGCGGGAACATGCTGGCCGCGACGGTCACGGGACCGACGGCGACGATGGCGGCCAGGACGTGGAGGGACAGCAGGAGCTTGGTCACCGGGACCCTTTCCATGGTGCGATCGGCGGTGCCGGGCCCACGTTAGGGGTCCGCCGGACCATGCCCCCATGGGCTGAAACGACAGCTTCCCACGGATTCCCGCCAACGCCGCTCACCTGCCAACGGCCCGTGCTCCGGCACACTCCCCCGGTCATGCGCCTGGCGAGAACCCGCCTAGGGTGACCGTCATGCACTCGGTGGCGATTCTTGTTCTCGACGGCGTCATCCCGTTCGACATGGCGGCACCCCTGCAGGTCTTCGACTGGACGCGGCTGCCCGACGGTCGGCGTCCCTACCGGATCCGGCTGTGCGCGCAGCGGCCGGAGGTGACCGCCGACGGGGGTCTGTCGCTGCGCGTGGAACGCGGACTGGAGGCGCTGGCGGACGCCGACACGATCATCGTCCCGGGCCGCGCCGAGGGAGCGCCGCCCCCCTCCCCGTCCGTGCTCGACGCACTGCGCCGGGCGGCCGGGCAGGGCACGCGCATCGCCTCGGTGTGCGTGGGTGCCTTCGTCCTGGCGGAGGCCGGGCTGCTGGACGGGTTGCGCGCCACCACGCACTGGGTGGCCGCCGGGCGGCTGGCCCGCGCCTTCCCCCGCGTCCGAGTGCAGCCGGACGTGCTCTACGTGGACAACGGCCAGATCCTCACCTCGGCCGGCGCGGCCGCCGCGCTGGACATGTGTCTGCACATGATCCGCCGCGACCTGGGCTCGGCCGTGGCCGCCGACGCCGCGCGGATGTCGGTGATGCCGCTGGAACGGGAGGGCGGCCAGGCGCAGTTCATCGTGCACGAGCATCCGCCCGTGCCGCGGGGGTCCGCTCTCGAACCGCTGCTGGAGTGGATCGGGGACAACCTGGCGCGCGAGATCACCCTCGCGGCGATGGCCGAGCGCGTCGGGATGAGCGAGCGCACCTTCAGCCGGCGCTTCCGGGAGCAGACGGGGACCACGCCGTTGCAGTGGTTGCTGCGGGCCCGGGTGCGGCGTGCGCAGTACCTGCTGGAGAACAGCGACCACACCGTGGAACGGATCGCCCAGCAGTCGGGGTTCGGCTCGCCCACGGCGTTCCGCGAACGGTTCCGCAAGGTGGTCGGCACGACGCCGCACGCGTACCGTTCGGCGTTCCACCGCAGGCGGCCGGTCGCCGCGGCCGGCGGCTGACCGCCGGCCGCGTGCCCGCCGGGTCCGCGCCCCGGGTACGGGCAGCTCAGACGGCCAGGGACAGGTCGCTCTCCCCCTCCGGGTCTGCCGTCCGGCCGGCCTCGGGCCGCCCCTTGGCGAGCAGGGCGTCCGCCCGCGCCATGGCGTCGTCGACGCCGGATGTGCCCATCATCACGCACAGCGTGTAGCTGACGTCGTCCAGTTCGCGCGCCGCCGCCGGCGAGTACCTCTCCGCCTGAGCGATCTGCAGCGTCGCGTACCGCGTCAGCAGCTCTCTGACGACCTTCGGGTCCGGTACCAGCACGAAACGCCCCTCTCTCGGTTTACGCTGCGTATGCCCGGACTGCGCCGAAGCAATCACCCGTCTGCTCGATCGATGGGGGTTGGCGAAAAAATGTTCGCTTACTGACCTGTCAGCAGTACGTCGTGCGTCCTGTCGGGGCCGCCCGTCGTCAGGCGACCAGGCCGCCGTACAGCGCCGCATACGCCCCGCCCCGGCGCAGCTCCTCTTGGCCGCCGGTCTCCTGGATGCGCCCCTCCCCCATCACCACCATCCGGTGCGTGCCGCGCACGGTGGACAGCCCGTGCGCCGCGCTCCCCCACGAGCGTGTCCAGGCTTCTCCCGGATCGTGCCGTCGAAGACGATCGACTCCTGGGGCAGGCGGAACACCGAATCGCGGCCCGGCGCCCGGCCCCACGGTGTGCAGGGCCCTCCCCTGAACCGCAGGGGGCGGTTGTCAGTGGCCCGCGCTACGCTGCGCGGAATCGACCCTTTGCGGCAATTCAGGAGGTTTTCATGGCCTCGCGCCTCAACCCGTACCTGAGCTTCGACGGCGACGCCCGGCGGGCGATGGAGTTCTACAAGGAGGTCTTCGGCGGCGAACTGCGCCTGAACACCTTCGGCGACTTCGGGCAGCCGGACGCCGAGCACGCCGACAAGATCATGCACGCCATGCTGGAGACCGCCGGAGGCTTCACCCTCATGGGCGCCGACACCCCACCGGGCATGGAGCACAATCCGGGCAACAACTTCGCGGTGAGCATCAGCGGCGAGGACGAGAGCGAGCTGCGCGGCTACTGGGAGAAGCTGTCCGGCGGCGGCTCGGTGTCCGTGCCGCTGGAGAAGCAGATGTGGGGGGACGTCTTCGGCATGTGCACGGACCGCTTCGGCATCCCGTGGATGGTGAACATCAGCCAGAGCCAGGGCTGAGCCACGCCCCGCAAGGGGATGCCCGGCTCCCGGGCCGGTGTGGCAGGCTCCGGCCCGGGCCACCCGCGGAAACCCCCGCGCGGTGGCGGGAGGCGGCACCGCGGAAGGCGACGGCATGCGGATCGGACTGCTCGGCACCGGCCCCTGGGCACAGGTGGCACATGCCCCCGCGCTGAGCGGGCACGAAAACCTCGACTTCAGCGGCGTGTGGGGGCGGCGCCCGCAGGCCGCCGCGGAACTGGCGGACGCGCACGGCACACGGGCATACGAGGACCTCGACGCGCTGCTCGCCGACGTGGACGCCGTCGCCGTGGCCCTGCCGCCGGGCGTGCAGGCGGAGCTGGCGGTGCGCGCGGCCCGGGCCGGATGCCATCTGCTGCTGGACAAGCCGCTCGCGCCGACGGTCGCCCAGGGGCGGGCGGTCGTCGAGGCGGCACGGTCGGCCGGGGTCGCCTCCGTGGTCTTCCTGACCACCCGCTTCCAGCCCGAACCCGCGGCGTGGATCGCCGAACAGGCGGGCCTGGGCGGCTGGTTCACCGGGCGGGCGCAGTGGCTGGGCGCGGTGTTCAGCGTGGACGGCAACCCCTTCGCGGCCTCACCCTGGCGCCGGGAGAAGGGGGCTCTGTGGGACGTCGGCCCACACGCCCTGTCCGTGCTGCTGCCAGTGCTCGGCGACGCCCGCCGGGTGTTGGCGGCGGCGTACGGCCCCGGGGACACCGTCCACCTCGTCCTCGACCACGTCACCGGCGCGTCGAGCACGCTCACCCTCAGTCTGACCGCGCCACCGTCCGCGTCCGGGGCCACGGTGGAGCTGCGCGGCGAGTCCGGTGTCACGCTCCTGCCCGAGGCCGCGCAAGGAGCGGTTCCCGCCCTCGCCCGGGCCGCCGACGCCCTGCTGACGGCCGCCCGGACCGGCAGCCCGCACCCGTGCGACGCGGCGTTCGCCCTCCGCATCACCGAGATCCTCTCCTCCGCGGAAGACCTCCTGGCCCGAGCGAAGCCCTGACCGGGCGCTCCACCTGCCGGACGGCGGCGAACGCGGCGGCCTTCGACGGACCCGCACAGGTCTCCTTCGGCAAGCCGTCGACCCGGGACGTGCTGTTCTGCGACGGTGCCCTCGCCGCCCCCAACGACGGCACGACCGGCCCGGTCGCCGCAGTGCCTGGGCGGGCTTCAACCGCTCCACGCTGCTCAGCCACCCCGACCAGCCGACGACCGAGCCCGCGTCGTTCTACCGGACCGAGCTCACGAACCACTACTCCAAGGCCATGCACGCGGCCACCGAGGACGGCAGGGCGTACGGCTTCGCCTTCGACGTGGCCGACCTCACCTCCTACATCCAGAACACCGCCCCCACGAGCCTGCGGCTGACCCTGACGCCGTTCTAGGCCCCTCTGGGGTGGGCAGGTTTCCGCGGGGCCCGGGAAGGTACCCCGGCATCCAGGAGCGGCCCTCCACCGCGGGTCCCCGCACACTCCGGATGCACGGCGGGCCCGAGCGTTGAATGGTGATATCGGACCCGATGACAGCACCGGGGCCGCAACAGCGATCCGGACCCGAGGAGTCAGAAGATGTCGACGTCCCAGCCCGACGCGTCCAAGCAGCCCGACAACCGCACCACTCCGGACCACCTCCTCCACGCTCGCACGGGCACCGAGGTGTCGCCGGAGGACGTGGTCCTTGCCTCGGGCAAGGACATCACGCCGCAGAACCTCGAATGGGCCAGGCGCAAGCTGGAGCAGGAAGGGCCAGCCGCCCTGGACAAGCTGCTCCCCTAGGTGCGCTGTCCCGGGCACCCGGGCAGGAGACGGCCGCCGGCCCGGTGCGCACCCGCACCGGGCCGGCGGCGGCGTGCCGTCCCGAGGGCGAACGCGCCCCGGACGGCCGGGTCAGGCGGGGCGCCTGTCCCCGTTGCCCGACGTGTCCTCCGGATACGGCATGTCCTCCGGATACTGCGGGTAATGCGGGTTCGCGCTCTCCGTGTCCTCCGGGTACTCCGGCAGCGCCTCGTCCTGCACCACGTGCACGGCGGCCTCCTCCGCGCCCGCGGCCCCGGCGTCGATGCCGACGTCGGCAGCCACGGCCTCCTTCGTGGTGTCGGTGCGGACGCCCTCGTCCGGGGCGACCAGGCGTCCGGCGCGGTCGCCGCCCGCCTCGGGGTCGACCGGTTCGCCCTCGCCGCCGGGCAGGTCGCCCACCTCGTCCCCGACGGGCGCGGACGCGTCGGGGACCTCCTGGGCCAGCCGGTCGTCGAGGGTCTCCCCCTCGCGCTGCTCGGCGGCCGTGGTCCCGTGCCGGGTGACGCCGAGCGGCTTCTCCGGCGGGGAGTAGCCCTCGTCGAGGGTGTCGTCATAGGTGCGTTCGTCGACGGCGTCCTGGAGGTCGAGCGGCGCGGCGTCCTCCTGCTCCTCGTTGCTCCCGGTCGGCTGATAGGCGTCGTCGGCCATCGGTTCGCTGCCCATGGCGTCCTCCCTGTCGCGCTGCGTTCGTCTCACGTGTAGGGATCCGCGTTTCCCGTTACGCGACCTCTAACCCGGTGGGACGGACGGTGCGGCGTCGCTTGGGGGCGTTCGGGCCGTCCGGCCTGGTCAGCCGTCGTTCGAGCATCTCGTGGCTCAGCTCCGCCGTCTCGGCCTCGGTCAGCCGGTCGAACCCGTCCTCGGTGATCGTCGCGACCACCGGGAAGATGCGGCGGGCGACGTCCGGGCCTCCGGTGGCGGAGTCGTCGTCGGCCGCGTCGTACAGGGCCTCGAGGGCGGTCAGGGCCGCGTCGCGACGGGCCGGGCCGGGCCGGGCCGGGCCGGTGGAGCTTCTTCACCGCGCCGCGGGCGTACGGGGAGGGGAGCCGGAGCCCTCGGTGTGGAAGCCGGGCTTCTCGTACCGGCCGCCGGCGGCGTCGAAGGGGAAGATGCGACCGCGCCGGCCCTCGGGCGCGGCGGGATCGTAGCCGGCCAGGAACGGGACGACCGCGAGGCCCTGCATGGCCATGGCGAGGTTATGCCGGATCAGGCCGGCCAGCCGGTTCGCCTTCGCGTCCAGGCTCATCGGGGTGCCCTCGATCTTCTCGAAGTGCGCCGGCTCGACCTGGTAGAGCTTCATCGTGTCCAGGGCGATGCCGACGGACCCGGCGCGGGCGACCGCGGTGTGGTCGTCGGCGGGCAGCACCTTCTCCAGGTCGCGCTGTGCGATCAGATGGCCCATGGTGGCCCTGCGGTCACCGGCGACGAGGACGCCGTCGGCGTGGGTGACCGCCAGGATCGTGGTGCCGCGCGGGACCTCGGGGGCGCGGACCGCGCCGGGCGGGGCGGGAGGGGACAGCAGCTGGGGGCGGTGGGCCGCCAGGAACTCCGTGAAGGACGAGGTTCCCGGAGTGAAGAACTCCCCGCCCAGCCGGCCCTCGTGGTCGCAACCGCCAGGTCGTCCCCCTCGTCGCCCCCGGCGCGGCCCCCCGGGCCGACAACCCAGTCATAGTTGAGGCGGGCGCGCGGGAAACGGGCGGCGGGCGAGGCCGTCATCCGGAGCCGTCCCCGCCGGGTGCCGGGGCGATGCGGAACAGGAAGTCGCCGATCCGCCGCTCGGGCCAGGAACGGGTGTAGGCGGGCGGGGTGCCGCCGGGTGCGGTGACGGTGGCGACCGGAATCCGGTCCGCGCTCCGCAGCACCTCCCCCAGCGTGGTGTTCTCGTTGTGACCGCTCGTCGCACCCGAGGAGCAGCCGGTGTAGTACCCGATCGGGATGGCCTCCGGCCCGACGATCAGGCAGGGCGGGCGCACACCGAGCCGGTGCAGTTCCCCGGCGGTGCGGGCCCAGTC
The DNA here is from genome assembly GCF_042871235.1 of Streptomyces sp. NPDC005931. Taxonomy (NCBI): domain Bacteria; kingdom Bacillati; phylum Actinomycetota; class Actinomycetes; order Kitasatosporales; family Streptomycetaceae; genus Streptomyces; species Streptomyces sp. NPDC005931. Next base: position 33,497 of record NZ_JBIAIG010000011.1, read on the forward strand.
GCGGCGGCTGTCCGTGTTGCGGTCCACGGTGTGCACCAGCACGGCCGTCTGCACGGCCAGGTGGCCCAGCAGGCAGAGCGCGACCAGCGGGGCGACCACCGGGCGCCACCTCCCGGACGGGGTCCGCACCAGGTGCCACAACGCGGTGGCGACCGGGACCGACAGCAGCGCGTAGGCGGGCTGGAGGAACCGGGGGGCCGCGTAGCCGATCATGAACAGGTACGGGACGGCGGCGCTCGCCGCGCAGGCGAGGGGAAGCAGGGTGGGCATCACGCGCCGGGCGCGCACCGCGAGGAAGAGCCCCAGGGCGGCGACCAGGGGCAGCGCGAACCACCAGGCCAGGACCACCGGATGGGGCATCTCCCCGGTGCAGGGCCGGCACAGGGCACGTCCGCCGAGGCTGCGCAGCTGGTCGTCGACGGCGATCTGCCAGCTGAGCCCGCCCTGGATGCGGGAGGCCTCGGCCAGCCGCTCCGCCAGGCCCCCGTGGGCGACGTACGCCTCGGTCACCCAGGCGACCGCCCCCGTGGCGAGACCCGCGACGCACGCGAGCAGTGGACGCCAGTACCGGCCCCACAGCATCACGACGAGCAGCGGGAGGGCCACATAGACGGCGTCGCCGGGCCGCATCCACGCCATCAGGGCGCCGCCCGCCGCGACGCCCCACAGCGCGCCACGGGCCGAGCGGTCCGCGCGGTGGCGCAGGAAGGAGCCGGTGGCCGCCAGGGCGCCGACGGCCACCCAGTAGTTGGGCATGGCCTGGGGACCGTAGAAGAGCGTCACCCACAGGGTGGCGAAGAAGGCGCCGGCGGTGGCCAGGACCCGGGTGGGGAACAGTCCCCGCCAGCACCGCAGGGCCAGGTAGAGGGCGAGCCCGGAGAGCACCGCGAGGTAGACGCGCAGCAGCGCGGTGGACGAGGACCAGGAGGCCACGGGGGCCACGAGCAGGGACACGCCGCGCGAGCGCGGGGCGCTGAAGAAGGCGGCCGGGTGGTGCGAGGTCACCTGGCTGACGTAGACGATCTCGTCCCAGCCGAGGCCGAGCACGGGACGGACGAGGAGGAGCTGCGCGAGAGTGAAGGCGGCGGCGACCGCCGCGAGCGCTGCCGTGCTCCGGGCCCGGAGGGCCGGACCCGGTCCGGATGTCTGTTCGCGTCGCCGCATCCCTACCAGGATGGCACCGGTGCTTTCGCCCATCCCGCATCCCCTGTCCGCGTTCGTCCGCTTGATGATGATCAGATAAGAGCAAGAACAAAACACGGACAAACTATGTGACTGGGGACGGGCGTGCAGGGAATGATTCGGCCACATGCCGGACGGGCGCCTGTCCGGCATGTGGCCGGATCAGCGCATGCGCGGCCCGCGGTGCGGGGGCTGTTCGGGAGCCGGACGCTGCTTCGGCACGGGGACGGTCCGCACGACGGGGACACCCTGGCGCAGGGTCAGCTCTCCGCCGTGGTGACGGACGGTCAGCGGCGGGCCGGAGCGCAGGGTGTAGGCGGCCCGGTCGGCTTCGATCTCCACCCGCAGGCACCGGTCGCGGAAGCGCAGCGTGAAGGCAAGCCGCCGCAGCCTCGACGGCAGCCGCGGGGTGAAGCGGAGGCTGCCGTCGTCCCAGCGCATGCCGCCGAACCCGGCGACCAGCGCCGTCCAGGTGCCGGCGAGAGAGGCGATGTGCAGTCCGTCGCGCGTGTTGTGCTCCAGGTCCGCGAGATCCATGAGGGCGGCCTCGGCCGCGTAGGCGTGGGCCAGCTCGAGGTGGCCGGCGCGTGCGGCGAGGACGGCCTGGGTGCACGCCGAGAGGGACGAGTCGCGTACGGTCAGCGGCTCGTAGTAGGCGAAGTTGCGCGCGATCTGCTCCTCGTCGAAGAACTCCTCGAAGAAGTCGGCGCAGGTGTGCATCGCCAGCACCAGGTCCGCCTGCTTGACGACCTGCTTGCGGTACAGGTCGAAGTAGGGGAAGTGCAGCATCAGCGGGTACTGGTCGGGGCCGGTGGCGGCGAAGTCCCAGCGCTGGTACCGGGTGAAGCCCGCGTGCTGCTCGTGGACGCCGAGCACGTCGTTGTAGGGCACGTGCACGGCATCGGCGGCGTCGCGCCAGCCGGCGCTCTCCTCCTCGTCCACGCCGAGCTCGGCCGCCCGGTCCGGATGGCGTTTGCAGGCATCGGCGGCGGCCAGCAGGTTCGCCCGCGCCATCAGGTTGGTGTACGTGTTGTCGTCGGCGACGGCGCTGTACTCGTCGGGCCCGGTGACGCCGTCGATGTGGAAGACGCCCCGGTCGTCGTGGTGGCCGAGGGAGCGCCACAGCCGGGCCGTCTCTACCAGCAGCTCCACGCCGGTGTCGCGCTCGAAGCGTTCGTCGCCGGTGGCCCGGACGTAGCGCACCACGGCGTCGGCGATGCCGGCGTTGACGTGGAAGGCGGCGGTGCCGGCCGGCCAGTAGGCCGAGCCCTCCGAGCCCTCGATGGTGCGCCAGGGGAACGCAGCGCCGCGCAGCCCCAGTTGGGCGGCGCGCTCCCGGGCGACGGGCAGGGTGCTCCGGCGCCAGCGCAGTGCGTCGGCGGCAGCGCGGGGCGCGGTGCAGATGAGCAACGGGAGGACGAAGACCTCGGTGTCCCAGAAGGCGTGGCCGTCGTAACCGGAGCCGGTCAGGCCCTTGGCGGGTAGGGCGCGCTGTTCGGCGCGGGCCCCCGCCTGGAGCACGTGGAAGAGGGCGAAGCGGACGGCCTGCTGGATCTCCTCGTCGCCGTCCACCTCGACGTCGGCCCCCGCCCAGAACTCGTCGAGTGCGGCGCGCTGTTCCTCCAGCAGGCCCTGCCAGCCGCTGTGCGAGGCAGCCGCCAGCGCCGCCTCGACCTGGTCGCTCATTGCGGGCCGGGAGCGGGTGCCGGACCAGCCGTGGGCGACGAGCTTCTCCACCCGCACCCGCTGCCCCGGTTCCAGGACGGCGGTGACGGTCAGCCGGGCCACGTCCTCATTGCTCTCGCAGTCGGTCCTGGTCCCCTCGGGCCCCTCGACCATGTGGTCCGCAGCCACGGCGACCCGCAGTCCGCTGCGCCGGGTGCGGTGCACCAGGCGCAGCCGGTGGCCCCTGGCGAAGTCCTCCTCCGGTTCCAGCGGCGACTTGAGCACCCGGGCGGCCCGCGGGTCGCCGTCGGGGCCGGGCAGGCTCTCGTTGGCCACGAGTTCGGACTGCACCACCAGCCGGGTGCGGCGGTCGACGGGCTCCACCTCGTAGGCGACGGCGGCGATGGTGCGTTGGCTCAGGGAGACCAGGCGGGTGGAGCGCACCCGGACGGTGGACCCGGCCGGGGAGGTCCACTCGCAGACCCGCTCCAGCACCCCCCGGCGCAGGTCGAGGGCGCGCTCGTGGCTCACCAGCCGCCCGTGGCGCAGGTCGAACGGCTCGTCGTCGACCAGCAGCCTGAACACCTTGCCGTTGGTGACGTTGATGACGGTCTGGCCCGACTCCGGATAGCCGTAGCCGGCCTCGGCGTAGGGCAGCGGGTGGAGTTCGTGGACGCCGTTGAGGTACGAGCCGGGCAGGCCGTGGGGCTCGCCCTCGTCGAGGTTGCCCCGCCAGCCGACGTGGCCGTTGGCCAGAGCGAACACGGACTCGCTCTGGGCCAGCAGGTCGAGGTCGAGGCTCTTCTCGCGCACCGTCCACGGTTCGACGCTGTACGCCCGCTGCGTGATCACTTCCCACCCCCGAGTTCGGCGAGGTCCTTCACGACCCGGTCGGCGCCGTGTGCGTACAGGGCGTCGGTCTGGCCGACGCGGTCCACGCCGACGACGTAGCCGAAGCGGCCCGCGCGGCCCGCGTCCATGCCGGCGAGCGCGTCCTCGAACACGGCGGCCCGGGACGGTTCGACGCCGAGCTCGCGGGCGGCCGCGAGGAAGGTGTCCGGGCTGGGCTTGCCGGGCAGTCCGCGCTCGGCGGCGACGACACCGTCGATCCGCACGTCGAAGAGGTGCTCGGCGCCGATGGAGCGCAGCACGTCGAGGCAGTTCGCGCTGGAGGAGACGATCGCGGTGCGCAGTCCGAGCCGGCGGGCCGCCTCGATGTAGCGCAGCGTCCCGTCGTAGGCCTGGACGCCCTCGGTGCGGATCTTCTCGAGGAGCAGGTCGTTCTTGCGGTTGCCGATACCGTGCACGGTCGGGGCGTCGGGCGGGTCGTCAGGGACGCCCTCGGGCAGCTCGATGCCGCGGGAGGCGAGGAAGGTGCGCACGCCGTCGGCGCGCGGGCGGCCGTCCACGTACTCGTCGTAGTCGGCGTCGTCGAAGGGCCGGAACCCTTCGCCCTCGCGTGCGCGCAGGAAGGCGTCGAACGTGTCCTTCCAGGCGGCCGCGTGGACGACGGCCGTCCTGGTGACGACGCCGTCGAGGTCGAAGAGGCAGGCCTGAATGCTGTCGGGCAGACCGAGATCCGTCATACAGGCACCGTTCCCCCGTCGGCGGCGACTTCCCCCCGTCCGACGGGGAACAGTGAGTGGCGCGGACCACATCCGCGGACCCGCCGGTGCGCCGCGGATGACACACTTCGGGACGTGGCACCGACATTCGACGATCTCCTCGGCCGCGCCCAAGCGCTGACGCGAGACGGCCGGCGCGCGATCCTGGGCATCGCGGGGGCGCCCGGCGCGGGCAAGTCGACGCTGGCCGGGCATCTGGTGCGGGCGCTGAACGGCCCCGGTGAACCGTGGGTGGCGCACGTGCCGATGGACGGCTTCCACCTCGCCGACGCGGAACTGGAGCGGCTGGGCCGCCGGGACCGCAAGGGCGCCCCGGACACCTTCGACGCGGCCGGGTACGCGGCGCTGCTGCGGCGCCTGCGTGAGGAGGCGTACGGGGAGGTGGTGTACGCGCCCGGCTTCGAGCGGGTGCTGGAGCAGCCGGTCGCGGGCTCGATTCCGGTGCCGCCGACAGCCCGGCTGGTGGTGACCGAGGGGAACTACCTGCTGCTCGGCACCGGCGCCTGGGCGCGGGTGCGGCACGAGCTCGACGAGGTGTGGTTCTGCGAGGTGGACGAGGAGGAGCGGATCCGCCGTCTGGTCGCCCGTCACGAGGAGTTCGGCAAGGATCACGAGGAGGCCCTGGCCTGGGTCCTGGGCACGGACCAGCGCAACGCCGGCCTCGTCGCCACCACGCGCGGCCGGGCCGACCTGGTGGTGCCCGAGGCGGCATGGGCGGGTGCGGGGACCGGACCCTGAACAGGGAATCGGGTGGCCCCGTTCCGGTCGATGCGTCAGGCTCTGTGGTGTGATCAGAACAGCAACCGTGGACGACATCGCCGAGATCCGGGCGATGATCCGTGAACTCGCCGCGTACGAGAAGGCCGTCGAGCAGGCCAGGGCCACCGAGGAGCAGGTGCGTGCCGCGCTGTTCGGCGCGCACCCGGCCGCCTCGGTCCTGATCGCCGAGGACGACGGAACCGGCGAGGTCGCGGGATTCGCCCTGTGGTTCCCGCGCTTCTCGACCTGGACCGGCGCCCGGGGCATGCACCTGGAGGACCTCTTCGTGCGCCCGGGGCACCGGGCCGCCGGTCACGGCCGGGCGCTGCTCGCCGCGCTGGCCGGCATCTGCCGGGAGAGCGGCTTCGAGCGCTTCGAGTGGGTCGTGCTGAACTGGAACGAGCCGGCGATCGGGTTCTACAAGTCGCTCGGCGCGGAGCTGCTGGAGGAGTGGACGGTGTGCCGGCTCAGCGGCGGAGCGCTCGAGGAACTCGCCGCTCAGGCCCCGCCGGTGGTCCACCCCGCGAGGACATGACGTCCTCGCGGGGGGCGCCGGTGGGCGAGCCGGGGGACGTGCGGCCCCGTCGGACGGCGGCCGCGCCCCCGGCCGACGGGACGGCAGCGGCGCGCCCCGCACCGGAGGTGACGGACACGGGCCGCTGGGGCCCGCGGGCCCGGCGCGGACTGGTCGCGCTCCTGGTCGTGCTGCTGCTCGGACAGATGGCCTTCGCCATGGTGACGGCCGCCCTGCGGCAGACGCCGACGATCGACGAGCCCGTGTACGTGGGCTCGGCCGCCGTCCATCTGCAGGAGCGCAGTCTGCGCTTCAACCCCGAGCACCCGCCGCTCGGGAAGCTGGTCGTCGCGGCCGGGGTGGCGGTCGCCGATCCGCACGTGGTTCCGGGTTTCCAAGGTGACCAGGGGGAGTTGGGGCGACGCCTGCTGTACGAGTGGGGCAACGACCCGTGGCGGCTGATGTTCTGGGCCCGCCTCCCCGTGATCGCGCTGACGCTGCTGTTCGGACTCGTGGTCTTCGCGTTCGCGCGTGAACTGGCCGGAGTCGCGGGCGCCCTGGCCGCGCTCGCGCTGTACTGCCTCTCCCCCGACGTGATCGCCCACGGCTCGCTGGCGACGCTGGATGTGCCGGCCGCCGGGTTCGTGCTGACGTCGGTATGGCTGCTGTGGCGGGCGCGACGGCGGCCGCGACTCCATCTGCCGCTCGCGGGCGCCGCGTTGGGCGCGGCTGTGGCGACGAAGATGAGCATGCTGCCCGCGGTGCCGGTACTGCTGGTGCTCGCCGCCGGGTGCGTGTGGGGCGCGTCGGCGGGCGGTGCGCGGCGCCGGGCGGCTCGGGCGCTCGCGGGCGCCGGCGCGGTGGCGCTGTTCGCGGTCGCCGTCGTGTGGGCGGTGTACCTCGTGGTGGATCCGCGGCTGCGCTGGGCGCCGCAGCAGCACGTGCCGGTGGCCCACGGGCTGCGGGGGCTGCTGGTGGAGCTGCTGCCCTTCCCGGAGCCGTACCGCGACGGCATGCGCGTGCAGTTCCGCTTCGAGAACCACCCGTGGCAGGGCTTCCTGTTCGGCCGGCTGTACACCGGCTCGCTCTGGTACTACCTGCCGGCCGCCCTGCTGGTGAAGACGCCGCTCGGCGCGCTCGCCCTGTGGGCGGCCGGTGCCTGCACGGTGCTCGCGGTGCGGCGGCTGCGGCCGGCGGCGCCCTTCCTGTTCGCGGCACCGGCGGTCCTGCTGGCGGCGGCCATGCTCGGCTCCCGGGACTTCGGCACCCGGTACGTCCTGTTCCTGCCGATGTTCCTGGCGGTGGCGGCCGGATGCGTCCTGGCCGCGCGGTGGCGGTGGGCGCCGGTCGTGGCGGGGGCTCTGGTGGCGTTCGTCGCCGTGAGTTCGGTGCGCGCGTACCCGTACTACCTGCCGTACTCCAATGAGGCGTTCGGCGGGTCCGCCAAGACCCGGCTGCATCTGCACGACTCCAACGTCGACTGGGGCCAGGACCTGGGCAGGCTCGCCGAGCGGCTGCGCGAGCGGTACCGGGGCGAGCGGATCTGGCTGGTGTACAAGGGCAGCGGGGTCCCCTCCCACTACGGCATCGAGGCCCGCGATCCACGTCGGGTGCCGCCCGACGAGGTGCGCGGGGTGCTCGTGGTGTCGGACTCGGCGGCGGCCAAGGCGACGGGCGCCCTGGCCGGTCTGCTCGCCGGCAGCCGCCCGGTGGAGGACGTCGGCCACTCGATCACCATCTACCGCCGGTGAGGCGCGCCCGCCTCGGAGGGACGCACGGCGGCCCGCGTGACCCGCATGCGGTCTGCGCGGTCGGGGCCGTGCGGGCCTATCGGGCCGCCTGCTGGAAGCCCTCGGCGCTGACGTGGGGCATCACGGTGCTCGTCACCCGGTAGCGGCCGTTGGGGACCTCGCTCGACCTGCGGACGTGCACGGCGAGCGGGCCCGCCCACTCGTAGCCCTTGCGCTCGGCGTGCCGGGCCAGGCTGTCGGTGAGGGTCTGCCCCACGCGGCCGCCGCGGCGCGTCAGTTCCTCGTGCACCGGGTCGGCGAGCTCCACCTCGTAGGCGTTGGGGACCATCACCCGGCCCGCGCCGCACACCACGGTGTGGCTGTCGCACTCGCGGCGCAGGGCGTCGAGGATCTCGACCGGTTCCCGGCCGAGCATCCGCGCCCACAGCGCCTCCCAGCGGCTCTCCAGGGACTCCTCCAGCGCGCTCAGGGCGCTCATGTGGCTTTCACCTGCCGTTGTGTGGTCGGGTCGGTGTCGGGACGGTGCGGTCGGGATGCCTACCGCTCCCCGAAGTCGTCGGGCCGTACCTCGGCCTCCTCGAGTGCCTCGCGCAGGGTGCGGCCGGTGGCGCCCCGCGCGGCGTCCCCACGTTCCTGCTGCTGCTCCAGCACCTCGTCGGTGGTCTCGGTCTTCGGCCGGTTCTCCTCGGGGACAGTCATGACCATGACTCCTCGTGTCGATCGGGTGCGTGGGATCGTCCGGAGCGGCGGGTTCCCGTCCCGTGCCCGGCTATCCCTCCGTGTCCCGCGCGCCCCCGGCGAGGAGCCTGGTCACCACGCTCGGTGAGCTATGTTGAACCTTCGTGGGAGACGAAGGAGGGGCACCGGTGCCATCGCCGCAGCAGGCACGCGCACAGGCATCCGCGATCACCTCGGGAAGGGCCGGTCCGGACACGGAGGTGTCCCCGACCTCCCAGCTCCGCACGCTCTTCGACCGCCCCCGGCTCTCCCCCGGACAGCGGCGCATCGCCCAGTACCTGATCGAGCACATCACCGAGGCCGCGTTCCTGTCGATCACCGATCTCGCGGAGCGGGTCGGGGTGAGCCAGCCGTCGGTGACCCGGTTCGCCTCCGCGGTGGGCTTCAGCGGTTATCCGGCGCTGCGGGAGAAGCTCCAGTCGATCGCCCTCGGGACGCTGGCGGGCGGTCCGCCCGAGGAGAACCGGGGCAACGAGCTCCAGGCCGCGGTCGACGCCGAGATCGAGAACCTGGAGAACCTGCGGCGCGACTTCACCGACGCCGACCGGGTCATCGACATCGGCCGCAAGCTGTCGGCGTCCGCCCCTCTGACCGTGGTCGGCCTGCGCATCTCCGTCTCCCTGGCCGAGTACTTCGCCTACGCCGCCCGGCGCATCCACCCGGACGTGCGGCTGGTGACGCTCGGCGGCAGCGTCGCCTACGACGCGCTGCTCCAGTCGCGGGAGGCGGGCGGCACGTGGGTACTGGCCTTCTCCATGCCGCGGCACGCCCAGGAGACGCTGACGGCGGTGCGGGTGGCCAAGCGCGCCGGACTGAAGATCGCGCTGGTCACCGATCTGGCGCTGGGGCCCATCGCGGCCGAGGCCGACGCCGTCTTCGCCACCGGCACCGGATCGCGGCTGGTCTTCGACTCCTACGCCGCCCCCGGGGTGATGTGCGCGGCACTGCTCCAGGCCATGACGGACGCCGACCCGGAGCGGACGCAGGCGCGGCTCGAGGAGTACGAGCAGGTCGCCGACCAGCACCAGTTCTTCCTCCGGGACTGAACCCGCCCGGGGCCTCTCACGGTCGCGGCCTCCGCGCCCCCGGGTGCTCGGCCGCACGGAGGGGATCATCCAAAGCGAGCATGAATGTTTTCATACGTCTTGCAAACCGGACGGCATATATAAATACTGCTCACGGATCGCGGCCGACCGCTCCGGTCGCTTTCCACCTCTTCGTCCCCACCCGCTCCGCCCGGAAGGCTCGACGGTCCACGCCATGCGCAGCACGCACCACTCGCCGCGGATGGCACCGATCCCGACCGGGCACCTGCGCGAACACCCGGCGCCGCCGGCTCCTACCCGCTCCGGCGGCCGGGGTGTTCGGCCGGGCATCCCCTGCCCGGTCACCCGAGGCGGCCCCGGTCATCCCCTAGGCCGGGGCCGCCCCACATCGTCGTCCACCCCCACGACGCCGCCCACCCGGAAGCGATGATCATGACCCTGACCTCCACGCGCCTCAGTGCAGACTGGCCCTGCCAGGTCAAGACCCCGGGCAGCTACGACTGGGAGCGCTCGGCGGCCAAGTGGCTGCGCGAACTGGTGCCCGCCCGCTACGCGAGCTACCCCGCGTTCCTCCGGAATCCGGTCCTGCTCGCCCGGCACGCACAGATCCAGGTCGAGCACGAGATCCGGGTGGCGCGCACCGCCCTCCAGACCGCCCGGGCCGACCTGCCCCGGCTCGGCCTGCACGAGGGCGTGATCGAGCACACCATCAAGCTGTACGCGGCCGAGGTCATGCAGTTGCAGCACATCGCGCGCAGCGTGCGGGCGGTCACCCGGGCCCTGGTGGACGCCGGCCGATGACCCCGGGGTCCGCCCCGTCCCGCACCGCGGGCGAGGCACGGATCCGTGGCTCCGGACGGCGCGTCCGCCGACGTGATCCCGCACGAACAAGCCGGTCATCGAACACGGCTTCCTGTGCGATGCTCAACGCGTGATGAGCAAGCCCGCCGTTCCGGCGGAATCCGGAGCCGTGCCGGACCTGGCCGAACTGGCCAGGGTCGTGGCCCGGCAGCGTGCCGAGATGGACCGACTGCGCGAGCAGGCGGCGACCTCGGCCGTGGTGGAGCGGGCGAAGGGCGCCGTGATGGCCCTGACCGGCTGTTCCGCGGACGCCGCGGGCGAGACGCTGCTGCAGCGGGCGAAGGCGGCACGCCGAACGCTGCTGGAGGAGTGCTGGATCACCCTGGGTGGCCTGGCTCCCGCCCGGGCCGGCACCGGGGAACCCCCGGAGCACACCGCTGCCCCGGGCCCCGACGAGCCGTGCGCGGTGCCGGAGGCCGACGTCCTCGTCGAACCCTCCCCGCCGGACGACGTCGCCGAGGCCCTGAGCCGTTTCGGCCGGGCCCTGCTCCACACCGACACCCCGCAGGACGTCGCCCGCTGCCTGCTGGACCACCTCGGAAGGGACCTGGGCGCGGACTCGGTCATGATCTACACCCGCCGCCCCGCCGGAGGGCTCGATCTCGTCGGGCACGCCGGCATCACCGACGGTCTCGCCGCCCAGTGGCGCACGGTGCCGCCGTTCGGCGCGCTGGCGGTGGTGGACGCCCTGCGGACCGGTGAACCGCGCTGGCTGGAGGACTTCACCGGGGACACCGAGCGGTACCTGCTGATCGGCGACCCACCGGAACAGTGGCGGTCGCGCGCCTGGCTGCCCGTGCCCACCGGCGCGGCGGCCGAGGCCTGCATCGGCGTGCTGCGCGGCGCCGCCGGAGCGTTCACCCCGCGCGACCGCGCCCATCTGCGCGGTGTGGCCCGCCTGTGCGCCGGGCGGCTGCGCGCGTTCACCACCGCGCCGGAACGGAACGCCGACGCTCCCGCGGACGCCGTACAGGCGCTGTTCTCGGCACTTCCGGTCGCGGCGATGCTGCTCACCCCGGTGCGCGGCCCCTCGGACGAGGCGGACGACTTCCGCGTCGTGGCCGCCACCCCCCAGGCGGCCGACGTCCTGGGCTGCGCCGGCGGCGATCCGGCCGGACGGAGGCTGCGGGAGTGCCTGCCGGAGGCACCGGACGATCCGCTGTGGCAGGGCTGTGTGGAGACCCTGGCGAGCGGTGAGCCGTACGAGGGTCAGCCGTTCGCGCACCAGGAGGTGGTCGACGGCGTCGCCGAGCTGTCCACGTACTCCGTGCGCGTGGCCCGGCTGGAGGACACCCTGGTCGTCACCTGGATCCGGCACGCCTCCTCCGACCGGCAGGAGCAGCGACTCGCCGATCTCCAGCGGCTGGGCAACCTCGGCTGGGCGAACTGGAACCTGTCCACGCGCGAGGCGTCCTGGTCCTCCCAGGTCTTCACGATCGTCGACCGGGACCCCGCGCGCGGCGCCGTCCGGCTGCACGACCTGCCCTCGCTCGCGCTGCCGGACGACCGGCCCACGCTGAGCCGCGCGGTCAGGGACCTGCTGAGCGAGGGCCGGCCGTTCGACCTGCCGCTCCGGATCCGGACCTCGGCCGGGGTACGGCACCTGCGTCTCGTGGCCGAGGCGGTGCCCGACATGCACGGCACGCCGGTCGAGGTGCACGGCTTCGTGCAGGACCTGACCGCGCGGCGGCAGGCGGAGCTCGCGCTCGTCGAACGCGAGCGGGCGATCCTCACCCAGCACGACGTGCTCCAGGCCGAGCGGACGCTGGTGGCCCGGTTGCAGCACGCGCTGCTGCCGCTGCCCCGGCGGGCGGTCGGTCCGGCCGGGCTGCGGGTCGAGGTCGCCTATCTGCCCGCCCAGTCGGGCATCCACGTCGGCGGCGACTGGTTCAGCGCCATCGAACTGCCCGACGGTGACGCCCTGCTCGTCGTCGGCGACGTGGCCGGGCACGGCGTCGACGCGGTCGCCACCATGGCCCAGCTGCGGTTCACCGCCAAGGGCATGGTCATCACCGGTTCCTCGCTCACCGGGGCGCTGGCCCGGCTCAACGCACTGCTGCTGCACGCCGGGGAGGGCCACCGCACGGCGACCATGATCCTGGCGCGCTACCGGCCCGAGGAGCGGCGCCTCGTCTGGGCGCAGGCGGGACACACCCCGCCGCTGCTGATGCGCGACGGCGCGGTGACGTATCTGCCCCGTCCCGCCGGCATGGTCCTCGGCGCGACGCCCACCGCCTGCTTCGAGGAGGCGGAGTGCCGCCTCGAACCGGGCGACCGGGTCCTGCTCTACACGGACGGCCTGGTGGAGCGGCCCCCGGAGAACATCGACGAGGGCCTGGCCCGTCTCGCGCGGGCCGTGGCCGCCGGTCCGGACGACGAGTCCGGGCGCCTGGGGGCGTTGCTGGACGCGATGCTGGAGGACGGGCGCCGCGACGACGTCTGTGTCCTCGACATCAGCGTGCCGAGGGCGCCGGGGGCGTGAGACGGCGCCGGGCCGCGCTCAGCCCCCGCCGCGCCGCGCTCAGCCCCGCCGCGCCGCGCTCAGCCCGCCGCCGGGCCGCCCTCGCCGGTGCCGCCGGCGGCCAGGAAGCGGCGCAGTGATGCCGTCATGGCGGCCACGAACCTCTCCCGGCCCGCGTCGTCCAGGGCGTCCAGGGACAGGTAGGGGTTGAGGTCCTCCAGCTCGACCAGCAGCAGTTCGCCGCCCGGGGCGCGGCAGGCGTCGACGCGCTGGATGCCGTGGCCGAGGGTGTTCCAGTCGATGAAGCGCCGCGCGAACTCCAGGTCGTCCGCGGTGGGTTCGTACGGCTCCAGCTGCCAGCGCGCCTCGGGACGCGGGGCGTACAGGGCGTACTGGAAGTCGTGGTCGACGAAGTAGAAGGAGACCTCGTAGGCGAAGTCGATGTGCGGCTGGACCAGCACGGTGCCGTCCACGAGGCCGCGCACCTCGGCCGGGGACACCACGCGCAGGCCGATGGAGTCGGCGCCCAGCCGGGGCTTGACCACGTACCGCCGCGCCCCGGGCAGCCGGTGCAGGTCCTCGGGCCGGTCGACGGTGGGGATGACCGGGTGGCCGGCCGCGCTCAGGTCGAGCAGGTACTGCTTGCCGGCCATGTCACCCCGGCCGGTGAGCGGGTTGTAGACCGGGGTTCGGCTCGCCACGGCGCGCTCACGGAAGGCGTCGTGGGCGTCCTGGTACGCCAGCACGGGCCCACTGTTGCGGACGACCACGGCGTCGAAGCCGTCCATCAGCGAGGCGGCGTCCCGCGGATGGCACAGCGCCAGGTCGAAGCTCTCGCGCAGCCGGGAGGTGAGGAAGATGTCCTCGTCGCAGTAGCGGCGCCCGCGGGCCGGGTAGGCCAGGTCGGTGACGTACAGGAGGCGGGGACGGGCGGGCGGCATGCGGACTCCTCGGGAACGGCGGTACGTCGATCATAGGAACGACCGCGCCGCCGTTCGTCCCGCAGCACCCGGTTCCGTCCCGGGGACCCGAAAGCGGCCCGCGAGTGCACTGAGTGCCACATCGGCGCCTGGTGGTGCTACGTTCCCGTTCATGAGCTCCAGCAGTGCGGCTCCCGGCCGCGGTGACAAGGCCGAGAAGCCGCCCATGCGGGACGCCCTGGTCGGGGCGGCCTTCCGGCTGTTCCTGGAGCGGGGCTACGAGCAGACCACGGTCGACGACATCGTGGCGCTCGCCGGGGTCGGACGGCGGTCGTTCTTCCGCTACTTCCCCTCCAAGGAGGACGTGGTCTTCCCCGACCACGAGCGGTGCCTGGCCGACATGCAGGCCTTCCTCGCGGCGAGCGCCGACGAGGACGAGCCGGTGCGCAGGGTCTGCGACGCGGCGCGGCTGGTGCTGCGGATGTACGCCGAGAACCCGACGTTCTCGGTGCAGCGCTACCGCCTCACCAAGAAGGTGCCGGGGCTGCGCGCGTACGAGCTGTCGGTGGTGTGGCGCTACGAGCGTGCCCTCGCGGAGTTCCTGCGCGGGCGGTTCGCCGGCCGCCGCGACGGCACCCTGCACGCCGACGTGATCGCGGCGGCCGTGGTCGCCGCGCACAACAACGCCCTGCGGTCCTGGCTTCGTTCGGACGGACAGGACGACGCGGAGGCCGCGGTGGACCGGGCGATGCGGCACGTGCAGGCCGCCTTCGGCGCCGCGGCGGCCGTGCCGCCGGGCGACGGGGGGCCGGACGACGTGGTGGTGGTCGTCTCCCGGCGCGGGGCGCCGCTGTGGCGGGTGGTCCAGGAGATCGAGTCCACCCTCGGCCGCGGCTGATCGCCCACGCAGATTGAGGGTACGGAGTGCCTTTACGAGTGGCACTCAGTGCCATACTCTGTCGCTGTGCACGGTGGCACGGCAACCGCGCACACGCGTGCCCGGGCGACCGTGCACGCGGGATTCCGGCCGAGTGCAGGGAGTTGACCAGCGTGTACCACCACTCAGGAAGCGTCGCTCAGCAGGCAGCCGGCTCCGCGACGGGCCTGCTCGAAGCACAGTCCCCGGGCCCGGAGGCCATGATCTTCCAGCGCTGCACCTGGTGCGGCACCGCCATGTACCACCGGCTGCTGTGCCCGGTCTGTCAGGGCAGCGACCTGCGCACGGAACGCAGCGAGGGCGTCGGCACCGTCCGCCACTCCACGGTGGTGCACCGCAACACCCCGGCGGCCCGCAACGTGTCCCTGATCGAGATGGCCGAGGGCTTCGTGGTGCGCGGACGGGTCATGGGCCCGCCGATCGGCATCCACAGCGGCGACCGGGTCCGGCTGTCGACGGCCAAGGACCCGGTCCGGGGCGAGCCGGTCTTCCAGCTGGTCGACGAGCCCTACCGGGCATGGACCTGACCTGACCGACCGCCCCCGCCCACTGGTCCTCAGAGGGTGACGCGGATTCCCACCGTGCCGTCCACGCCCCGGCGCAGGCGGCTGCCCAGCAGGGAGAGCCGGCCGATCAGCCCGTACTTGCGGGCGAGCAGCCTGCGGTAGCGGGCGGTGGTGGCCGCGTCGCAGATCTCCGCGGTGCCGGGCATCTGGTCGCCGGTCGGGTTGCCGCGCAGGTCACAGGGGCCGACCAGGACGTCGGCGCGGGCCCGGATCCGCTTCACCTTCCAGGAGTCGGCGACGGTCCACACGCCGAGCGTGTCCCCGTCCCGGACCACCCACACCGGCGTGGCGACCGGCGTGCCGTTCTTGCGGAAACTGGTGAGCAGCAGGTACTTGCCCGCTCCGAGCCGCTCCACCGAGGCGTCGTCCATACCGGGCAGTCTAGGGCCCGTCGTCGACACCCTCCTCCGCAATGCAGCCGCCCGGACCCGACCGCGCTCACGGTGGTGACAAGGCGCCGTCGCCTCCTGCGTCCTGATCGACACGAAGGACCCTGGCTAGGCCCGCCCCCTGCCGGTCGCCTCGACGGCGGCCGTCATCCTGCGCACCGCCTCCGTGATCACCTCCCGCGACGCGGCGAGGTTCAGCCGGACCCGGCCGGCGCCGCCCGTGCCGAAGGGGAGGCCGGAGTTGAGGGCCACCCGGCCGTGCCGCAGGAAGAACTCGGCCGGATCGTCGCCGAGGCCCAGGGCGCGGCAGTCCAGCCAGGCCAGATACGTGCCCTCGCCCGGGCGGTAGCGGATCGCCGGCAGGTGCTCGGCCAGGAGCTCGGCGAGCAGTCGGCGGTTGTCGTCCAGACCGGCGAGCAGGGCGTCCAGCCAGGCGGTGCCGTCGCGCAGGGCGGCGGTGTGAGCGAGGATGCCGAGATGGCTCGCGCCGTGACCTACTTCCTCGGGCATCCGGGCCAGGTCCCCCGCGGCCTCGGGCCCGGCGACGGCGAGCGCGGCCTTCAGACCGGCCAGGTTCCACGCCTTCGAGGCCGACATCAGCGACAGCCCGCGCCCACCACCCGGCACGCTGAGGTACGGCACGAAGCCGGGGCCGCCGAGGACCAGCGGCGCGTGGATCTCGTCGGCGACGACCCGTACGCCGTACCGCTCGGCGAGGGCGGCGACGGCGGTCAGCTCCTCGGCGGTGTGCACGGTGCCGGTGGGGTTGTGCGGGCTGCACAGCAGGTAGGCCGCCCGGCCGCCGTCCGCCCCGGCCCGGCGGAAGGCGTCCTCCAGGACATCGAGGTCGATCCGCCCGTCGGCGCCGAGCGGTGCCCCGACCACCCGGCGGTCCATGTGCCGGACGAAGTCGAAGAAGGGCGGGTACACCGGCGGGTTCACCACCACGGGGTCGCCGTGTCCGGTGACCAGCCTCAGCGTCTCGACCACGCCCCGCATGACGTCGGGCACCAGCGCGGTGCGCTCCACGGCCGGCCCGTCCCAGGCCCAGCGCTCGGCCGCGAAGGCCGCCAGTGCCTCGGCGTAGCCGGTGCCGGCGGGGTACCCGGTGTCACCCAGTTCCAGGGCCCGGGTGAGGGTGCGCAGGACGGGTCCGGCGAGCGGCACGTCCATCTCGGCCACCCACAGGGGCAGCACGTCCTCGGGCTGGGCGCGCCACTTGATGCTGGTGCGGCGGCGCAGGGTCTCCAGGCCGAGGACCTCCAGGGGGTTCGGTTCACCGGACGTCTCGTGCGGGATCCTGGTCATGGGCACAAGATAGGGGGCCGTGATGTGAGCGGGTATCACGAGGCCGGGCCCCGGGCCGTCGGCACGGGGCGGGTGCGGGAGATCGCGTGCGACGAGTCGGGGTCGGACGGCGAGAACCTCACCGGCGGCAACACGGAGGTGTTCGCGCACGCCGGTGTGCACCTGTCCCCGGCCGCCGCGGCCGGTGCCCTGCGGGAGGTCCGGGACCGCATCCGCTCCCCGGCCGAGGAGTACAAGGCGAACCATCTCCTGCGGGAGAAGCACCGGGCGGTGCTGGAGTGGTTGCTCGCACCCGGCGGGCCGATCCACGGACGGGCCCATGTGCACCTCACCGAGAAGGCGTTCTTCGTGGTGGACCGGGTGACCGCCCTGCTGCTGGACGATCCGGCCGACGCGGTCACGCTGTTCCGGGCCGGACGGCGGGACCTGGGGACGGACGGCCGGCGGGAGTTCCTCGAGGCCGCCAACCGGTTGCTGCGGGTACGCGGCGGCGACGAGGCGGACGCTCCCGTCGCCCTGTTCTTCGGCACGCTCGACGCGCTCCGCCGTGCCCACGCCGGTACGGAGGCGGCCGGGGTGCTGGACCGGCTGGCGGCACGACGCTCGCGTGCCGACGCCTACCGGGCTGGGTTGTACGGTCTGCGGGCCACCCGGATACCGGTGCTCAACCCGCTGCTTCCGGCCATCGTGTCCACGGCCGCGCACTGGAGCGCGGACGGACGGCCCGTCCGCCTGGTGCACGACCGGCAGAACATGCTGACGCCGGAGCGGATCGCGTGGATCGAGCGCACGGCGCGGCGGGAGGGCATCGCCCTGGAGGGGGTGCGGCTGGTCGCCGCCCGGGAGGATCCGCGGGTGCAGCTCGCGGATTTCCTCGCCGGGATCGCCCGCCGGATCGCCTCCGACGAGTTGCACGAACGAGGGGATCCGGTGCTGACCGCGCTGCTGCGTCCGTACGTGGACCCGGCGTCGGTGTGGGGCGACGCCCGCAGCTGGAGGGCGCTGGCACAGGCCGGCCCGCCGGTGGACCGGACCGGGTGACGCTGCCGTCCGCGTCGGTGTCCGGACGGGCGGGCGTGACGGTCTCCCGCGCCGGATGAACACACGGGCTCCCGGGCCCGTATGGACTGAGGGCGCTCGACTCAGGGGAGGGCCCCGCGGTGTTCGCGCCGCGTTGGTCTGGTTCGGGAGCCATGCATGAGGCACGCACGACGACGGGTCGTCCGGCGAGTGACGCGGCTGGCGGCGGTCGGCGGACTGCTCCTGGGGGGAGCGATGGTCACCACCGCCGTGGCGAGCGAGCTCCCCGCACCCGGTGCCGTTCCGTTCGCGGACGTCGCGCAGTCCCCCGGCCCCGGTGCGGATCTGGTGTCCCGGCTGGGCACCTCGCGTACGGCGGGCAGTTGGATCGGCACCGACGGGCGCACGGTCGTCGCGGTCACCGACCGGGAGGCGGCGGACGAGGTCCGGCGGGCCGGAGCCGAGCCGAGGATGGTGCGCCACAGCATGCAGGACCTCACGTCGGCGACCGAGACGCTGCGTTCGGCGCCGCGCGTACCCGGCACGGCGTGGGTCATGGACTACCGCCACAACCGGGTGGTGGTGCGCGGCGACCGCACGGTGTCCTCGGGCGACTGGTCCGAACTGACCGAAGTGGCCGAGGAAATCGGCGGCTTCGTCCGCATGGAGCGAACCGAGGGCACCTTCAGCACCCGGATCAACGGCGCGCAGCCCATCCTGTCGACCGCGGGGCGCTGTTCGGCCGGGTTCAACGTCACCGACGGCAAGCGGGAGTTCATCCTCACCGCCGGGCACTGCGGTCCGGACGGGTCGGTGTGGTTCGCCGACGACCGGGGCCGGCAGGAGGTCGGCACGACGGTCGGCGGCAGCTTCCCGGGAGACGACTACTCCCTGATCGAGTACACCGACGGCCGGGCCGGGGAGGGCGCCGGCGTGGTGGCGGTGGGCGACGGCAAGGGCGTGCGGATCACCGGTGTGGGCGAGGCCGCCGTCGGGCAGCGGGTGTTCCGCAGCGGCAGCACCAGCGGACTGCGCGACGGGGAGGTGACCGCGCTGAACGCGACGGTGAACTACCCCGAGGGCACGGTCAGTGGCCTCATCGAGACCAACGTGTGCGCCGAACCCGGCGACAGCGGCGGTCCGATGTTCTCCGAGGGCATCGCGCTCGGTGTGACGTCGGGCGGCAGCGGTGACTGCCGGGTGGGCGGGACCACGTACTTCCAGCCGGTGACGAAGGCGCTGTCCGCGCTCGGTGTACGGCTGATCGTGGCACCGGGGGCGGACGGCACCGCCGCGCCCTCGCCCGCGCCGTCGGGCCCGGAGGCCGGGGCGGTTCCGGGCTCGGCCTCACCGGGCTCGTCGGCCCCGACGTCCGGCATCCCGAGCGGGTCGACGCTGCTCTCCCGCCTGGCCGACCCGCGCAACGTCGGCCCCGGCCTGCTGGTCATCGCGGGCAGCCTGGTGGCGCTGGTGGCCACCCGCTGGATCCGCACGGAACAGGACCGCAAGGCGTACCGCCGGCACTATTCGGCGACCTGGGGCTGAGCGTGCCGCCCCGCCGGGCATCGCCGATCGGTTGGACGCCGTGTTCCTTCGGCGGCCTTCGGACAGTGAGAGGATCACCCCGCCGAGCGGTTCGCGCCGGCGGGCGCAGGTCGCCGAGGTCGGTTCGAGAAGGGCACCCGTCGGTTCACGGGTGCCCGGGGATCAGGGATGCGGTTGCCGAGGTCCGGGCTGCGGTACCGCCGGGTCGGGGCTACGAGGCGCTCAGGCCGCGTTCGCCGGCTGCGGAAGGGCCGAGGCCCACTCCAGGACGAGCCGCTGGTACTCCTCGCGCTGCTCGACGCTCAGTGTCCCGCCCGACCGGAGCCACAGGGCCCGGATCTCCTCGTTGACCTCGGCAGCCGATCGCTCGGCGGAGGGTTCAACATTGGTGGACATACCGTGAAGCATACGGCCCCGGAGGTGAAGGCGATGTGAGTATTCGCGCGCGAAACGGACATATCGGACCGTGTCGCTGATCACGTCCATCTGTCAAGGAACGTGGGGGAGTTCACATCCGGGGTCTTTCCGTCAGGTGCCCGGCTTGCGCCCGTACACGTAGACGTCGTCGCCCTTCTTCAGGAGCGACCAGTACTTCTTGGCGTCCGTCTTCGTCATGTTGACGCAGCCGTGCGAACCGGGTGGGTTCCACATGCTGACGCCGACCGAGTGGAAGGCCTGGCCGCCGTCGAAGAACTGGCTGTAGGGCATCGGCACGTCGTAGATCGTCGAGACGTGGTCGATGTTGCGCCAGTAGATCTTCTTCAGCCCGGTGCGGGTCTCGTACCCGTCACGCCCGGTACGGACCGGTACCGGCCCGTAGACGAGCTTCTTGCCGTCCTGGACCCAGCTGAGCTGCAGAGTCAGGTTCACACAGGCGATGCGGCCCTTGTTGACCGGGCACTTGCCCGCCTTGTTCGGGTTGCTTCCCACGGCCTTCTGCTTGTTCATCAGGTCCATGACGCCCCAGGTCACGGGGCCGGCGTACCCGATGTTCGGCGTGATGCCGTGCTTGTTCTGGAAGGCCTGGATGGCCTTGCAGTCGGCGGAGGACTGCTTGCCGTCGACCGGGCGGCCGAGGAACTTCTCCACCTGCTTCTGGTACGGGCCCGTCTTGGTGGTGCAGCTCGCGGCCTGCGCCGGCGTCGCGCCGAGGGCGAGCGTGAGCGGGGCCACCAGTGCGGTGATCCCGAGGGCGACGGCGCCCCGTCTGCGTGTGTCCCCCATGGTCCGTCATGCCTTTCCCGCGGAAACGACCGCATGGATTGCGATCTCTGCCAGCTAGACGGCCGGCCGGCGCGGTCGGTTGTACGTGCCGGACGGACCGGGACCGAACGGTGACATTCGGTCGCGGCGAGGGCGACCGGGAACGAGCGATCCGCGGGCACGGCGGATCGGGAGCGGGCGACCGGGAACGAGCGATCCGCGGGCACGGCGGATCGGGAGCGGGCGACCGGGAACGAGCGATCCGCGGGCACGGCGGATCGGGGGCGGGCACCGGGCCGCGCTAGCTGCGCGGTGCTTCCCCGGGGTCGCGCAGCGCCTGGCGGAAACCGGTGTTCACGGCGGTGATGCCGCCGTCGACCACCAGCGTGGTGCCGGTGATCCAGGACGCATCGGGCGAGGCGAGGAAGGCCACGGCGGCCGCGATGTCCTCCGGTTCGCCGACGCGGCCCAGCGGGTAGAGGCGGCCGGCCCTCTCCAATGCGTCGTCGCGGCCCGCCCAGGCGCGGGTGCGGACCGTCCCCGGAACCACCAGGTTGACACGGACACCACGGGGCCCGGCGTGGCCGGCGAGGGTGCGGGTCAGGGAGATCAGGCCTGCCTTGGCGGCGCTGTAGCCGTGGTTGCCGAAGTCCTGGAGGCCGTTGACGGAGCCGATGCCGACGATGGCGCCGCGGCCGGACGCGGCCAGGTGCGGAAGGGCTGCGCGGCTGCACCGGTGGGCGCCGGTGAGGGTGACGTCGAGGTCGCGCGCCCATGCCTCGTCCGACTGCTGCTCGAAGCGGTCGGCGTCGGGCGTGCAGTGGGCGGCGTTGTTGACCAGGACGTCGAGCGTGCCGAAGGCGTCCACCGCGTGCGCGACGGCCGCCTCGACCGAGGCGCGGTCTCCCACGTCGCAGGTGTACGCCTCCGCCGTGAGCCCGTCGTCGCGCAGGGCGGACGCGGTCGCCCGCGCGGCGTCCGCGTCCACGTCGGCCACGAGCACCCGGGCCCCCTCCCGCGCGAACCGCCGGGCGGTGGCGGCACCGATGCCGCGTGCCGCGCCCGTGATGAGAACCCCGTACGCGTCGAACCGCCCCGTGTCCGTCGTCATGGGGTGACGGTACTGCCAGGACGATCACCGCGGCAGAGGGCGGACGGTGGCGGGAGGGTCGCGCGGCGCCGGGTCAGCGGTAGCCGGTCACGTCCGCCGGCCTGCCCGCGTCCTGTACCTCGACCAGGTAGCGCCAGGCGTCCGGGCGGCTGCCGTCCAGGTCGGTGAAGCCGTACTCCTGGGCCAGGCCGCCGCTGGAGAGCGACCGGCCGTTGTACCGCGCCACGTCCGGATCGGCGGCGAGGGCCGCGACGGCGCGGCCGACGTAGCGCGGGGTCTCGGAGATGGCGAAGTGCGGGACGCGCTCCAGGGCGTCGCGCCAGTTGTCCTCGCGCACCCCGAACTGTTCAAGCATCATCTCCGAGCGGAGCCAGCCCGGCGTGAGCGCGAGTGCGGTCGCTCCCCGCGGGGCGAGTTCGTGGGCGAGGGCGAATGCCATGCGCTGCACGGACGACTTGACGAGGTCGTAGAAGAGGTTCACGCGGTAGGTGTCACGGTTGTAGTCGGCGGTGCCGTCCGTCATCTCGACGACGAGCCCGCCGGGGTGGCGCAGCAGCAGAGGCAGGGCGTGATGACTGGTGATCACATGCGTCTCGACGCCGAGCCGGAGCAGCCGCAGCCCCTTGTCCAGGTCGTGCTCCCAGACGGGTGTGTCCCACTCGAAGAGCGTCTCGCCGCCCCAGATGTCGTTGACCAGGACGTCCAGGCGGCCCTGCTCGGCGTCGATGCGCTCGACCAGCGCCGCGACCTGAGCGGGGTCGAGGTGGTCGGTGGGGACGGCGACGCCCCGGCCGCCGGCCGCGGTGACCAGGTCGGCGGTGTCCTCGATGGTCTCGGGGCGGTCGTACTCGGAGCGCCGGGCGCGGGTGGTACGGCCGGTGACGTACACGGTCGCGCCCGCCGCCCCGAGTTCCACCGCGATGCCCCGCCCCGCTCCCCGGGTCGCCCCGGCGACCAGGGCGATCCTGCCCTGCAGCGTCCCGGCGTTCCCCGCGTCCGACTCCGGCATGTCCGGCCTCCTGTCACCAGTGATCCTCCGTCCCCACGAGCGTGACGGGTAAGCCGGACATCTCCTGTCACCTTTTACGGGAGCCGCGGGAGCGTGTCGCGCCGCGGTCCCGGTCCGCGGTGTCGGTTCCGCGGGGTGTCAGTGCCCGCGGGCGATCCACTCCTCGAGGTGCGGTGCCTCCGCGCCGATGGTGGTCGCCTCGCCGTGGCCGGTGAGGACCTCGGTTCCGGGCGGGAGGGTGAGCAGCCGCTCCCGGATCGAGTCGATGATCGTCGGGAAGTGGGAGTACGAGCGGCCGGTGGCCCCCGGCCCGCCCCGGAAGAGCGTGTCGCCGCTGAAGAGGGTGGCGAGACCCGGGGCGTAAAGGCACACCGCGCCCGGTGCGTGCCCGGGCGTGTGCAGCACCGTGAGGTCGGCGCCGGCCGCCTCGAGCACCTGGCCGTCGACCAGCCATGCGTCGGGGTCGCGGTCCGGGTGCGTCTGCCGCCACAGCGGCAGGTCGTCGCGGTGCAGCCGGATGGTGGCGCCGGTGCGCTCGGCGAGGGCGGGCGCGGCGTCGATGTGGTCGTTGTGGGCGTGGGTGCAGACGATCGCCGTGAGGCGGCGGTCGCCGACCGCCTCGGCGATGGCGTCGGCGTCGTGGGCGGCGTCGATGACGACGGCCTCGTGGTCGTCGCCGACGATCCACACGTTGTTGTCGACGTCCCAGGTGCCGCCGTCGAGGGTGAACCGGCCGGAGGTGACGAGGTGTTCGATGCGCGCGGTCATCACAGCACCACCACCGAGCGCAGGACGTCGCCCCGGTGCATCCGCTCGAACGCCTCCTCCACCTCGTCGAGCCGGATCGTCTCGGTGACGAACGCGCCGAGGTCCAGGCGGCCTTGGAGATGCAGGTCGATCAGCATCGGGAAGTCCCGGGAGGGCAGGCAGTCGCCGTACCAGGAGGACTTCAGGGAGCCGCCGCGGCCGAACACGTCGAGCAGCGGGAGGTCCAGCCTCATCTCGGGCGTGGGCACGCCGACGAGGACCACTGTGCCGGCCAGATCACGCGCGTAGAACGCCTGCTCGTAGGTCTCGGGGCGGCCGACGGCCTCGATGACCACGTCGGCGCCGAAGCCGCCGGTGAGTTCGCGGATCGCCTCGACGGGATCCGTCCGCCGCGCGTTGACGGTGTGCGTGGCACCCATGGAGCGGGCGGTCTCCAGCTTGCGGTCGTCGATGTCGACGGCGATGATCCTCGCCGCCCCGGCCAGTCGCGATCCGGCGACGGCCGCGTCCCCGACGCCGCCGCAGCCGATGACCGCGACGCAGTCGCCCCGGCCGACGTTCCCGGTGTTGATCGCGGCGCCGATGCCGGCCATCACCCCGCAGCCCAGCAGACCGGCGACCTGCGGGGAGACGGCGGGGTCGACCTTGGTGCACTGTCCGGCGGCGACGAGCGTCTTCTCCGCGAAGGCGCCGATGCCCAGGGCCGGGGAGAGTTCGGTGCCGTCGCTCAGGGTCATCCGCTGCGTCGCGTTGTGGGTGTCGAAGCAGTACCAGGGGCGCCCGCGCAGGCAGGCCCGGCACTTCCCGCACACCGCACGCCAGTTGAGGATCACGAAGTCACCGGGCACGACGTCGGTGACCCCGTCGCCCACCGACTCCACCACACCGGCGGCCTCGTGGCCGAGCAGGAAGGGGAACTCGTCGTTGATGCCGCCCTGCTTGTAGTGCAGGTCGGTGTGGCAGACGCCGCAGGCCTGGACACGCACGACCGCCTCGCCCGGTCCCGGGTCGGGCACGACGACCGTCTCGATCCGTACCGGCTGATCCTTGCCCGGTGCGATCACCCCGCGTACTTCCTGCGCCATGCCGCTGACTCCTTCGTCGACCGGTGTACGTCCCTTCGACCCTACGCGCGACCCAGGGGTAACGACGCCGAGCGCCTCGCGGGCCCGCCCGCGCGACGTAGCCTGAACACCCGTCCGACGCCGAAGGAGTGAAGTGAGCATCGCAGCGCAGGAAACCGCCCCGCCCGCCCGGCGGCTGCTCCTCGGGTACGTACGACCGCACCGGTGGGCCCTGCTGGGCGGCGCGGCGCTCTCGCTGCTGACGGGCGCTACGGGCCTGATGCTGCCGCTGGTGGCCCGGGACCTGATCGACGACCTGGCGGCCGACCGTGCCATCACCGGGGCGCTGCTGCTCATGTCGGCGCTCGTCGTGGCCAACGCGGCGCTGGGCGCGCTGGGTTCGTACGTACTGCGGCGCACCGCCGAGTCGGTCGTGCTCGGGGCGCGGCGGGCGCTGTCGTCGTATCTGCTGCGGCTGCGGATCGGTGCGGTGGACCGCACCGAGCCCGGTGATCTGATGGCCCGCGTCACCTCCGACACCACGCTGCTGCGCGAGGTCACCACCGACTCGCTGGTCGGTCTCGGCACGGGCGGTCTCACGCTCGTCGCGACGGTGGTGCTGATGGGCTTCGTCGACCCGGTGCTGCTGGGGGTCACGCTGGCCGTGATCGTGGCCGCGGGGACGGTGCTCGGTGTGATCGTGCCGCGCATCAACCGGGCCAGCCGCCAGGCCCAGGACGCGGTCGGCGTGATGGGCGCCTCGCTGGAGCGAGTCCTCGGCGCGCTGCGCACGGTGAAGGCGTCCGGTGCCGAACCCCGTGAGGAGCGGACGCTGCACGAGGCCGCTCAGGAGTCGTGGCGGCAGGCCGTGCGCGCCGCCAAGTGGTCGGCGGCGGCGGGCAACACGGCCGGTCTTGCGATGCAGGTCGCGTTCATCACGGTGCTCGCGGTGGGCGGCGCCCGGGTGGCGACCGGCGCGATCGACATCGGCACGCTGGTGGCCTTCCTGCTGTTCGTCTTCTACCTCATGGCGCCGATCCAGCAGGTCGTCGGCGCGATCACCCAGTACCAGACGGGCAGCGCCGCCCTGGCCCGTATCCAGGAGGCGATGCGGCTGCCCGCGGAACCGGCCGCGGGTCCCGCCGCCTTGCCCTCCCCCGGCACCGCGCCCGCCGCCCTCGCCTTCGAGGACGTCCGCTTCCGGTACGCCGACGATCTGCCCCCCGTGCACCACGGGGTGACGTTCACCGTGCCCGCCCAGGGCATGACCGCGTTCGTCGGCCCGTCCGGCGCGGGCAAGACCACCGTCTTCTCGCTCATCGAGCGGTTCTACGACCCCGACTCGGGGCTGATCACGCTCGACGGCCGGGACCTGGCCGACTGGGACGTGCCGCACCTGCGGTCCTCGATCGGGTACGTGGAGCAGGACGCTCCGGTGCTGTCGGGCTCGCTGCGGGACAACCTGCTGCTGGGCAACCCCGAGGCGGACGACGAGGCCGTGGCGCGGGTGCTGAAGACGACCCGGCTCGACGGGCTGGTCGCCCGCCTGCCGAACGGGCTCGACACCCTCGTCGGCCACCGCGGCACCAAGCTGTCCGGCGGGGAGCGCCAGCGCGTCGCCATCGCCCGCGCCCTGCTGCGCCGTCCCCGGCTGCTGCTGCTCGACGAGGCCACCTCGCAGCTCGACGCGGTGAACGAGGCGGCGCTGCGCGACACGGTCGCCGACGTGGCGCGTACGACGACGGTACTGGTCGTCGCGCACCGGCTGTCCACGGTGACCGCGGCCGACCGGATCGTGGTGATGGACGCGGGCCGGGTCCGCGCCGTCGGCACCCATCGCGAGCTGGTGACCGGGGATCCGCTGTACGCGGAGCTGGCGGCGACGCAGTTCCTGGCGACGGGCGGGTGAGCGGACGGGCGGGCGCCGGGCGGGCTGCGCTTGCCGGGCCCTCCGGGCGGGAGGAGTCTCGTAGGAGAGGCCCCTCGCGACCCGCCGCCGGCCGGGCCGCGGCCCCCGTTGGAGGAGGTCAGCATGGCAACCACGGCAGAATCGCGCTTCGACACCGACACCCTGCGCCGGGGCATCGAGGCGCAGACGTCGGCGCATCTGGTGTCCCTCTACGCGGACGACGCCGAACTGCGCATCGTGGACCGCAACACCCAGCCCAGCCACCCCAAGGTCCTGCACGGCCGGGAGGAGATCGCCACCGTGCTCGACGACGTCTACAGCCGCGACATGACGCACAAGCTGGAGCAGTGCGTCGTCCAGGGCGACCACGCCGCGTACTGCGAGAGCTGCGAGTATCCGGACGGGGTGCGGGTTCTCTCGGAGTCGATGATCACGTTGCGGGACGGCAAGATCAGCGAGCAGGTGATGATCCAGGCCTGGGACGAGGAGTAGGCAGGTCGTCCATGGCTCGCCGGGCGCGGTGACGGAGACGGGCCGGTGACCGGGGCGCTGCGCCCGGCCACCGGCCCTTCCTCATGCGCCGGCCTCTTCCTCGTTCGTCGGCCCTCCTCGTCGTCCTCCGTGCTCGCCCGCCCTCCGCCGCTCGCTCGGCCCAACTTTGTCGTGTCCCTGGTCTTGTCGTGAGGGGCAGCCTTCCTTACTTTTCAGTAAGTTGATGGCGAAAGCACTTCCGCTCCCTTGGCATGCGCACGTCACACATGTCCGCCCCTCACAGAAGGGAGCCGCCATGCCGGTCCCCGGACCCAGGCATCTGTGCTCCATTGCCGCCGCCCTCGTCCTCACCGCCGCCGCCCCCGCGACCACCGCGACCGCGGTGGGATCCACCCCGGATGCCTCCGCAGCCGGTCTGCGCGAGGTGCTGTTCGTGGGCAACAACTGGGACGGCACCGCCGACGTCCTCGAGTCCGGAGGCGACTTCGCGAGGATCGGCCGCATCGACGTCGTGCCCGACAAGGAGGAGCGACTGGCCGAGATCAACCGCGACCCGGTGCACTGGATCCACTTCATGGCCATCCGCGAGAGCGTCGGCGAGGGCCACGACCAGTTCGTGGACGACATGTACTCCACCCCGGACGGCCGCTCGGTGGTCGTCTCCCGGCCGAGTCTCGCCGACGTGGTTTCGCTCGACCTCGCCACGGGGCGCGTCGACTGGCGCTTCCGCGTGTCGGGTTACCGCTCCGACCACATGGCCGTCTCCCCCGACGGCAGGCGCGTCGCCGTCTCGGCCTCCACCTCCGGCACCGTGCACGTGCTGGACATCGAGACGGGCCGGCAGCTCGGTTCGTTCGCGACGGGCGACAAGCCGCACGAGAACGTCTTCAGCGCCGACGGCAGACACATCTGGAACATGTCCATCGGTGAGGTGAACACCGCGCTCGACGCCACCTGGCTGGACTGGACGAAGGGCGACCGCCGCATCACGGTCGTCGACGCCACCACCTTCCAGCAGGTGAAGGTGATCGACATGCGCGACCGGCTCGACGCCGCCGGGCTGCGGAACCACTCGGACGCGGTCCGGCCGGCCGCCTTCTCCCCGGACGAGTCCAAGCTGTACTTCCAGGTGTTCAACGGCCTCTTCGAATACGACCTCGCCACCGACCGCATCACCCGCACCAAGACCCTGCCGAAGAACCCGGCCACCAGCGACGACCGGACCACCTGGGTCAACGACTCCCGCCACCACGGCCTCACCGTGAAGCCCGACGGCACCGCGCTCTGCGTCGCCGGCACCATGGACGACTACGCGACCGTCGTCGACCGGGCCACGCTCCGGGAGGGCCCGCTCGTCCCCGTGTCCAAGCCCTACTGGGCGACCGTCAGCGGCGACGGCCGGTCCTGCGTGGTCTCCGAGAGCGGCGCCGACCGGGTCACCGCCATCGACTTCGCGAGCGGCCGGAAGACCGCGTCCGTGCCCGTCGGGGACCATCCGCAGCGGGTCCGGCTGGGCCGGGTGGAGGCCGGCTGGACGGGACCGTCGGGCGGTTGAGCGCGGACGGGCGGTCGGCCCCGTGCGGGGAGCCGACGCCCGCCCCCGCGTCGGCCGGGAGTGCCCGGGGACGGCGTCCCCGGGTGCGCCGGGACGGCGAGAACGCCCGGCCGAAGCCCACCGCGCGGCCGTGCCCGACCGTCCCGCGGGTACCCGGCTTCAGGTGCCGGCGGGAGGAGAGGACCGTGCGCGAGATCTTTCCGGTGCTCGGACGCTGGTACGCGGCCCGGGAGCCGTTCGGTCTGGCGACCGTCGTCGAGATCGGCGGCAGCGCGCCGCGCGACCCGGGAGCGGCGATGGCCGTCGGCCCGGGCGACGAGGTGGTGGGCAGCGTCTCCGGGGGCTGTGTCGAGGGCGCGGTGTTCGAGCTGGCGCGGGAGGTGGTGGCCGACGGCCGGCCCCGCCTCGAGACCTTCGGCCACAGCGACGAGGACGCCTTCGCGGTCGGTCTGACCTGCGGCGGGCGCCTCACCGTGCTGGTCCGCGCGGTCACGCCCGGCACCGACCCGGCCTTCGCCGCCGTCGCGGAGTCGGTCGCCGCGGGCGATCCGGTGGCCGTGGCCACGGTGGCCGACGGCCCCGCACCGCGCGGCGCCGTGCTCGCCGTGTGGCCGGACCGGGTCTCGGGCACCCTGGGCACGAGCGGCCTGGACGCGGCCGTGACCGCCGACGCGCGCGGCGAACTCGCCCTGGGCGGCACCGGCCTGCGCCACTACGGACCCCGGGGGCAGCGCCGCGAGGACGTGGTGAGCGTCTTCCTCCAGTCCTTCGCGCCACCGCCGCGGATGCTGGTCTTCGGCGCGATCGACTACGCGGCGGCGGTGGCCCGCATGGGGCTCTTCCTCGGCTACCGGGTCACCGTCTGCGACGCCCGCCCGGCCTTCGCCACGCCCGGGCGGTTCCCGGAGGCGGTCGAGGTGGTCGTCGAGTGGCCGCACCGGTACCTGCGCGGGACGGACACCGACGGGCGCACGGTGATCTGCGTGCTCACCCACGACCCGAAGTTCGACGTCCCGTTGCTCGAGGAGGCGCTGCGTCGGCCGGCCGCGTACATCGGTGCGATGGGCAGCCGGCGCACCCACACCGAGCGGACCGAGCGGCTGGTCGCGGCCGGCCTCACCGCGCGCGAACTGGGCCGGCTGCGCTCCCCCGTGGGACTCGACCTCGGGGCCCGCACGCCCGAGGAGGTGGCCGTGTCCGTCGCCGCCGAGATCGTCGCCCTGCGCTGGGGCGGCTCCGGCGCGCCGCTCTCCGCGACCCACGGCGCGGTCCACCCGTCGCGGGCCGGTGCCTGAGCCGGCCCCTCGGGCCCCAGCCGCCCCGCCGTCCCCTCCGCTCCCGGACCGGGACACATCGGACGGAAACATTCGAGTTCCGGGTGTGTGAAGCCCGCGAGGATGGGTAGTCCGTCCGACAGCAACACCTCCGATCGTGGGAAGGAGGTCCGTGAGAGCGCATCTACTCGCAGCGTCCGGGCCGCTTCCACCGACGAAGCGGCCCCGACCGTCGAGCGGGTGTCACCGGCGCACCGGCAGCCGGTGCAGCTCCACCTCCTCCAGGCGGCCCTCGGTGACCGCGGCGGTCATGTAGGTGCAGTGCGGCTGACGGCGGCGGTCCGTCGGCGAACCCGGATTGAGCAGACGGAGTCCCGTGCCGGCGGTGGTGTCCCACGGGATGTGGCTGTGCCCGAACACCAGCACGTCCAGGTCGGGGAAGCGCGCGGCGCACCTGTCCTCACGTCCCCGCGCCGGCCCCGTCTCGTGGATCACTCCGAAGCGCAGGCCGTCGAGGTCGGCGTACGCGATCTCCGGGAGCCGGGCGCGCAGTTCGGGCCCGTCGTTGTTGCCGTACACGGCGACGAGCCTGCTGCTGGTGCTCTCCAGCAGGTCGAGGGTCGCCGTGTCCACCCAGTCACCCGCGTGGAAGACGACGTCGGCGTGCGGGAGTTCCTCCAGCAGCGGCACGGGAAGCCGCTTGGCCCGCCTCGGCAGGTGGGTGTCGGACATCAGCAGCAGGCGCACGACATTGCCTCGTCGGCGGGGATCCGGCCCCGCTAGTCCTCGCCCCTGACGATGTTCTCCTCCGCGCCCGCGTCGGCGGTGCCGGAGGGATCGCGGATCACGGCGGGCAGACACGTCCGCAGCGGGTCCTTCCCGCGCAGGCGCCGGGCCCTGGCCCAGCCGGTCTCCGGCCGCTTCAGGGCGGGCTTTTCACTGATCTCCGAAGTCACGACGCATCATCTTCCTTCTTCTGCCACCACCCTCCGGGTCCCCCTGGCACCACCGGCCAAACCTGCACCAGAAGCACCCTCAATGCCCTGCCGAACAAGGGGAGTTGAGGAATCAGTCGCGCGATTCACCGGTCGCGCGGGCCACCGGCACCGCGGTCACTTGTTGGGCCGGGCGACACTGATGTCGCCCAACGCGGAGTCCGGATCGCGTTCCAGGGCAGCGTCGCCCAACGAGACGACGCCCACGGCGTGTCCGCCCTCGACGACCGGGACGCGCCGCACGGCGTGCTCCCGCATGAGCCGCACCGCCCGGTCGAGGTCGTCGTCCGGTCCGACCGTCACCAGGTCCTCGCTGCATGCCCCGGCCACGGTGGTGTCCTCCGGGTCGCCGCCCTGCGCGACCGCGCGGACCACCAGGTCCCGGTCGGTGACCAGCCCGCGCAGCCGGTCGCCGTCCGTCACCAGGACGGCTCCGAGGTCGCGGTCGCGCATGATGCGGGCGACCTCGGCGACGGAGGTCTGCGGCCCCACACTCACCGGCGCGGAGGTCATGATGTCGCGTACGTGCTGTGCCATGACGTGCCCCTCTCGTGTGCGGACCGTCGGGTACCCGGCGGGCGCACGCGTCACCACGCGTACGGTCACCAGGTGCGGGCCGCCTCCAGGAGGCGGTCGCGGACCAGGGCGACGTGGGGGTTGTCCGAGGCGCCGGGACGCTGCACGAGGTAACCGGTGTTGATCGGCGCGTCCTCGGGCTCGTCCAGCACGACCAGCGCGCCGGAGGCCACTTCACCCGCGCACAGGTAGCGCGGCAGCACGCTGAACCCGGCGCCGGCCACCACCATCGCCAGCACGGCCCGCAGGTCCGGAACGGACACGGCGGCCCGGCAGTTCAGCCGCCGGCCGAAGACGTGCCGCCAGTAGCGGCGGACGATCGGCAGGTCCTCCGCGTAGGTGATCAGCGGGACCTCGTGCAGCACGCCGGGACCCTCCACGGCCAGCCGCGGCCCGATCCGGGCGGCAGGACCGGGGGCGGCCACGAGGACGAACTCTTCGTCGGTCAGCGGCACGGCGGACAGGGTGCGGCCGCGCGGGCGGCTCGTGGAGATCACCAGGTCGTGCCGGCCGGCGCGCAGCTCGTCAAGCAGCGGATCGGTGAGCCCGAGGGTGACGCGCAGCCGCACTCCGCCGGTCACCAACGGGGCCAGGGCGGGCAGCGCGCGGGTGGAGAGCAGCTCGGCGGGGCCGGCCAGATGGACCGGGTCGGGGCGGGTGCGGGCGGGTGAGCCGCGCCCGGTGACCTCGGCGAGGGCGTCGAGCGGAGCGGCGATCCGCGCGGCCAGTTCGTCGGCCACGGCGGTGGGCCTGACCCCGCGTGGCAGTCGTTCGAACAGCTCGCGCCCGGTGTGTCTCTCCAGCGAGCGGATCTGGAGGGTGACGGTGGGCTGCGACAGGCCCAGGAGCTGCGCGGCGGCGGTGAAGGAGCCGGAGCGGTGGACGGCGAGGAAGGTGCGCAGCAGGTTGAGGTCGGCGGACGCCGGATGGACGGGGGCCGCCGCCGCGGACACGGCGGTGTCCGGGCCGGTCGAACCCTCGGGGTCGCTGTGCCTCACGTCCACGAGGCTACGGCAGGCGCCCGTGCGCGCACCCCTCTCCACCCATGAGGATTCCTATGACAGGCATTGACCCGTGCATTGGAATCCCGGGGGTCGGGGACCCTACCGTCGAGGCATACCGGTACGGAACCACACGCACTTGGAAGTGAGCACATGTCGAAGATTCTTTTCGTCGTCACCGGCGCCGACCGGCTGACCCTGGCCGACGGCTCCCCGCACCCCACCGGCTTCTGGGCCGAGGAGGCCGTCGCGCCGTACGAGGCGTTCAAGGCCGCGGGCCACGAGATCGTCGTGGCCACGCCGGGAGGTGTGGTGCCCACCGTCGACCGCGGGTCGCTGGCCCCGGAGGTGAACGGCGGTCAGGAGAACGCCGACCGGATCGCGAAGGCGCTGGAGTCCTTCGCCGAGCTGCGCCGGCCCGTCCGGCTGGAGGACGTCCGCCTCGACGAGTACGCGGCCGTCTTCTACCCCGGCGGGCACGGGCCGATGGAGGATCTCGCCGTGAACGCCGACTCCGGGCGGCTGCTCACCGCCGCCCTGGAGTCGGGCCGGCCGCTCGGCGTCGTCTGCCATGGCCCGGCGGCGCTGCTCGCCGCGGTGAAGGCCGACGGGACGAACGCCTTCGCCGGTTACGAGGTGGCCGCCTTCACCAACGACGAGGAGACCCAGGCCGGCCTCGGCGACAAGGTGCGCTGGCTGCTCCAGGACCGGCTCACCGAGGCCGGGGTGCGGGTGCGGGCCGGGGAGCCGTGGGCGCCGAACGTCGTCGTCGACCGCAACCTGGTGACCGGGCAGAACCCGGCGTCCTCCGCTCCGCTGGCCGAGGAACTGCTGAAGCGACTGTGACCGGCGGGTGAGCCGCTGCGGCCGGGGTCCCGGCCGCAGCGGCCCGTGGGACGCGGCGGCTCACCGGACGCGGGGAAGGCGGCTCGCGGAGCGGGAGCGCCAGGGGCTTCCGGGGTGCGCGCATCCGGAGCGCGGGGCTGCTCGTGAAGTGCGGCGGCATGCGGGGCGCGGGGCTGCTCGTGAAGTGCGGCGGCTCACGGTTCGAGGATCATCTCCGCCCACACCTGCTTGCCACCGCTGACCGGCAGTGTCCCCCACGCCGCCGACACGGCCTCGACGAGCAGGATGCCGCGACCGCCGGTGGCCTCCCAGCCGATGCTGGTGGGCTTCACGGGACTGCGGGGCGAGGCGTCGGCGACCGCGAGCCGGAGTCGGCCGTTGACGACCGTGAGGTCGAGGCGCACCTGGCCGTCGGTGTGCACCAGGGCGTTGGTGACCAGTTCCGACACGACCAGGAGGATGGCGTCGAGGTCCTGGGTAACGCCCCAGGAGCGCAGCGTGCGCCGGGTGAAGCGGCGGGCGTGGCCGACCGCCTGGGGCACCCGCCACACCGTCCAGCTCTCGCGCAGCGGGCGCCGGGCCATGCCGTCGTAGCGCAGCAGCAGCAGGGCGACGTCGTCGCTGCGCGGGGCGTTGCCCAGCAGGGCGTCGGCAACGAGTCCGAGGTGTGCGGGGTCGGAGCGGGACAGGTGGCGGGCGAGACGGTCCATGCCCTGGTCGATGTCGGCCTCGGTGGACTCGACCAGGCCGTCCGTGGTCAGGACGAGCATCGTGCCCGGGTGCAGCCGCAGCGGGCTCATGGGGAAGTCGGCCTGGGTCACCACCCCGAGCGGCGGTCCGCCCTCGACCTCCGCGATCTCCGTACCGCCGTCCGGGTGACGAAGCACCGGCGGCAGATGCCCCGCGCGTACGCACCAGGCGGTGCCCTCCTCCATGTCGACGTCGACGTAGCAGCAGGTCGCGAAGAGGTCGGTCTCCATGTCCATCAGCAGCCGGTTGGCGTGGGACACCACCACGTCCGGCGGGTGTCCCTCGACCGCGTAGGCGCGCAGCGCGGTGCGCATCTGGCCCATGAGGGTCGCCGCGCCGGCGCTGTGCCCCTGGACGTCTCCGATGACGAGGGCGACGTGGTTGTCCGGAAGCGGGATCACGTCGTACCAGTCGCCGCCGAGCTCCAGTCCGGCGGTGCTGGGCAGGTAGCGAGCCACGGCGACCGCCCCGGGCAGCCGGGGCAGGCGACGGGGCAGCAGCTGGCGCTGGAGCATGCCGACGAGCTCGTGCTCGGCGTCGAAGGCGCGGGCCCGCATCAGGGCCTGTCCGGCGAGCCCCGCGGCGGCGGTGAGCAGGGCGCGTTCGTCGGCGCCGAAGTCGTGCGGGGCGTCCCAGCCGATCAGACAGGCGCCGGCCATCCGGTTCCCGGCGGGCAGCGGCAGCATGGCGAGCCCGCCGGGGCCCACCCCGGAGAGGGCCTCCTCCAGCGGGCTGCCCGCGGGCCAGATCCGGGCGCGGCCCTCGCGCAGGGCGGCGGCGAGGGTGGGCATGGCCCGCACGGGCGCGTCGGGCCACTCGGTGCGCCACTCCGCGCGCCACAGCTCCGGCCACACCTCCGGTTCGGGCGGGTCGAGGACGGTGACGACGAGCCGGTCGCTCTCCAGCTCGGCAAGCGCGATCCGGTCGGCCCGCAGCGGGCGGCGCAGCGCGGCGACCACGGCCTTGCCGACGTCGCGGACGGTGACGGCGGTGGCCAGCGCGGCGGCGAGGCGCTGGACGCGGGCCACGTCGGTGATGTCGGGGCGCAGCGTCGAGGCGTCGGCGACCGACCCCACGAGTCGGGCCGGCCGGCCCTCGCCGCCGGGCACGAGCCGGCCGCGCAGCCGCAGCCATTTCGGCGGGGCGTCGGGCTGGAGCACCCGGAACTCCAGCTCGCGGTCGCCGATGGACATGTGGTCCGCCTCGACCACCGACATCAGCGAGGGCAGGTCCTCGGGGACGGTCAGGCTCAGCAGGGTCTCGACCCGGCCGTCGAAGGCCCCCGGGTCGAGCCCGAACAGCTCCAGGATCCCGTCGCCCACGCGGACCCGGCCGGTGTCCATGGCGAGGCTGAAGGCGTCCCTGGGCAGGTCACCACCGTCGGCGCCGACGGACGGCACGGGCAGGTCGACGGCGTCGGCGACCAGCCGCAGGCAGGCACGGTCGTCGGCGTCGAACCCACAGGAGTGCTCGCTCACCGCGAGCAGACAGCCCCTGGCGCCGTCGCGCACGGGCAGGGCCGCGAGGTGGAAGTCGGGGGCGGGCACGCGGCGGGACTGGGCCTGCGCGGCGAGCTCCCTGGGGCCGAGCCAGACCGGTCGGCCGGAGCGGTGCGCCTGGGCCGCCGGGGACTGCTCCGCGACGGGGTAGCTGTCACGGACGCCGTACTCGGTCCTCGGGACACCCGCCGCCTGTGCCAGGCAGAGCAGCTCACCGTCCGCGCTGGGCGTGTACACGGCGACGAAGGAGGCCCCGGCGAAGACGAGGGCCTGCTCCAGTACCCTGCGTACCCGTTCGGGGGACTCCTGCTCGGCCGCGATCGTCCTGAGGGCACCTTCCGCACGCAGCGTTCTCGTGCTGCGTCCCGCAGCGCCCTCACTGACCACGTTGGCCATTACAGCGCTTATGGGAGACCTGCGCAGCCCCTAAGGCGGTTCCACGTGTGCGCCGAGTGACGAGGCGACCGCGCGCCGCCCACGCAGGCGGCGGGTGCGCCGGCGCGCGAGCGGGCGAGGGAGGCACCGGGCGCTCGGGCACGGACGCATCGGGGACGCAGGTGAGAGCGAGGGGCGTGGTGGCCGCGCCGGCGGGGTGGCGCACGGTCCCTTCGGCAGCGCAACGCAGTGCGGGCACTGGCGCGGGCCGGGGAGCACGGCAGGGGCAGGGGTGGGGGGCCTCGCACGGCCGCCGCGGCGCAGGGCGCCTCAGGCAGGGCCGCGATCCGGCGCCCGGCCACGCACGGCACCGGGAGCGGTGCGACGCCGGCCCGGCGGAGTCTGGGGGGTCAGGTGGCGGCGCGACGAGGCCGGGATGGCGCGCGGTCCTCGGCGGCGGGGCGCGTTTCGGAGTAGGGGCGCGGGGGGTGCGGTCCACGCCGAAGTCCGACGCGAGGGGGCGTACGGGCGGAGACACGAAGCGGCGCACAGTCCGTCGGTGCCACGGAACGTGTCGAACCACCGGCATGGGACGGGTGGGGTGCCGGACGGAGACGCGCGGCGATGTACGGACGCAGGAACGCACCTGGGAGGCACACGGTGTCGGCGCCACCGAACATGACGAGGCACGGGTACGGGAGCCGGCGGCGAGGGCGCGGACGTGTGCGGGCGCGCGGGCGGGTCGATGCACGGTTCGCGGGGGCGCGGAGCGCCTCCCCTTTGGAAGCGGGGCAGGCGGGGCGCGCCGGGCCCGACCGGACCCGGCAGGCGGGTGACCGCGGGCCGCGTGGCGCGAGGGTGGGCCGTCGCGCGGGCCGCCGCGGCGCAGGGCGCGTCGGGGCGCCGGTGGGGGGATGCGCAGTCCGTGGTTTCCACCGTCCAGGTGGGTGGCCCTTTTCGTCCCGGGTCGGCCTGTCCGCGCCGCTCGCCGAGCGCGACGCGCCGGTAGGAGGGAGATTGGTCCCGGGGCGGTGGCACGGACCGCGAGGAGGTGGTCGGCGTGTCCGACGGGCAGTCGTCCGCGCAGGCGCCGGCGGGTGCGCGAGCGCCGGTCGGTCGCCCGCTGTTGTCCCTGGCGCTGGCCGCGATGATGGACGAGGTGCACGCCCACTCCGGCGCGGTGTATGTGCTGTCGCCCGACCAGCCGATCCTGGAGATGGCGGTGATGGCGGGACTGCCCCGGGCGTTCGCGGCGCCGTGGGAACGGGTGGGGCTGAGCGCGCCGATCCCCGTCTCCGACGCGTGCCGGGAGAAACGGCTGGTGTGGGTCGGCGGCGAGGAGGAGATGGCCCGCCACTATCCCCGGATCGCCGTGGTGCTGCCGTACCCCTTCGCCCTGGCCGCGCTGCCGGTGGCGACTCCGACGCGGGCGTACGGTGCGGTCTTCGTGACCTGGCCCGGCACCCATCCGCCGGACCTGTCCGCATGGGAGCGCGACCACCTCACCGCAGCCTGCGACCGGCTGGCGGTGCGGCTGGAGCGGGCCGCCGAGCTGAGCCTGCCGCTCGCCCCCGAACCGGACCTGGTCGCCGGACCGCTGGTGGGGGGCGTGGCCGGCACCCTCGGAACGGTGGAGGCGGCCCGGATGGTGGGCCGGCTGCCGTACGGGCTGTGCTCGCTCGACCTGCACGGACGGGTGGGTTTCGTCAACGCCGCCGCGGCCGACCTGCTGGGCGTCCCGGTGAGCCGGCTGCTCGGCACCCACCTGTGGGCGTCGGTGCCGTGGCTGAACGACCCCGTCTACGAGGACCGGTACCGCGCCGCGCTGTTCAGCCAGCACACCACGTCGT
Organism: Streptomyces sp. NPDC005931; assembly: GCF_042871235.1. NCBI lineage: Bacteria > Bacillati > Actinomycetota > Actinomycetes > Kitasatosporales > Streptomycetaceae > Streptomyces > Streptomyces sp. NPDC005931. The sequence continues at coordinate 71,061 of NZ_JBIAIG010000011.1, forward strand.
TCGTGGCGCTGCGCCCGCCGGGCGAGTGGCTGTCGTTCCGCCTGTACCCGAGCACGACGGGGCTCAGCGTCCGCATCAGCCGGGCCCGCGCGGTGGCGGAGATGAACCGTGCCGTGCCGCAGTCCGGGGCGGCCCCGACGCGGCTGGTCACCATCAGCCAGGTGCTGAATCTGGCCGGTGCGCTGACCGAGGCGGTGGGCGTGCAGGACGTGGTGCAGCTGGTCGCCGACGAGATCGGGCCGGCCGTGGGCAGTCAGGGGCTGGTCGTGCTCGGCTCCCGGAGCGGACGGCTGCGGGTGCTGGGGCAGCGGGGTTACCCGGATCCCAAGGTGGTGGCGCGGTACGAGGGGCTGCCGCTGTCCGAGCCGACCCCCGGCTCACAGGTGCTGCGCACCGGAGTACCCGCGTTCTTCGAGTCGCGGGACGAAATGGAGCGCCTGTACCCCTCGCTGCTCGCCAACCGCTCCGGCTTCTCGGCCTGGGCCTATCTGCCGCTGATCGCGCAGGGACGCCCCGTGGGCACGTGCGTGCTCGCGTACGCCGCGCCGCACCACTTCGCCACGGACGAGCGGGCCGTGCTGACCAGTCTGGCCGGGCTCATCGCCCAGGCGCTGGAGCGGGCGCTGCTGTACGACGCGAAGCACCGGCTGGCCCACGGGTTGCAGGAGGCGCTGCTGCCGCACTCGCTGCCGCCGCTGGACGGCATCGAGGCGGCGGCCCGCTATCTGCCGGCCACCCAGGGGATGGAGATCGGCGGCGACTTCTACGACGTGGTGCCCACGCGGGGCAAGGCGGCGGCGGTGATCGGGGACGTGCAGGGGCACAACGTGACGGCCGCCGGGCTGATGGGTCAGGTGCGCACCGCCGTCCGCGCGTACACGACCGTCGGGCAGTCGCCCGCCGAGGTCATGCGCAGCACCAACCGGCTGCTGCTGGACCTGGGTTCGGAGCTGTTCGCGAGCTGCCTGTACCTGCGTCTCGACCCCGCGCGCGGGCGGGCCCTGATGTCCCGTGCGGGTCATCCGCCGCCGCTGCTGCGCAAGCCGGACGGGCGGGTGCGGGTGCTGGACCTCGCTGGCGGGCCGCTGCTGGGCATCGACGGCTCGGCTTCCTATCCGATGACGGAGGTGGCCCTCTCCCCCGGTTCGCTGCTCGTCCTGTACACCGACGGACTGGTCGAGTCCCCGGGGACGGACTTCGAGGACGCCCTGGCCGACCTGGGCCGCCGCCTCACCGCGCTCGGTGACCGGCCCCTGGACGACCTGGCGGACGCCCTGGTCCACCACGGCGCGAACGCGGAGGACCGTCTCGACGACATCGCGCTGCTGCTGCTCAGGGCACTGCCCCGGGAGTGAGCCGCCGCTCCCTCGCCGGGTCCGGACGCCGGTGACCCGGCCCCCGGTCACCCCGCGCGCTGCGGGGTGGCCGGGGGCCGGATGGGCCGGGCCGGGTCGGCCGACGGCGACGGGTCGGGGAACCGGTGCCCTCGCCGGGCCGGACGGACCGGCTCCGGGTCAGTGGGACTCGTTCGGGTCCGAGCCGTCGTCCGCCTCCTCGCCGGCCTGCTCACCCGCTGCGGCGCCGGCCTCCTCGCCGTCCGCTCCCTGACCGGCACCCGCGTCCTCGCCGCCGGCCTCCTGACCGGCACCGGCCTCCTCGCCGCCCGCCTGGTCGCCCGCACCGGCGTCGGCACCCCCCTGGCCGAGGGTCGCGCCGACCGCTTCCAGTGCCGTGGTGACCGGCTGGAAGAACGTCTCGCCGCCGGACGTGCAGTCACCACTGCCGCCGGAGGTGAGTCCGAGCGCGAGGCCGTCCTGGGTGAACATCGAGCCGCCGCTGTCGCCGGGCTCGGCGCACACGTTGGTCTGGATGAGCCCGGTGACGGTGCCCTCCGGGTAGTTGACCGTGGCGTTCAGGCCGAGCACCTGGCCGTCGGCGAGCCCGGTGGTGCTGCCCATCCGGAGCACCTCCTGGCCGACGGTGGCCTCCGCGGCCTCGGTGATCTGCACCGTTTGGTCACCGAGGTTCACGTCGCTCGGCGCCTGCGTGGCGGGGTCGTCGTACTTGACGAGCGCGAAGTCGCCCTGGCCGGGGAAGACCGCCTGGTCGACGGTGGCGATCGGCTGCCCGCCCTGCGCGTCGGACCACTGATCGGCCGCGACCCCGCAGTGACCGGCCGTCAGGAAGGCGGGAGTGCCGTCGCCCGCGGTGACGTTGAAGCCGAGGGAGCAGCGCGAGCCGTCGGCGAAGACGGCGTCGCCGCCGGAGGCGAACGTCCTGAAGGTGCCTGCGGACTTCTTGATGGTCGCCATGCCGGAGCCGAGGCTGCGCACGGTGGATTCCAGTCTGTTCCACTTGTCCCCGGTCACCGTGCTGTCCGCGGTGACGAGGATCTTGTTGGTGCGCGGGTCGACGGCCCAGGACGTGCCGGGGATGGTCGCCTCGGCCTTGAGCGTCTGCGCCCCGGCCTCCAGCTCGGCCATGCTGTTGTCGACCTCGCGGACGGCCGCGCCCGCCTTCTTCGCCTGAACGATCACGTTGTTGTTGTCGCCCGGTACGACGTTGACGACGAGCTGCTGGTTGTCACCGTCGTAGTAGGAGCCGGCGAAGGCGTCGCCGAGGAGCCCGGCGAGCTGTGAGGCGAGATCCGAGGCATCCGTCGCCTTGAGGGTCTTCGGCGCGGCCGCCGCCGTGTCCGACGCGCCGTCCTGTGAGGCGTTGGCGTTCGGGAGCAGGATCGCGGCAGCGCCGAGCGCCACCACGCCGCCCGCGGCGATCGCGGCCTTGCGCTTCGGAATTCGCTTGTGACTCAAACTTCTCGACCTCCTGGGGGGACCGGAGTCGTGCCGCCGTTCGGCAGCTGTTCGGGGCGCCTGGATGGCTGTTGGTACGCACGGGCCTCGCGGGGCGTTCAATCCCGTTCGCCGGCCTCCGGGCGAGGGCACGGATCCGGCCGACTTCGACCCGGACCGCGCCGTCACCCACCGCGCTCACCCTTGGGCGGTCGGTCACACGACGTAACGGAATCCCGGCTTCAGTGAATCTGCACATCGACCGCCCAACCCGGTCACGGCGAGCACGGTTCACGCACGGGGCGAGAGGGCCGCCCGCGCCTTTGGGGCGGTGTGCCGGAATCGGGGGCGCGGCGCGCAAGTGGCCTCGGGAGTCGATGCGGTGGGGCATGTGAAGAAGTCGCCACCGAGCCGTGCGCCCGCCTGCACACCCGACCGTTCACCCGGCACAACCTGCCTGGTGGGAGCGCCGGTTGATTGGAAGGCCGCGCCCGCCGCGTGCTTTGATCCATCGCACCGCAAGGCCGTTCCGGGCTCCTGGCGACGGGCGTTCGGCGCCGGCGGTCGCGGCCTTCGTCCGTCCCCGGAAGGGGCCGCTCCCCCCTTGTGAATATCCATACGAAGGGAAGTTCCGTCATGAACTCCACCCCCCAGGTCGAGACCGTCGAGATCTCCGACGCCGAGCTCGACAACGTCTCCGGCGGCCTGTCCGTGAACGCCGTGAACACCCTGACTGGCGCGGTGGACAGCATCGCCCCGGTCTCCGCCGTGGTCGACACGGCCGTCGGCACCCTCGAGGGTGTCACCGGCCTGAACACCGCCCCGGTCACGAACCTGGTCGCCGGTCTCTGATCGCGCCCGTGTGCCGTCGAGTCCCGGAGCCGCCCCCCGGCTCCGGGACTCCGCGGTGCCGTCACCCGTCGCCTCCCCCAGCAGTACGTCCCCGGATCCACCCCAGGTGAGGGAAGACCCGTGCAGTTCCGCCAACAGGCCCTCGCCAAGCTCCAGTCACCCGAGGAACTCGACCTCCCGGTGCGCTTCGCCCGGCCGCAGGGCTGGCTGGTGCTGTCCGTGACGGTCGTCGCGATGGCCGCCGCATCGGTGTGGGCGGTGACCGGATCGGTCTCCTCCACGGTCGGCGCGCCCGCCGTCCTCACGCACGGACAGGGCAGTTACGTCCTCCAGAGCCCCGTCGCGGGCCAGGTCACCGCGGTCCTCGCCCACCAGGGGCAGCGGCTTCCCGCCGACTCCCCGGTGCTGCGGGTGCGTACGGCACAGGGCGACACGGTGGTCCGCACCCTCGACGCCGGCCGTGTCACCGCGCTCGCCGCCGGTGTCGGCCAGATCATCCGGACCGGTGCGGACGTCGCCGCCGTGGAGCGCGTCTCCCGCGCCGACGCCCCGCTCATCGCGACGGTGTACGTCCCCGCCGACAAGGCCGCCGCCATCCCCGCGCACGCCTCCGTCGATCTCACCGTGCAGTCGGTGCCGACCCAGGAGTACGGCGTGCTGCGCGGCGAGGTGACGGCGGTGGGCCGCTCCCCCCAGTCGGCCCGACAGATCGCCGCCTTCCTCGGGGACGGGCAGTTGGGCGAGCAGTTCACGAAGGAGGGCAGGCCGGTGGCCGTCACGGTCCGGCTGAAAAGGGCCCCCGGCACGAGGAGCGGCTACCGGTGGTCCTCCGCGGAGGGTCCGCCGTTCCGGCTCGCCTCGATGACTCCGGCCACCGGTTCGATCCGGCTGGCCGACCGGCGTCCCGTCGATTGGCTGCTCCCGTGACCCGCGCGACCCGGAGCCGCACCGGGCGCCGCGCCGCCCCGCCGAAGCGCGGGACGCCCCGGGCCCGGGCCCGGAGCGTCCGCACGCCCACCGTGCTCCAGATGGAGACCGTCGAATGCGGCGCGGCCGCACTGGCGATGGTGCTCGCCCACCACGGCCGCCACGTACCGCTGGAGGAACTGCGCATCGCCTGCGGCGTCTCCCGGGACGGCTCGCGTGCGAGCAACCTGCTGAAGGCCGCGCGCGGTTACGGGCTGACCGCCAAGGGCATGCAGATGGACCTGGCCGCCCTCGCCGAGGTGACGGCGCCGGCCATCCTGTTCTGGGAGTTCAACCACTACGTCGTCTTCGACGGCATGGGCCGCCGTTTCGGCCGGCGCGGGGTGTTCGTCAACGACCCCGCCAAGGGCCGCCGTTTCGTGCCCCTGGAGGAGTTCGACGGCAGCTTCACCGGGGTCGTGCTGGTGATGGAACCGGGTGAGGACTTCACCCGGGGCGGGCGCAGGCCCGGCGTCCTCGGCGCGATGCCGGCCCGGCTGCGCGGCACGGCGGGCACGCTGCCCGCCGCGGTGCTGGCGAGTCTGCTGCTGGTGGCGGTGGGCGCGGCGGTGCCCGCGCTGAGCCGCACCTATATCGACGAGTTCCTGATCGGCGGACAGACCTCGCTGCTGGGCGTGCTGTTCGCGTCGATGGGTGCCTGTGTGCTGCTCACCCTGGTGCTGACCTGGCTCCAGCAGGCGAATCTGCTGCGCGGCCGGATCATCTCCTCCACGCTGTCCAGCGCCCGGTTCCTGCGCCACCTGCTGCGGCTTCCGGTGACGTTCTTCGCCCAGCGCAGCCCGGCCGACCTGGTGCAGCGGCTCCAGTCCAACGACGCCGTGGCCGAGACGTTGGCCCGCGACCTGGCGGCGGCGGGCGTGGACGCGGTGGTGGTGGTGCTGTACGCGGTGCTGCTGTACACGTACGACCCGCAGCTCACCCTCGTCGGCATCGGGGTGGCGCTGCTGAACGTCGTGGCGATGCGGGTGGTGATCCGGCTGCGTGCGACCCGTACGGCGAAGCTGCGTGCGGACACCGCGCGACTCACCAACACGGCCTACACCGGGCTCCAGTTGATCGAGACGATGAAGGCGACCGGCGGTGAGGACGGCTTCTTCCGCACCTGGGCCGGGCAGCACGCCACCACACTGGAGGAGCAGCAGCGGCTCGGGGTGCCGACCGCCTGGCTCGGGGTGGTGGCGCCGACGCTGGCCACCCTCAACAGCGGGCTGATCCTGTGGATCGGCGGCATGCGGGCGGTGGAGGGGCACCTCTCGGTCGGTCTGCTGGTCGCCTTCCAGGCCCTGGTCAGCCGATTCTCCGCCCCCCTCACCCGGCTGAACGGCGTCGCGGGCCGCATCCAGGACTTCGCGGCCGACGTGGCCCGGCTCAAGGACGTCGAGAACTTCCGGGCCGACCCGCTCTACGGCCGTCCCGGCACCGCCGACTCGACGCGCCGACTGCACGGGCACGTCGAACTCCAGAACCTCACCTTCGGGTACAACCCGCTGGACAAGCCCCTGCTGTCCGGTTTCGACCTGACCGTCGGCCCGGGGCAGCAGGTCGCGCTGGTCGGCGGCTCCGGCAGCGGCAAGTCCACCGTGTCCCGGCTGATCTCGGGTCTGTACACGCCATGGGAGGGCGTGATCCGCATCGACGGCCGACGCATCGAGGACATCCCGCGCGGGGCGCTAGCGGCGTCCGTCTCCTTCGTCGACCAGGACGTGTTCCTCTTCGAGGGGACGGTCCGCGACAACGTGGCGCTGTGGGACCCGTCGATCCCGGACGAGGCCGTGGTGGAGGCGCTCGAGGACGCGGCCGTGTACGACGTGATCGCCCGCAGGCCGGGCGGCATCCACAGCAGGGTCGAGCAGGACGGTCGCAACTTCTCCGGCGGCCAGCGCCAACGGCTGGAGATCGCGCGGGCGTTGGTGCGACGGCCGAGCATCCTGGTGCTGGACGAGGTGACCAGCGCGCTGGACGCGGAGACGGAGCAGGTCGTGATGGACAACCTGCGCCGGCGCGGCTGCGCCTGCGTGGTGATCGCGCACCGGCTGAGCACGGTGCGCGACAGCGACGAGATCGTCGTCCTGGACCACGGCACGGTCGTGGAGCGGGGGCGGCACGAGGAGCTGCTGGCGCGCGGTGGCGCCTACGCGGCGCTGGTCGGGGAGCGATGAGATGACGACCGTCGGCGAGAGCGACCTCGTTGTGCACGCGCTCGGGCAGCTCGGCACGCGTGTCGACTGCGCCGGGCCCGGCCGCCTCGATCTGGAGGGACCGCAGGTGCTGTGGCTGGTCGCGGCCGGCGCGGTGGACCTGTTCGCGGTCGACGCCGCACAGCAGGGCCACTGGCACCACCTGGGCCGGCTGGAGGCGGGCTCGCTGCTGCTGGGCCCGGTCGCGGGTCCCCGGCACACGCTGGTGGTGCGCCCGCTGCGGGACTGCGTGGTGCACCGCATCGGCCTGCGCGAGCTGTACCAGCCGGCGGGCACCCGCACCTGGTCCCACGACGAGTACGGCAACCCGCACCACGTCCCGCCGGCGACGAGCCCGCTGGAGTACGCCCTGGCCCTAGGCGTCGGCCGCAGTCTCGCGGTGCTGTTCCAGGCGCCGATGGCCGGGGAGCGGGCCGCGCCCGCCGAGGACGAGGTGTTCTGGACCCAGGTCCCGCCGGGCAGCGTGCAGTACGGCTCGCTGTACGGCGCGGAGGCGGCGGCCGACCTGCTGATGGACCCGGCGTTGTGGCAGACCCTGGTGGATCAGCAGTACCGGCTGCTGACCACGCTGGACCGCTGGATCGAGCAGCTGGAGCGCACTCACGAGACGCGCACGGCGGAGGGCATCAGGGCCGGTGAGGCGGTCCGCGCCCAGGCCGACCGGACACTGCTGGCCTCGATCGGGAACCGGTCGGCGCGGCGCGCCACCGGGGCCGACGCGGACGCCACCCACGCGGCGTGCCGGCTGGTCGCCGAGGCGGCCGGGATCCGGCTGACCGAGCCCGCCCGGAGCGGCACCGGCGGCGACCGTCTCGACCCGGTGGAGCGGATCGCCCTGGCGTCCCGCGTCCGCACCCGCACGGTGCGCCTGGCGGGCCGCTGGTGGCGGGAGAACACGGGACCGCTGGTGGGGCACCGGACTCTGTCCGGTGCGCCGGTGGCCCTGCTGTGGCGGCGGGGCGGCTATGTCGCGGTCCACCCCTCGACCGGCCGGGAGACGCCGGTGGAGAGGGCCAACGCCGACGAGTTCGAGCCGCGCGCGGTGATGTTCTACCGTCCGCTGCCCGAGCGGCGCCCGGGTCCGCTGGGGCTGCTGCGGTTCTGCCTGGCGGGCACCGGCGGCGACCTGACCGCTCTGCTGCTCACCGGTCTGGTGACGGTGGTGATCGGGGCACTGGTGCCGGTCGCCACCGGCAAGGTGCTCGGCGAGTACGTGCCGAGGGCCCAGACCGGGCTGATCGCGCAGGTGTGTCTCGCGGTGATCCTCAGCAGTGTGGTGGCCGCCGCCTTCATGCTGCTCCAGAACCTCGCCCTGCTGCGGCTGGAGGGCCGGGTGGAGGCCACGCTCCAGCCGGCCGTGTGGGACAGGCTGCTCCGGCTGCCGACCACGTTCTTCACCGGGCGCTCGACCGGCGAGCTGGCGAGCGCGGCCATGGGCATCAGCGCGATCCGCCGGCTGTTGGCCGGGGTGGGCCCGACGGTGGCCCAGTCGGTCACCGTCGGGGCGATGAACCTGGGGCTCCTGCTGTGGTACAGCGTGCCGATGGCCCTGGCCGCGATCGCGATGCTGGTCGTCGTCGCCGGGGTGTTCCTCGGCCTGGGTCTGTGGCAGGTGCGCTGGCAGCGACGCCTGGTCGTGCTCGGCAACAAGCTGAACAACCAGGCGTTCCAGACCCTGCGCGGGCTGCCGAAGCTGCGGGTGGCGGCGGCGGAGAACTACGCGTACGCCGCCTGGGCGTCGGAGTTCGCGCGCAGCCGCGAGCTCCAGCGGAAGGCCGGCCGCGTCAAGAACCTGACGGCCGTGCTGGGCGCGGTCTACCTGCCGCTGTGCACCCTGACGATGTTCATGCTGCTGGCGGGCCCGGCGCGCGGCTCGATGACGGCGGCCGAGTTCCTCACCTTCAACACCTCGGTGACGATGCTGCTGACCTCGGTCACCCAGCTGACCGGCGCGTTCGTGTCCGGTGTGGCCGCGCTGCCGCTGTTCGAACAGATCAGGCCGGTGTTCGAGGCCGCGCCCGAGGTACGCGCGGCGAGCACCCGGCCGGGCCCGCTGTCGGGGGCGATCGAGGCGCGGCGGCTGTCCTTCCGCTACTCCGACGACGGCCCGCTGGTCCTGGACGACATGTCCTTCGAGGTGCGGCCGGGCGAGTTCGTGGCGATCGTCGGCCCCAGCGGCTGCGGCAAGTCCACGCTGCTGCGGCTGCTCATCGGCTTCGACAGACCGCTGTCCGGCAGTGTGCTCTACGACGGCCAGGACCTGGCCGCGCTCGACCGGTCGGCGGTGCGCCGCCAGTGCGGGGTGGTGCTCCAGCACGCCCAGCCGTTCACCGGTTCCCTCCTGGACGTCATCCGCGGCACCGAGCCGTACACGCCGGAGGAGGTGATGGCGGCGGCGGAGATGGCGGGGCTGGCCGAGGACATCGGGCGGATGCCGATGGGGCTGCACACCATCGTCTCGGGCAGCGGCGCGGTCTCCGGCGGACAGCGGCAGCGGTTGATGATCGCCCAGGCGCTGATCCGCCGGCCGCGGATCCTGTTCTTCGACGAGGCGACCAGTGCTCTGGACAACGAGACGCAGCGCACGGTGATCGAAAGCACCAAGGCCCTCCGGGCGACCCGGGTCGTCATCGCGCACCGGCTGTCGACGGTGCTGGACGCGGACCGGGTGGTGGTCATGGAGGCTGGCAGAGTGGTCCAGCAGGGCCCGCCCGCCCAGCTGCTCGCCGACCCGACCGGGCGGCTGCACGAGCTGGTGCGGCGTCAGATGGCGTGACCGTGCCGGACGACGGCAGCCGGACCGGCGTATACGGGGAGCAACGGGCGCGGCGTGTCCGGCGCCGGGCACACCGGTGAGTGGGGAGCGGCTGCGCCCGTTCCCCGCTACCGGGCGGGGCCGGCGGTGCAGCCCACGGCGCCTCGGGCCGCGCGTCCACCAAGAAGCGCGATGTGACGCCCTGTGACAGAACGGGCACACAAATGGCCGGTCTTGGCCTTCCGTGACCACTCTCTCGTTGGCGGCGGCCGATACGGGGTACCCACGAGCGCATGCGGACCAGCGTGGTGGATGTGGGATCGAAGACGGTCAGACTCGTCGTGGCGGACACGGAGGGCGGGGCGCCCCTGCCCGTGCACACGGCCAAGTGGCGGCTCAGGCTCTCCGAACAGGTGACGCCGGGCGCACCGGTGCCGGAGCAGGCCGTGGAGCGGCTGGTCGAGGCGGTGGCCGAGGCGAGCCGCACCGCGACCCGCTGGGGCGCGTCGGCTCCCCTGGCCTTCGCCACCGCCGTGGTGCGTTCCGCACCCAACCGGCAGGAGGTGCTGCGCGCGGTCCGGGAGCGGACCGACATCGCCCTGTGCACGCTGCCGGGCGAGATCGAGGCCGAGCTGACCTTCCTCGGGGCGCGCCGCTGGATGGGGTGGCGGTCCGGGCCGCTGGCCCTGCTGGACATCGGCGGGGGTTCGCTGGAGGTCGCCTTCGGGCGCGGCCGGCTGCCCGACTTCGTGGCCTCGCTGCCGCTGGGCGCGGGCCGGCTGACCCACGAGTTCTTCGACGGCCAGGACCCGCCGTCCCCGGAGCACATGCGGGCGCTGCGCCGTAGGATCCGCCACCAGCTGCGGGACGCGGCGGCGCGGATCCGCTGGGAGGGACCGCGCACCGCGGTCGCCACCTCCCGTACGTTCCAGCAGCTCGGGCGGCTGTGCGGCGCCGCGCCCGGACGGCACGGGCCGTTCGTGGAGCGGCAGCTGTCCGTGGCCGACCTGCGGATGGCGATCGACCGGCTGGCCGTGCTGCCCGCCGCCGAACGCGCCCGGCTGCCGGGCATTTCCGCCCCCCGCTCCGCACAGAGCCTCGCGGGCGCGGTGGTGGCGCACACCGCGATGAAGCTGACCGGGCTGAGGAACGTCACGATCTGCCCCTGGGCCCTGCGCGAGGGCGTCCTGCTGCGCCACCTGGAGGACGGCCCGTCCTGGTGGGCGGAGATCACCCGCCACCACGAGAACGAGCCCGGGGCCGCCCCGGCCGGGCGGGTCCCGCTGCGCAGCATCGCCACCGCCCGCGGCTGAGCGCCGGGCACGCAGCACGACACGACGAAGGGAGACACCTGTGTCCGAGCACGACGAGCGCGAGAACGAGCGCGAGAACGAGCGCGACGACGACCGCAGGAGGCCGGAGACGGCCGTGGGGGAGGTCCTGCGCGAGGTCGAGGACGCCGAGCGGCGCACCCGGGACACTGCCGAGCAGCGCCGGCACCGGGGCGAGGCCGGCGAGGCCATCACCCCCAACGCACGCGCCCAGGAGGAGTCCCACGGCGACTGACCGGCCACGGCGGGTGCGGCACCGGCCCGACTGGGTTCCGGCATCCCGCCGGGCACGGCATCCCGCCGTCCAGGAAGCTCGGCCCTGGCCCCGGTCCCCGGTTCCAGTAGGTCCACGCCTGGCCGGGGATGGTGTAGCCGATGTCCTGGAGGCCGCCGGTGATCTCGCTGATCACATGGTGCGCGCCGTCCTCGTTGCCGGTGACGACGACGCCCGCGACCCGGTTGTGGGCGACCGGCCGACCCGCGTCGTCGGTCTCGGACAGCATCGCGTCCATCCTCTCCAGGACCCGTTTGGCCACCGACGAGGGCTGGCCGAGCCAGGTCGGGGAAGCGATGACGAGGATCTCGCAGGCGAGGATCCTGGCGTGGACGTCCGGCCAGTCGTCGCCCTCGTGCACCGCCTCGCTCACCACGCCCGGGGCGATGTCCAGGTCCACCGCGCGGACGACGTCGACCTCCACGCCCTCCTTCTCCAGCTGTCCGGTGACGGATGCCGGCAGCGCCTCGGTGTTCGAGGTCTGCGGTGACTTCTCGAGGGTGCAGTTGATGGCGAGTGCCTTCATGCGGACCCGGGGTACCCCTGGTGGCGGACGCCACGCGGGCGGGGGTGACCGGGGGCCGGGCGGGTACACGCAGCGCATGGAAACGCCCCCTGCAGAACCGGCGCTGCCCGCCCCGCGCGGTCCGCTCAGCTCCGCCGTCCTCCAGTACCTCACCGGTACCGGCCCGCTGCCCGCGTCCGGCGAGGTGGCCGCCGCCCCGGTGTACGGCGACGACTTCCAGCTCGCCCTGTACGTGTGCTACGAGCTGCACTACCGCGGCTTCGAGGGCGTCGCGCCCGACCTCGAGTGGGACCCGGAGCTGCTGCGCACCCGTGCCGCCCTGGAGGAGCGCCTCCACCGAGCCCTGCGCTCGGACGTCGTCGCCCGCGAGAGCGTGGAGGACGCACTCGCGGAGATCCTGGTGGAACCGGTGGACGGCACGGGCGTCAGCCACTTCCTGCGCGACAAGGGCGAGCTGTGGCACGTGCGCGAGTACGCGGCCCAGCGGTCCCTGTACCACCTCAAGGAGGCCGACCCGCACGCCTGGGTGCTGCCGCGGCTGCGGGGACGGGCCAAGGCGGCGATGGCGGCCGTGGAGTTCGACGAGTACGGCGGCGGCCGCCCCGACCGGGTCCACGCGCGTCTGTTCGCGGACCTGATGACGGACCTCGGCCTGGACACGACGTACGGCCGCTATCTGGACGCGGCCTGCGCCGAGCTGCTGCTCACGGTGAATCTGATGTCCCTCTTCGGCTTGCACCGCGCCCTCCGGGGCGCCCTGGTGGGCCATTTCGCGGCGGTCGAGATCACGTCCTCGCCCGGTTCCCGGCGGCTCGCCGAGGCCATGCGGCGCACCGGGGCCGGACCGGCCGCCGAGCACTTCTACGACGAGCACGTCGAGGCGGACGCGGTGCACGAGCAGGTGGTGCGCCACGAGGTCATCGGCGGCCTGCTGGAGGACGAGCCGCAACTCGCCGCGGACATCGCCTTCGGCGTCGACGCGACCGTGTTCGTGGAGGACCGGCTCGGGGAGCGGCTGCTCGGCGACTGGCGGGCGGGCCGCTCCTCCCTGCGGTCACCCCTGACCCATGAGGTCGCCCATATTCCCTGAATGCTGGGGTATGCGGGGTTTGTGAATCCACTGGCACTCCCGGGCGTCTACGCCCCTCAGGAGGACACCGAGCTGTTGGCCGGTGCCCTGTCCGACGAGCCGGTCCCGCCGGGCGCGGACGTTCTCGACGTGGGAACGGGGTCCGGCGCCCTGGCGCTGGAGGCCGCGCGGCGCGGCTTCCGGGTCACCGCGGTGGACGTCTCCCGGCGCGCGGTGTACACGGCCCGGCTGAACGCGCTTCGGGCCCGGCTCCCCGTGCGCGTCCGCCGCGGCAACCTCTTCGAACCGGTGCGGGGCGAGTCCTACGACCTGGTCCTCGCCAACCCGCCGTACGTGCCGGCGCCGGACGGGGACCGCGGCCCGCGTGGTGCGGCGCGGGCCTGGGACGCGGGCGGCGACGGGCGGCTGGTGCTGGACCGGATCTGCCGCGACGCCCCGCCCCTGCTGCGGCCCGGCGGCGTCCTGCTGCTCGTGCAGTCCGCGCTCAGCGGTCCGGAGCTGACCGTCGGCCTCCTGCGCGCGGCCGGTCTGAAGGCCGCCGTCACGCAGCGCCGCCGCATCGCCTTCGGACCCGTGCTGCGCGACCGGGAGGAGTGGCTGCGCGAGCGGGGCCTGCTGCTCGACAACGAGGACAAGGAAGAACTGGTGGTCGTCCGTGCCGAACTCCCCGTCTGACCCGTCCGGCCCGTCCAGCCCGTCCGGCTCGTCCGGCGCCGCCCGGCGCGTCACCGTGCGGCGCAAGGGGCCAGTGCTGGTGGAGGGCCCGGTGGAGGTGGAGCTGGAGGACGGCACCGTCGTCTCCTCCGACCGCTTCCGCGTGGCCCTGTGCACCTGCCGCCGCAGCCGCCGTTACCCGTGGTGCGACACCAGCCACCGGGACCGGGCCTGAGCCCGGAGCGCGTACGACGAGGGCCCGGGCCGTGAAGCCCGGGCCCTCGAACAGCCCAGAGGCCGGCGGGCGGCCCCACTCCGCCCGCCGGCCTCCTTGCGCGAGATCGCACGTTCCGCGAGGGGGCTCGCACTCCCCAATCTGCGGGCCGCCGCGCGGTCACGGGAAACCGTGCGATCCCGGGTCTCAGAAGGCGAAGAGGCTCGATCCGTATGCGTTCATCTCGCACTGGTTGCCGAAGGTGCGCTCGTAGGAGACGCGCTCGCCCTGCCACACCCCCTGGACGGTGACGACCACCGGGTCGTACTGCTTGGTGCAGAACACGCCCTCTCGCATCGTCAGGGCGTCCATGTCTCCGTCCACCCTGCGCAGTTCGTGACAGGCGGACGCGGCGGCCGGATGGGTGCCCGAGGGAGCGGGGGAACAGGTCAGGGTGACCGCGCGTTCCGGGGTCGTGGTGATCGCGCTCTCGCCGTGGCCCACGGTGAGCACCAGGGCCGACGGGGCGTACAGCGCGGAGGGGGCAGTTCCCGGGGCGGCCATCGCGGTCCCGGCAAGGGGTGCGCAGACGGCGGCGGCCGTGAGGCCGAGGGTGGTGGCCCAGCGCGCGGTGTTCCGCATTGTGTGCATCCTTCCGCTCGTTTCGTTCAGTCGCCGGCCCGTGCTCGGTCGGTGCCGAACCGGCGAGCGCGAGTCTGCCGAGTCCGCGACGGAATATCACATCGACCCCATGGATTTCAGTAACATTGCGTGTTGAATCAGTGGCGTGAAGTCACGGAACACGATGGCGACAAGCCCGTAACTGAGCCGTCACACAGCGTGCGAAATTGCCAGATGGCCGAAACACCGCTGTTCAGCAATCGGCCGGAAACCTTCCGATTCTGCTGAGGGCAGACCGTTTGGCGACCCCTTGCGTTCATGAAGCGAGCGCGTAATCGTCATTACATGATTACGGAAGAGCAGCAGGAGCAGGTGCGCGGCTGGTTCACCGGCCGGCTGCCCGAGGATCTCTTCGACGGCCCGGCGGAGATCACGGTCGACCGGGAGGAGATCATGGTGATCGGCCCCGTCCCCGGACCCCGGCCGGCCGAAGACGTCTCGCCCGCCGAACGGGAGGCGGCGGTCGAGGGCCGTATCCAGGAGTTCCGCGAGCGCACCCGGCAGGCCCGGATGGCGGTCGCCCGGGACGCGGAGCACCGCTTCGGGCGGAAGGTCTCCTGGGGCGTGGAGTGCGACGGGCGGCGCGCCCTATTCACACATGTGGCGGCGCCCGTGATGACCCGGCTGCGCCAGCCGGAGCGCCAGGTCCTGGACACGCTGGTGGCCGCCGGAGTGGCCCGCAGCCGCAGTGACGCCCTGGCCTGGTGCGTGCGTCTGGTGCGGCGTCACACCGACGACTGGCTCAGCGAGTTGCGCGAGTCCCTCGAGCACGTCCAGCGGGTGCGGGCGCAGGGACCGGACGCCCGGCCGGAGGAGGCTGCCGGCGACGAGGCGCGCTGAGGCCCGTTGTCAGTGTCCCCGGCCACGGTGCCGGCATGGCCCGATTCGTGACGGCGGCGGGCACGTGGCTCGGGGCGTGGGCGTGGGACGAGGTGGCGGTCGCGCTGCGCGGGGCCGGGCACGAGGCGTATCCCCTCACGCTGGCCGGTCTCGCGGAGAGACGGGGCATGCCGGCCGGACAGCGGACGCACGTGGCGGACGCGGTCGAGGCGGTGGAGCGGAGCGGTCTGCGGGACGTGGTCCTCGTCGGGCACAGCCATGCGGGCATCCCGGTCGGCCAGGCGGCCGAGCGGATCGGTGGCCGGCTGCCGCGTGTGGTGTGCGTCGACGCGGACGTCCCGGTGGACGGCCGCGTCGTTCCTGTCCGGCCGGCCGTGCGACCACGTGCGGCGGGCGACCGAGGCGCACGGGGCTTCTGGCCGCCCCGGTGCGCCGAGGACTACGCGGGCCAGGGGCCGGCGGAGGAGGCGATCGCGAGGATCGTGGTCGGCGCGACCCCGCACCCGGGTGCCACGCTCACCGAACCGGCGGTCCTGGGGCGGCAGCTCGGGGAGCTCCCGGCGACCTGCGTCACGTGCCTGCTGGACGGGGAGAAGCCCCCGGCCGCCGCGGGGAGTCGCTGAGCGGCCCGCGCTGGGAGCTGGTCCGGACGGAGACGGGGCAGCCCCCGATGTCCTCCCGCCCACGGGAGCCGGCCCGGACCCTGCACGAGGCGGGCACCGCCTCCTGACCGGCCCGAGGTCCGCGTCCCTCGTCGTGTGTCGGGGCCGTGGCATCCGGCAGGTCCCGGGGGGCCGCTCCCCTGCTACCCGCCGGTATGGTCGGGGCCGCGCGACTCGACGGCTCGACGAGGAGAGGCGGGACGGACGCATGGCCGGGCACTGGGCGGACTTCCAGTACGAGATCTACCTGAACGGGACGACGGGCGCCGTGCCCCGGCTCCCCACGGACCTGACCCGCCTGGAGGAGCTGACCGAGCAGCGACTCGGGCCCGGTCCGGTCGGCTACGTGGCGGGCAGCGCGGGGGACGGCAGCACCGCCCGCGCCAACAGGGCCGCGCTCGATCGCCGCCGGATCGTGCCGCGGATGCTGCGGGACGTGCACCAGCGCGATCTGTCCGTGGAGGTACTGGGCCGTACGCTCCCCGCGCCGGTGGCCCTGGCGCCGGTCGGCGTGCTGTCGATCATGCACCCGGACGCCGAGAGCGCCGCGGCGCGGGCCGCCGCCGCGCGGGGAGTGCCCTTCGTGCTGTCGTCGGCGTCCAGCACGCCCATGGAGCAGGTCGCGGAGGCGATGGGCGACGCGGAGCGCTGGTTCCAGCTGTACTGGCCCAGGGACCCGGAGGTGGCCCTGAGTTTCCTGAACCGGGCGAAGGCCGCCGGGTTCGGCGTGCTGGTCGTCACACTGGACACGCCGCTGCTGGCCTGGCGGCCGCGCGATCTGGACCAGGCGTACCTGCCGTTCCTGCACGGGGTGGGCACCGCCAACTACTTCTCCGACCCCGCCTTCCGGGCGGGGCTGGCCAAGCCGGTGCACGAGGACCCGAACGCGGCGGTGATGCACTTCGTCGGCATGTTCGCCGACCCCGCGAAGACGTGGCCGGACCTGACGTTCCTGCGGGAGAACTGGGACGGCCCGATCGTCCTCAAGGGTGTGCTGCACCCCGATGACGCCCGGCTCGCGGCCGACGCCGGCATGGACGGGGTGGTGGTGTCCAACCACGGCGGCCGTCAGGTGGCGGGGTCCGTGGCGGCGGCGGACGCGCTCCCCCGGGTCGCCGAGGCCGTCGGCGACCGGCTCGCCGTGCTGTTCGACAGCGGCGTCCGCACCGGCGCCGACGTCTTCAAGGCCCTCGCGCTGGGCGCGCGGGCGGTATTCCTGGGCCGCCCCTACGTCTACGGGCTGGCCCTCGACGGACAGGCGGGCGTCGACCACGTGATCCGCTGCCTGCTCGCGGAGCTGGACCTCACACTGGCGCTGTCGGGCCACGCCGGCCCGGCCACGGTCGGTCCCGCGGACCTCGTGGACGATCCGGCGTGACGCCACCCGGCGAGGGCACCGTCGCGGGGAAGGGCGGGGTGAGCGGACGAGCGGCTCCCCCGCCCCGCCGTCACATCACGTGCTCGGCGGGTTCCAGGCGCCCTCCCACCGGTGTCCCGGTCCCGCTGCTCGACAGGGAGCCCTCGGCCGTCGGCACCGGCTCGGCCGTCCAGCGCTGGACCCCGCTCCGGTCGCGCACCTTGACGACGATGTCGGCGTTCGCGTCAAGGGTGGCCGGGGCGAGAGCCAGCTGTTCGTCCCAGCGGGGCAGCAACTCGCCCTGCCGGGTGAGGTCGTAGCGCACGTCGTCGCCCCGCGGGTCGCCCGCGTCGGAGCAGGTGCCGAGGACCACGACACCGGCGTCCTTGTGGGAGTCCAGGCACAGACCGGGATCGGCCACGCTGCGCAGCAGCCCGTCGTCCTCGAACGTCCACTGCTGGGTCCACTCCGCCGAGCAGGGGCCGAGCCGGGCGCCCGCACCGTCCAGCGGCTCGCCCCGGACGTCCAGGCACAGGCCGGATGCGATGCTGCGCAGCCGGGTCCGGCCCGGGGCCGTGGGCAGTGCGGCGGCTCCGGGCGGACTGACGGACGGCAGTTCCCCGGCGCCGCCCGCGGCGCTCATCGAGCCGGCCGGGTCGGCCCCGCCACCTTCGGGCGAGCCGCCGCCCGCCATGAGGATGCTCACCAGCACCCCGGCCGAGACGGCACCGAAGCCGGTGAGCAGCGTCCGGGTGGAGCGGACCGCGTCCGGGAACGTCACGTCGGTGAGGCGGGCGGGCACGGGGATCCGGGACAGCAGACGGTGCCGCCCGCCGGACGGACCGCCGCCGCGGCGGCCGCGGCGGCCGGCACGCCCCGAGCGGGTGCCGGAGGTCGCGCGGCCGGGCCGGGAGTCGAGGTAGCGGCGGGCTCCCCAGCCGAGGACCGCCTCGGCGAGGAGCGTGCCCAGACCGCCCTCGAAATGGCTCAGTTGATCCGCCGCGTTGCGGCAGTAGCGGCATTCCGCCAGGTGCCGGCGAACGTCCGGGAGCAGGGCGCCGCCGCGGCGGATCGGGACGTCGAGGAGACGGTTGTAGAAGCGGCAGTCCTTGGTCGGGGCGAGTTCGCGGTGGGCACGGACACACCCCTCGCGGAATGTGTCACGCGCCTGTTCGAGCGTGCCCGACGCGATGTCGGGGTCCATGCCGAGCAGTCCGGCCGGTACGGATATGGGCTCGGCCTCGACCTCGACGTGCCAGAGCAAACAGCGTCCGAGCGCGGGCAGGGACCGGAATGACCTCTCCGCGAGTCCGCGATTTTCCGGCGTCATGGACGTGGCGGTACGCATGCCGCGCCCGCCTGCCGGTTTCTGCAACTCCGGGAGAACGGCGGCCGTTCGATCGTCGGCGGCCCACTCGCGGACCGTGTCGCGCACGGCCTCCAGCAGGGCCGGACGCAGCGCGACGGCCGATTCGCCGAGGGCGACCCGGCCCAGGACCCGGTGCAGGGCGGCCGCCGTGACCATGTCGGCGGCCTGGCCCGAGGAGGCGAGGCAGACGGCCGCGTAGTCGCGCATGGACTGCCAGTGCCGCGCGGTCAGCAGGGCGACGGAATGGGCGGTCCCGGCCTCCGGACGGCCCCGCAGCCGGGCGGCGAGGAACTCGTCGGATTCCCCCGGGGCCCCGCCGGGCGGGGGATACGGAGGCCGAGAGGGGTGGGGGGTGGGCACTGAGATGGTTCCTTCCCACGCGCATGTGACACAGAAGTTCCGACGCCGAATAAGGAAGTGCTGGTCGTGCACACCTCTTTGGCGCGGCGCGGGGGGTGCGAATTCACCGACGGCGAATCGGACCCGGTTCATCGACACGCGTGCGCTCCCGGCCTTTACCCCCCGCACGGGTGGCTCACTCTCGCACAACCGGCACACGGCCAACAAGGCGCTTGACCAACATCTGCGCATTGACAGAAAGTCAGAAAGGAAGTCGGCCCGAATCGCTCGCACCGGCTTTCGACCTGGCTCTTTTTCCGGGGTTCACAGGCGGGGCTCGGGGGCCGTGAGGGGTGGTCCGCACCCCGTGTGAAGTCCGCGCTCCCACCGGGTCCGCCACGCACGCTCCCGGCACACGCCGGAGTGCGGTCAACTGGTCACGGCCCTTCTCGGAGGTCACCGCGCAGGACGGCGGCTCTCCTGCGCGCACGGCCGCCGGCCCCGATCCCTCCCGCCCTCGGCCGGCGGCCCCGGAAGGCACGACCCGGAAGGCACGACCCCGATGGCTCACCCGCACGGGTCCGGAGGCTCCGGAGGGCCGCTCCCCCGGCGCCGTCCGTCCGCACCGGCGCCCTCCGCCTCCGCCGGAGAACTCAGATCTGCCAGGACCGCAGGCGGTCCGCGGCGCCGTAGACGTCCGTCGTACCGGACATGAGATCGCGCGCGAGGTCGACGAGGGCGCCGTAGGGCGGGTCGATGCCCACGCCGCTGACGAACATGTAGGCCACGGCCGTGGCACAGGCGAAGCGGGCGTTCGCCGACGGCAGCGGCCGCAGCACGGCGAGGGTGTGCAGCAGGGCGGCGGCGCGCCAGGCCGCGTCCGAGTCCACGCCGAGGCGGGGCGGGTCCACCCGATGGCGGGCGACGGCCGCGACCAGCGCGGAGAAGTCGTTGATGACGGGCTGGTCCGGAAGGACCTCCTCGTGCCGCTGGAGCAGCCAGGGCACGTCGATGTGCAGGACGGCGGGTGCCATCGGTCAGGCGACCCGCCCCTCGCCCTTGGTGGGGGGTTCGTCCTCCGGGAAGGCGGCGGCGAACTCGTCGGCGTGGGACGCGAAGAACCGGCGGAAGGCCTCCGCGCCCTCCTGCAGCGCCCGGTGGCGGGCGATGTCGGCGGCGGCCGCCTCCCGCACGAGCGCCTTCATGGACGTACCGCGCTCCTTGGCGATCTGCCGCAGGTCCTCGAGCTCGCGGTCGCTGAACTCCACGTTGAGAGCTGGCATGCCCTCACGGTATCGCTCGGGTACTTACTCGTAAATAGCCCCAGGTCACACCAGCCCCGGGACGGTACCGGAGGAGGCCGGCACCGACCCTGCCGACCGCCGCTCGGGTCACTTCGACCTCCTGGGTGATCAGGCGGCGGCCGCCCGCGGGTACGTCGGGATCATGAGTTCCCGGACCGGCCCGGCGGCCCGCCCGGGCCGCCCACGAGCGCCCCGCGGAACTGGTGGGCGGCCGGGTCGGCGACCGGCGGCCACCGGCCCGGCGGGGACGGCGTCTAGCCCTGGTCGGCCACGAAGGAGGCCATGCGGGTCAGGGCGGCGTTCCAGTTGATGGTGTGCTCGTTGGTCGACCAGGACTGGATGTCGTCGATGAAGCAGAACTGACTCACGCAGCCCTGCAGTTTCGACTGGGCATAGGGGTCCTGGATGCTCGAGTTGGGCCCGCCGGAGAGCGTGCCGGCCGGCGGGTTCGGCAGGGCGGGGTCGAGCTGGCGGGCGTACCAGCGGCTGTGCTGGTTGTGCGCGTTGACCTCGCCGTAGCCGGTGACGTAGGAGATGTTCAGGGCGTTGCGGCCCAGGATGTAGTCCATGCTCTGGAGCGCCCCGTCACGGTACTTCGAGGCGCCGGTGAGGTCGTGGGCGGTGGCGAGCACGACCGCGTTGTTGAGCACCTGGTGGCTGGAGCCCCAGTCGTACCTGTTGTCCTCGGGGGCGTAGGGCATGCCGTACGGGTGTGCCCTGAGCGTGGCCAGGTAGCGGTCGGCGCCCCTGACGACGGAGCGGCGCACCCGGTCGCGGCCCGGCAGGTCGTTCGGGACCATGGCGAGGTCGAGCCGGCCGGCCGCGGCGGTGCGGGCCCAGTCGAAGCCGAGGGGGCCGAAGATGTCGGCGGTGTGCACCGGGGAGTCGAGGACGTACTCCCTGAACCGACGCTCACCGGTGGTCAGATACAGCTCGGCCGCCGCCCAGTAGAACTCGTCGGACACGGTGTCGTCCGGGTAGGCACCGCCACCCGTGCCGTCGGACGGGTCGGCGTACCGGTCCGGGTGGGCGAGCGCGGCGGTCCACGCCGTGCGGGCCGCCGCCAGTGTCCTGGCCGCGAACGCCTTGTCGTACGGGCGGTACAGGCGGGCCGCCTGTGCGGCCGTGGCCGCGAGGTTGAGGGTGGCGGCGGTGGTCGGCGAATGCAGTTCCCGCTTCTGCGGGTCGGCGGCGGGCAGCAGCGGCAGCCCGGTCCACTGCTCGTCGTGGATCTTGTGGTGGGCCATGCCGGCCAGCGGCTCACCCTCGGGCACCTGCATCTTCAGCAGGAACTCCAGCTCCCAGCGGGCCTCGTCGAGGATGTCCGGGACCTTGTTGCCGCTCTCGGGGATGTTCAGCGTGCCGTCGCCGAGCCTGTCCGCCTCACCGGTGCGGGCGTGCTGGGCGCGCTCGTAGGTGCTGAGCACCTCCCAGGTGCTGATGCCGCCGTTGACGACGTACTTGCCGTGGTCGCCGGCGTCGTACCAGCCGCCGGTGACGTCGAGGGTGTGGTCGCACACGCCCGGCCGGCAGGGCACCTTGCCGTCGCCCCGGTTGGGTGCCTCGTCGACGTGGCCGGCCGCGCGGCCGTAGCCGGGGCGCAGGTCGTCGCGGATCGCGATGCCGCTGCGCTGGGTGTAGTAGTACTTCGCCGAGTCCAGCCGCAGCCGCTCGTAGGCGCGCGCGTCGATGTCGAAGGGCCGGCTGGTCTCGCCGTCCGCGACCAGGGTGTAGCCGCTCCCCCGCTTGCGGTGGGCGCCGAAGTCGATGGAGTGCACGTTCTGCCCGGAGGAGCCGTCGACCCCGCGGGGCACGGTCCAGCCCCGCGCGACCACGTCGCCGCCGGTGTTCCTGAGCTGCCAGGGCAGCCGCTCGGTGGCGTCGGTGACGAGGGTGGCGTTCTTCGGCCCCGCGGGCAGGTAGGCGACCTGGTTGACGCGGACGCGCGGTCCCGTGTCGGGGACGTACGGCTCGGGCCCCACCCCGCCGAGCAGGGACACGTCGTCCACGCAGAACCGCCACGGGTCGGGGCTGCCGCCGAGCTGGAGGCCGACCTGGGCCTGTGTGGTGTCGACGGGCGAGGTGAAGGTGTAGCTGTAGGTGTCGCCGGAGACGCTGAGCTGCGGCGTCACCTCGTAGTAGGTGTCGTGGGGTGCCACCGACAGGCCGACGACCGCCCGGACCACGTGCCCGGCGGGCGAGCCGGTGGCGACGAAGGAGAACCGGTACGACTCGCCCTTGACCAGGGTGATGTCGTTCTGACCCACCGCGGCGTCCCACCGGTTGGCGGTGCCGCCGGGGACGTCGGCGCACAGGCGGCCGTCGGACAGCCCGGCGGTGACGCCGGCGGAGGCCCACCACGGCGCGGTGGTGGTGTCGAAGGTGCCGTTCCTGACCTGCTCGGCCTCGTCGGCCCCGGCAGGTGCGGCGGGCAGCGCGGTCAGGGCGGCTGCCAGCAGACCGGTCAGGGACAACAGGGCGGTACTGCGTCTTCTCACGTCCGGGCTCCTCTGCGGGAGGGGCGGGCGGCGCTCATGGGAGCGCTCCCAATGCCTACTCGGGACATGCTTGTGGCAGGTGTGACGGGTCGTCAACGGTCCGGACCGGACGAGCCGTCCGGCTTTCCAGCGGCAACGGCACCGCGGCGTCCGCCGGGCGGCCCGGGCGGGCCCGCTCCGGGCGGCGCGGCGGCCCTCTCCCGGGACGGCTCATGAGCGTTCCCGGTCCTCGCCGGCCCCGGACGCACTAGGCTGGAACGCAGGCGATACACCGGTTCACGGTGAGTGTGCGCAATGGAGTGGCGACGATGAGGCCGGACGACCCGTTCGACGATGTCGTGACGGCCCGGGCCGTCATCGACGCCGACGGCACGCTCACGCACTGGAACGAGGGGGCCCGCCTGCTGCTGGGCCACAGTCCCGAGGAGGTCGTCGGCCGCCCGGCCGCCGAGCTCCTCGCCGACGGCCCCGCCCCGCCCAGGCCGCGGACCGACGCGCGCTGGAGCGGCACACTGGCGCTGCGGCACCGCGACGGCGGCACGGTGACCGTGTGGGTGCTCGCCCACCACAGGGATCCGGCCGACGGCGGTACGGGCGACTGGCTCGCCGTCACCCCGCTCCGGACCGCGGACGGCGACCTGGTCGAGGACCCGCTGGTCCGCACAGCCATGTCCCAGTCGCCCTGCGCCACGATGGTGTTCGACCAGGAACTGCGGTTGCGCGGGATCAACGAGGCCATGGCGGACCTCCTCGGGCTGCCCGCCGACCACGTGCGGGGCCTGCGACCCACGGACGTCGGCGGCCGGCCTCAGTACTACGAGCTGGAGCAGCATCTGCGCCAGGTGCTCCGGACCGGACGGGGGCACGACATGCAGACGTACATGAAGGCCACCGGCGAGAGCCGCGCGCACGCCTGGCTGGCCCGGCTCGCACCGCTGCGCGACGACGCCGGCCGGGTGCGGGGCGTGTGCGTGACCGCCCACGACTTCACCCAGCAGTACCAGGCACGGGAGCGGCTCCAGCTGGTCAACGAGGCGAGCATCCGCATCGGCACCACCCTCGACGTCACCCGTACTGCGCAGGAACTGGCCGAGGTCTGCGTGCCGCAGCTCGCCGACTTCGTCAGCGTCGACCTGCTCGATCCGCGGGAGCACGACGGCGACCCGTCCGGACCGCTGACCGCCCCGGTCGACCTGCGCAGGGTCGCGCACCAGTCCCTCTTCCCCGGCAGTCCGGACGCCGTCACCCCGCAGGGCCGGACGCACGCCTACCCGGTCGGCTCCCCACAGGCCGACTCTCTCCTCGCGGGGCACACAGTCGTCGCCTCGGTGCCGTCCGGCGATCTGGACCAATGGCTCGCGGGGGACGAGGCCCGCGCCCGCCGGACCGAGCAGTACGGCGTGCACTCCATGATGTCCGTACCGCTCCAGGCCCGCGGGACCACCCTGGGCGTCGCGGTCTTCACCCGCTACCGGCACCCGGAACCCTTCACCCACGACGACGTCCTGCTGGCCGAGGAGGTCACCGCGCGGGCCGCGGTCTGCATCGACAACGCCCGCCGCTACTCCCGCGAGCGCGAGACGATGCTCACCCTCCAGCGCAGCCTGCTCCCCCGCAGCCTGCCGCGCACGGCCGCTGTGGAGGCCGCCTCCCGCTATCTGCCGGCCACGCGGTCCGGCGTCGGCGGCGACTGGTTCGACGTGATCCCGCTGTCCGGGATGCGGGTGGCCATGGTGGTCGGCGACGTGGTCGGGCACGGCATCCAGGCGTCGGCGACCATGGGCCGGCTGCGCACCGCCGTGCGCACCCTCGCCGACATCGACCTGGCCCCCGACGAGCTGCTCACCCACCTCGACGACCTGGTCCTGCACCTCTCCCACGAGTCCGGCAGTGACGGCAGACCCGGCGAGGTGGGAGCGACCTGCCTCTACGCGGTGTACGACCCGGTGTCCCGGCGCTGCACCCTGGCGCGGGCGGGACATCCGCAGCCCGTGGTGGTGCCGCCGGGCGGTCCGGCCCGGCAGCTCGACCTGCCGTCCGGCCCGCCGCTGGGCCTCGGCGGACTGCCGTTCGAGTCCGTCGAGCTGGAGCTGTCGGAGGGCAGCGTGCTGGCCTTCTACACCGACGGTCTGGTCGAGTCCCGCGACCGGGACATCGAGATCGGCCGCCGGATGTTCCGCGAAGCGCTCCGGGACGCCTCCGGCCCGCTCGACGAGACCTGCGACCGCGTGCTGCACGCCCTGCTGCCGGCGGGCGGCGCCCCCGACGACGTGGCCCTGCTGCTGGCCCGTACGCACGGGCTGCCGTCCTCCCAGGTCGCCACCTGGGACATTCCCGCCGATCCGGCGCTCGTCGCCCCGATCCGCAAGCAGGTCGTCGACCAGTTGGGCACCTGGGCGCTGACCGAGGCCTCGTTCACCGCGGAGCTGGTCGTGAGCGAGCTGGTCACCAACGCCATCCGGTACGGCGCCCCGCCCATCCGGCTGCGGCTGATCCACGACGCCGCCACGCTGATCTGCGAGGTGTCCGACACCAGTCACACGGCGCCGCACCTGCGGCGGGCCAAGACGTGGGACGAGGGCGGCCGGGGTCTGCTGCTGGTCGCCCAGCTCACCCAGCGCTGGGGCAGCCGGCACACCACGGAGGGCAAGACCATCTGGGCCGAGATGGGGCTGCTGGACGATCCGTGAGCGCCCGGCCCGTTCGCCTGTGCACCCCACCGATGACGCGTTCCGGCCGTTTCCCGTCGGCGGTCGGCGGACACCTGGGACGTGACGGCGCACCGCCGCCGAACTGGAACGGCTGTGCGGCTTTGCGATATCGCCGAGCACGGCATGGGCGCCGAGAGAGCGGACGTCGTGCCGTGAGCGAGCACCTCAGGAATCGAGGCGAACCATGGCGATCAGGCCCCGGTGGACGGCCCGGGCGGCCCTGCTGACGGCGGCGCTGGCCGCACTGACCTCGTGCGGAGCCGGCGGCGGGGGCGACGCGCCGGTGGCCTCCCCGCAGACACCGGCAGGCCGTCTCACCGCGACGACCGGCACGGTCGGAGCGTCGGCGCACAGCGCGGGATCACGTGAGGCTGCCGGCACCACCGGCCCCACGGCAGCCGAGCGCCCCACGGCAGCCGAGCGCCCCACGGCGACCGGGCGCGCGGGAAGCCGCTGTCACAGTTCCGAACTGCGCGCCACCGTGGGGCGCATGGACCCCGGGGCCGGGCAGCGCGCCTTCCCCGTCGTGCTGACCAACGTCTCCGGCCGCACCTGCACCCTGCACGGCCATCCCGGCGCCGCCTTCGTGGACGCGGTGGGCCGGCAGCTGGGCCCCGACCCCGAGCGCACCCCCGGTGACGCGACGACCGTCACCCTGGCGCCCGGCCGTAGCGCCTGGGCGGGGCTGCGGTACTCCGCTCCCGAGGTGAGCGGAGCCCGCTCGGCGACCCCGGCTGCGCTGCTGGTCACCCCGCCGGACGAGTGGGAGGCCCTGAGGGTGCCGTGGAAGGCGGGCGAGGTACCCGTGGCCGGCAACGCGTCCTCGGTGTTCCTCACGGTGCTCGAGCCGGGCCGCGGCCCCGGCGAGGACTGATCCGGTCGTGGTCCGTCCGGCCGCTCAGCGGTCGCGCCCGGGCCGGCCGTCGAGGCCGTCCCCGCAGCGGTGGCCGTGGGAACACCCGGTGCCGCCGGGGCGCGGGTCGGTGGCCGGGGAGGTCTCGACCGGGCTTGCCGGGGCGGTGGACGGCCCCGTGGTGGGACCGGTCGTCGGGGTGGGGTTCGGTGATCCGGTCGCGTGCCCGGTGTCCCAGTGGACGACTTTCATCCGGAGGTCGGGCTCGGCGGCGTCGATCGCCCAGCGCTGTGCGTCGGTGTCCGCGCGCCTCTTGACCACGAGCGCGCCGGATCCGTCGGTGGCGGCGGGCGCCAGTGCGAGGTCCGGGTTCGAGCGGGGCACCAGGGCGCCCCGGACGGTGAGGTCGTACCGGGCGCTCTTCGCAGCCGGCCCGGTCCCGCCCGGGCACGGGGCCAGCCGTACGGAGTAGCCGAGGCGGGAGTCCAGGCACAGGTCCGGCGCGGCCGCGTTGCGCAGCAGTCCGTCGGTGTCGTACGTCCAGGTCTGGATGTCGGCCGCCGAGCAGACGGTGAGTTCGGCCTCCGCCCCTGCGGCCGCCCTGCCTCCGACCACGCCGACGCACCGTCCGGAGGAGGCGTTGCGCAGCCGCCCCCGCAGGGTTCCCGGCGGTGAGCCGCCGGCGGCGCCCGCCCACGACGGACGGCCGGACGGCCCGCCGTCGGCGTCGGCACCCACCGCCCCCGGCGCGCGGTCGTCCCCGCCCGGTACGGCCGGTACGTCCCCACCGGAACCGGCCGTGGTCCACAGCAGCAGCGGGAGGACGACCAGCCCGCCGACGGTGAGCACGCCGAGGGAGAGGTTGCGTCGCCGGGCGGCGCGGCGGGCGGCCCTGCGGGCGGAGCGGGAGCCGTCGGTGCGGTCGGGGGCGGCGTGGACGCGGTGGCGGGAGGTGCGGCGGCGGGGGGAGCGCGGCCTCGGCGACGTCGTCTTCCCCGTCGCGGGCCGACGGGACGGCGTGGGGGGCAGCCCCTCGTGGTACGCCCCGTCCGCCGGACCCGGATCTCCGTCCGGATCGCCGGCTGCGGGGCCCGCCGCGGGGTCACCTCCGCTCCCGGGCCCGGCGGACGGCGTACCGGTCCGGCCGCGCGGGGGCGCCGTCCAGTCCTCGGCGCCCGGGAGACCCGCGGCCATCGCCGCTTCGGCCGGCGGCGCGGGCCGTGGTGCGTCCGCCTCGTCGGCCGCGGCCGCCCGGCCGTC
The DNA here is from genome assembly GCF_042871235.1 of Streptomyces sp. NPDC005931. Classification (NCBI taxonomy): domain Bacteria; kingdom Bacillati; phylum Actinomycetota; class Actinomycetes; order Kitasatosporales; family Streptomycetaceae; genus Streptomyces; species Streptomyces sp. NPDC005931. The sequence goes on from NZ_JBIAIG010000011.1 coordinate 98,608, forward strand.
CGCGTACGCGCGTCCGCCCCAGCCCAGCACCGCCTCGGCCAGCGCGGGCCCGAGCCCCCCGAGGAAGCCGCCGAGCAGGTCCGCGGTGTGCCCGCAGTGGGTGCAGGACTCCAGGTGGGTGCACAGGTCCCGGTCGACGGGCACGTCCGGGCGCCGGTAGGTGACGTCCAGGAGACGCAAGTAGCTGCGGCACTCCTGATCGGGAGCACGTTCGCGGTGAAGCTGGAGCAGTTCCTCGCGCAACCGGTCGCGGGCCCGGCCAAGTTCGACGTCCGCCCCCTCCTCGTCGAGCCCGAGCAGTCCGGCGGGTACGCCGATCGGCTCGCACTCGACCTCCGTGTGCCACAGCAGGCACCGCGCGGACCGGGGAAGCCGCCGGAACGCCCCGGACAGCAGCCGCCGCCCGGGGGGTGGCAGCAGTCGGGCGGCCGGACGGCCGCCGTCGCCGGTGGCGGCCCGGAGCCCGGGGTGCAGCATCTCGCGGCGGTGGTCGCCGTACCACTCGCCCGCGATCCGGCGCACCGTGACGAGGAGGTGGGGCCGCCAGGCGGGGGCCGGACCGTTGTGCCGCAGGGTCTCACCGAACATCCGGGTGAAGGCGGCCGTGGTGAGCATTCCGGCGGCACGCTCCCCATCGGTGCACAGCCGTGCGTAGGCGAAGGCCGGCTCCCAGTGGCGGTCGAGCAGTTCCCCGGCGGGATGCGGCGCGGGCGTGGTCCCCGTCCACTTCCCCAGTTCGTCGCTCAGCTGCTCGTCCGTGGCGTCGAACGGGCGGGCCGGGATCGGGGAATTCCACGGGCCGGCGTCGGTCACGGCTGCATTCCTCTCGGGATGTGCGAAAAAGCCCATACCCATGGGTATGGGCACCCTCCGGGGGGCGGAATCCGCTCGCACGGGATTCGGCACTCCGGAATACGCCTGAAAGAGGCTCTTGTGGAGCGGGGCGGTGATGTCGGGGAGACGTATCGCGCGCACGGGGAGGGGATGGCCCCGCGCGTCGCACACCTTCGCACAGGCCGGGGAGGGGAACAAGGGATTCTTCGTTTTCCTTCGGCCTCTTGAGCGGCGCCTTTTTGACGGAATGTCAATGGGGTCGGGACAGGGCGGGCGAATCGACCGGCCCGCGCCGTTCTCCGCCTTCGCGCGCGGGTAATTCCCCGGGCCCGTTCATCCGTTTCGGCGACCGTCGGCCCCGTCGGCGCGCAGGAGGTCCAGGGCCCGTTCCCAGGGGAACGCGGGCCGTCCGCCGTCCGGGCCCGGATCCCCGGTGTACGGGTCGCCGAAGCGCACCCCCATGCCGCTCAGGCGGGTGAGGCTGTCCCCGTAGGCGGGGTGGGTGGCCAGCGCGCCGGCCACGCAGGGCAGGACGGAGATCGGCACGCCGAGCCCCACGGCCTCGCACAGGGTGCCGAGGGCGAGGGTGTCGGCGATGCCGGCCGCCCACTTGTTGACGGTGTTGAAGGTCGCGGGTGCGACGACCACGGCGTCGGGTGGCGGAAAGGGCCGGGGGTCGGCCGGGGTGCGCCAGGCCGAGCGGACCGGACGGCCGGTCCGTGCCTCGACGCCGGCCGTGTCGAAGAAGCCGTTCATGGCGACCGGTGTCGCGATGACACCGACCTCCCAGCCCCGCGCCTGCGCCGCGGCGATCAGCTCCCCGACGCCGGCCGCGACGCCGGCGGCACACACGACGACGTAGAGGAAGGGTTGTTCGGTGCGTTCGCTCACCCGGGCACCCTAATGACCGCGTACCGCGTCACCCGAGCTGGGGCGTCGCGTTCACCGCACCGGGAGGGCCCGGCCGCGTTCGGAGGCGGGGCGGGGGCCGTGGATGCGGCGTTCGTACTCCTCGATCGGCACGTCGTTGATGGCCGCCTCTCGCCGGTTCATGAGCCCGTGCTCGTCGAACTCCCACATCTCGTTGCCGTAGGAGCGCCACCACTGGCCCTCGGTGTCCCGGCACTCGTACTGGAAGCGCACCGCGATGCGGTTGCCGTCGAAGGCCCACAGGTCCTTGCGCAGCGCGTACTCCTGTTCGCGCGCCCACTTGGCGGTCAGCAGGGCCACGATCTGGTCCCGGCCGGTGACGAAGGTGTCGCGGTTGCGCCAGACCGAGTCCCGCGTGTAGGCGAGGGCGACCCGGTGCGGGTCGCGGGTGTTCCAGGCGTCCTCGGCCGCCTGGACCTTCTGCGCGGCGGTGGTACGGGTGAACGGCGGCAGCGGCGGGCGGACGGTCACGGGAACTCCTTCGCGGGGCATCCGGGGAACACGGGAGAACGCTCGTTCTCCCGACGGCTGCTACGGTAGGAGAACGTGCGTTCTCCAGTCAAGGAAGGGTCGGACAGGACATGGACAGCGCGGTCGCGCGGGAGCGAGCCCTGGACGCCGCCGGGGAGCTGTTCTACGGACGTGGGGTGCGGGCCGTCGGCATGGACGAGGTGCGCAGCGCCTCCGGCCTGTCGCTCAAGCGGCTCTACCAGCTCTTCCCGGCCAAGGAGCTGCTGGTGGAGGCGTACCTGGAGCGCCGCGACGCGCGCTGGCGCGGGCGGCTCGCCGCCCATGTCGACCGGTTCGAGGACCCCCGGCGGCGCGTCCTCGCCGTCTTCGACTGGCTCGGCGAGTGGTTCGCCGAACCGGGATTCCGGGGGTGCGCCTGGATCAACGTCCACGGTGAGCTGGGCGCCACCTCCCCCGGGGTGGCCGCACAGGTGAGGGCGCACAAGCGGGCGTTCCGGGAGTATCTCGCCGGGCTCGTTGCCGATGCCGGGCTGCCCGACGCGCTCGCCGGGCAGCTCTTCCTGCTGGCGGAGGGGGCGATGGTGACCGCCGGTGTCACCCGCACCGCGGCGCCGGCCGCCGAGGCTCGGGAGGCGGCCCGGCTCCTGCTGCGGGCGGTGTGAGACCCGGCGCGCCGGGCGCCGTGGCCTCCGGCCGCCCCGCCCGCCACGCCCGGTGTCGACGCGGCGGTTGGGGAACGATGACGGCGCTCACGGGGCAGGCGCGGGCGGCCTCGCGTACCAGGGGACTGCCCGCGCCGTCCTCCCGGCCGGGCGGACGGCACCGCAGCCGCCGTCGTCCTGAGTGAGGACCACCGGGGGCGGCCAGGGCGCACTGGCCCGCGCCGACGCAGACGTCCCGGTCGATGCCGAGGGGCATGGGGCGTGCTGACCTCACCAGGTGACGGGAAGCTCCAGCATCCCCTGGATGGTGTCGGCGGGCTTGAAGGGAACGGTGGCGGCCGGCGCGGCCAGGCGCAGCGCGGGCAGGCGCTCGAACAGGGTGCGCAGGGCGATCTCCATCTCGGCGCGGGCGAGGTGCTGGCCGAGGCACTGGTGGATGCCGAAGCCGAAGCCGAGGTGGTGACGGGCCGGACGGTGCCAGTCGAGGGCGTCGGGTTCGGGGTAGACCGTCTCGTCACGGTTGACGACGGAGGTCGCGAAGACCACGCCGTCACCGGAGCGGATCGTCGTCCCGTCCACGTCGATGTCCTCCGTGGCCACCCGCAGCAGCCCGTCCACGATCGACAGCGCCCGCGTCAGTTCCTCCACCGCGCCGGGCAGCAGCCCCCAGTCGGCGCGCAACTCGGCCAGCCGTTCGGGATCCTGGAGGAGCGTGAAGGTACCGAGTGAGATCATGTTCGCGGTGGTCTCGTGACCGGCGACCAGCAGGATGAGCGCCAGCGCGATGAGTTCCTCGTGGTCGGACCGGCCCTCCGCCGCCTGCCGCCTCAGGAGGTCGTCCAGCAGCCCGGCGCCCGGCTCCTTGCGCTTGCGGTCGAGCAGCTCACCGACGTAGGCGTCCAGTTGGGCACGGGCGTCCTCGACATCGGCGGTCGCGGGGCCGCGCAGCAGCCGCCGGGACTGCTCCTCGAAGAAGTCGTGGTCGGCGTAGGGCACGCCGAGCAGGGCGCAGATCACCGTGGAGGGCACCGGCAGCGCGAACGCGGTGACGAGGTCGGCGGGCGGCCCCTGCGCGATCATCGCGTCGAGCCGCTCGTCCACGATCCGCTGGATGTGCGGGCCGAGTCCGACGGCGCGTTTGTAGGTGAAGTCTCCGGCGACCATGCGGCGTTGGGCGCGGTGTTCGGGGTCGTCGAGGCCGAGCAGCGCCACCTTGCGGTCGCGGGCGGCGGCCAGGCGCGGGGTGAGCACGGGGAAGCCCGGGCGGGTACGGTCGGACGACAGGCGCGGGTCGGCCAGCAGGGCGCGGGCCGCGGCGTGCCCGGTGACCGTCCAGACCTCGCGCCCGTCGAAGAGGGCGATCCGGGCCAGCGGGCCGGCGGCGCGCAGGGGGTCGTAGGCGGCGGGCGGGTGGTAGGGGCACGTCCGGTCCTGGGGGAAGGCGACGGCTCGCGTCATCGGGACCTCTCGGGGGACGGGTGCACGCGGGACACTCCATTGGATGCCTCAGGCATCTATGTGTCGACGGGAAGTTCGGCCAGATCGCGTGTGGCGGCAAACCGACGAGGGATCCCCGCTCCCCGTTCGAACAGCGGGGCCGGCCGGTCCCCGGGGGCCGGCGCACGGCTCCCGGGGACACGCCCGCAGCAGGAGGACGGGATTCCGTTTCAGCCGCGGCTCCGGCCCGCGCGCAGGACGCCCTTCGAAAACCGGTTGTCCCCCTCGCGCCCGGGGCGCCACCATCCAGCCATGTCCACGTCCCGCGTCCCGCCGCCGATGTCCGACACCGTCCCTCCGGTGCGCCGACAGCGGCAGTCCGGCCTCCGTGGAGGACCGACACCGCTGCGCTCATGACGGCCGCACTCGTCGCGGGGCTGCTCGCCGGATACGGCATCGCCGTCCCCGTCGGCGCCGTCGGGGCCTACCTCGTCTCCCTCACCGCCCGCACGTCCCTGCGCACCGGCATCTGCGCGGCGCTCGGCGTCGCCACCGCCGACGGCCTGTACGCCCTCGCCGCCACGCTCGGCGGCTCGGCGTCGGCATCCGCGCTGCGGCCGGTGGCGGCACCGCTGCGGTGGATCTGTGTACTCGTGCTGCTGGCGCTGGCGGCGTGGGGGGCGGTCACGGCCGTACGGCAGTACCGCGCCCACCGGCTCGCCGTCCGCGGCGCGACCGCCGCCCCCGGCCCCGGCCGCGCGTACGTCTGGCTGCTCGGGATCACGCTGCTCAACCCGACCACGGTGATCTACTTCGCGGCGCTGGTGCTCGGCTCCCGGGGCGGGGACGCGGTGGGGCTCGCGGAGCAAGCGGTCTTCGTCACGGCAGCCTTCGCCGCGTCAGCGAGCTGGCAGGTCCTGCTCGCCGGGGGCGGCGCGCTGCTCGGCCGCGCGCTGACCGGTCCCCGGGGGCGGCTCGTGACGGCCCTGGTGGCGAGCGGCGTCATGACGGCACTGGCCCTGCACACCGCACTGACCTAGGAGAGTCGTCCCGGGGCGCCGGCAGCGGGACGGTACGCCTACGGGGCGAAGGCTCGGGCGACGGCGAGGCTGTCCTCGTAGACGTGGTGGCGTACGACCAGACCGTCGCGGACGGTCAGGTGCAGGGCGAACCTCGCGCGGTACGCCCGTCCCGTGGGCCGTGCGGTCTGCCGGATCTCACCGAGCACCACCGCGTCCTCGCCGTCCACCAGGATCCGCTCGATCTCGGTGGCCGCCTCCGCCGGTACGTGATGGGCGGCCAGTTCCCGGTAGTGGGCAGCGGCTTGGGCACGGGTCGAGCGGTGCCGAATCCAGGGGGTGGTGTCCCGGCCGTGCTCGTCCTCGGGCCAGTCGAGCCGCCAGTCGCAGGGCTCGGCGTACAGCTCGGCGACGAGCTCCGGGTCCCCGCCGCCGATCCGCCGCAGCAGTTCCTCCACCACGGCACGGGTCGTCCTCGTGTCGGTCACGGTCATGCCGGTGTCTCTTTCGGCCGGTCGGCGGGGTGTACCCGGACCACTGTGCCGCGCACCCGACGACGCCGCGATGACCGCGGAGGTCATGGCCCCTCGTGTCGGGGGAACGGTCGCACGAATGACGCAAGCGCGGCGCGGTGTCGCCACGGCGCCGCCGCGCCGCGTACGACCGGCGTGGCCGCCGTCGGACATGACGGTCCGCGAGGTCACGGGTGCCCGGGGCGGGCCGAGGGGAGGGAGCGTACGTCGCGGCCCGCTCCCCGGCACGCCGGACGGTGGTTGACGGGCCTGCGGGAATTCTTCCCACGCGGTGCATGAAGCACCGGCAACCGGGCACGAGAGGGTCAGGCCCCGCCGCGTCCCCCCGTCGCGGCGGGGCTCTCCCATGCCTCCCGCGCCTCGTCGGCCCGCCGGTCGGTGACGTCGAGGAAGATCTGTTCGGCCTCGGGGACCGTCGCGGCGATGGACCGCTTGATGCGCACGGCCACCTCCTCCACCTGCTCGCTGTCCAGACCGGGCACCAGATCGACCCGGGCGGCCACCAGGGCGGTCTCCAGACCCGTCTTCATCGTCAGCAGGGCCTCCACGCTGTCGATCTCCGGCTGCGCCTCGAGCAGCGCCCGGATCCGCCCGCTCGCCTCGGGGCCGGCCGCCTCGCCGATCAGCTGGTCGCGGGCGTCGCGCCCCAGCCGGTAGGCGACGTAGACCAGCAGGACGCCGATGGCCAGCGAGGCGGCCGCCTCCCACGCCACCTGCCCGGTCGTCATGTGCAGCACCATGCCGGACGCGGCCAGCAGCACGCCCACTACCGCGGTGCCGTCCTCGGCGACCACCGTGCGCAGCGCCGGGTCCCGCAGACCGCTGCCCATGCCGCCCTGCCGGCGCACCTGGTACAGGGCCCGCAACAGCGAGCCGCCCTCCGCGAGGAGGGCGACGGCGAGCACGACCAGCCCGGCCGTGTAGCCGCCGAGTTCCTCCCGGTCGCCGCCCCCGAGGGCGTGGAGGCCCTGGTAGAACGAGAAGCAGCCGCCCATCACGAAGATGCCGACGGCCGCGAGCAGGGACCAGAAGAACCGCTCCTTGCCGTACCCGAAAGGGTGACGTCGATCCGGTGGCCTGCGGCTGCGCCGCAGCGCGGCGAGCAGGAACACCTCGTTCAGGCTGTCGGCCACCGAGTGCGCCGCCTCCGAGAGCAACGCGGGCGAGGAGGCGGCGAGACCGCCGATCGCCTTGGCCGCCGCGATCACCAGGTTGGCCGCGAGCGCCACCAGCACGGTGACGCGAGTCCTCCGATCCGATCGTGTAGTCACCCCGGCCGCTTGCCCCCGGTCGGCCTAGGTCACACCGTGCCGTTCGCGGAAAACGGGGAACGCGGAGACAGGGACATCCGCACCACCAGGAGGAGGGCACCATGAGCCGCGAGGAGCCGGGCGCCGGCAACAGTGCCTACGGGAGGAAGGCGTTCAAGCGCTCCAGGGCCCATTTCACGGATCGGATCACCGCCGACGGCAGGGACGGCCGGCGGGTGGAGGCGGGGCGCTACCGGCTCGTGGTCAGCCGTGCGTGCCCGTGGGCGAGCCGGTCGCTGGTCTCCCGCCGGCTGCTCGGCCTGGAGGACGCGTTGAGCCTGGCCGTGGTGGACCCGATCCAGGACGACCGCAGCTGGCGCTTCACCCTCGATCCGGACGGCCGTGATCCGGTCCTCGGCATCCGCTACCTGAGCGAGGCGTACGACCGGCGCGAGACCGGCTACCCGGGTGGGGTGAGTGTGCCCGCGATCGTGGACGTCCGCAGCGGGCAGCTGGTCACCAACGACTACCAGCAGATCACCCTCGATCTCGCCACCGAGTGGACCGCGCTGCACCGGGACGGCGCCCCCGACCTGTATCCCAAGGAGCGGCGGGACGAGATCGACCAGGTGATGGCGGATGTCTTCGACGACGTGAACAACGGCGTGTACCGGGCGGGCTTCGCCACCGGTCAGGAGGAGTACGAGGCCGCGTGCACGGACGTGTTCCGGCGGCTGGAGCTGCTGGCCGGGCGGCTGGAGGGACAGCGGTACCTGGTCGGTGACACGATCACCGAGGCGGACATCCGGCTGTTCACCACTCTGGTGCGGTTCGACGCGGTGTACCACGGCCACTTCAAGTGCAACCGGTGGAAGCTGACGGAGAACCGGGTGCTGTGGGCGTACGCACGCGATCTGTACCAGACGCCCGGCTTCGGCGACACGGTCGACTTCGACCACATCAAACGGCACTACTACCAGGTGCACACCGGTATCAATCCGTCCGGCATCGTCCCCCTCGGCCCGGACCCTTCCGGCTGGCTGACACCCCATCACCGCGACGAGCTGGGCGGCCGTCCGTTCGGCGACGGCACCCCGCCCGGTCCGGTCCGTCCGCAGGAGGAGATCCCGGCGGCCGGCCGCCCCTGAGCCCGACGGGAGCCACCCGTCCCGGCGACCACCGACCCGGCAAAGCACACCACGGAGGAGAAACACGTGGCCAAGAGGAAGACCAAGAAGAAGCTGCCCCTGGCGTACAAGCCGATCGGCTTCGCCCTCGGCTGGACCAGCGGCACCGTGGCGGGGCTCGCCTTCCAGAAGGTCTGGAAGGTCATCCGCCACGAGGACGACGCGCCCGACGCGCTTGACAGGGACCGCCGTTGGGGAGAGATCCTGCTGGCCGCGGCGATCCAGGGCGCCATCTTCGCGGTGGTGCGCAGCGCCGTGGACCGCGCGGGCGCCAAGGCCATCGAGCGCTCCACCGGCACCTGGCCGGCCCCCGACAAGGGCGGCCGGGACTGAGCACACCGCACACCGCGCGCCCCTGCCGGGCCCCGTCACCGCTCACGGGGCCGGGCAGGGGCGCGTTGTATACGTCCTCACCCCTGCTTAGGTGCCGTGGGCACCACGCGGCGCAGGGTGAAGGAGTGGCCGGCCGGGTCGGCGTAGCCGCGCTCCTCCAGCGGGCCGCCGGCCTCGGCCGCCTCCATCGGACGGCCTCCGAGGCTCACGATCCGGCGTTCCACGGCGTCCAGGTCGTCCACCATGAACTCCAGGTGCGCCTGGAGGGAGTTCTCCGGGCGGGGCCAGCTCGGCGGGGTGGCGTTGACGTCCCGGCGCAGGGCCAGCCGGAAGCCTTCGCCGACTCGGACCTCCACCCGGTTGGCCGCCGCGTCGACGTCCTCCGTCTCGAGCAACTCCTTGTAGAACTGGGCTAGTTTCTCGGGCTCGGCACAGTCGAGCACCACGACGCCCGTATGCACCAATGGCATGGGTCCTCCGCAGGGTTCGGGGCGCGGGGCGCGCTGCCCCGCCCTGTACCTGTCGGATATCCCGGCCCGGCGGTTTCAGTCGGCGGCCGACGGCCGCGGACCCCTTCCCGGCCCTCGCGCTGCCCGAACGTGGCGTCGCCGTGGGGCCGGTGAGAGTGTACGCAGCTCAAGTGGCGTGTGCAGTAACGGAGATCACGACGAAGCGGCGGCGTAGATCATTTACGCTCAGGGCAGCCTCGTATCGCTTCCCGGTTCAACTTCCGGGCCGGGCAGTGCAGTTCGAGTGTGCGGGCGGGATTGGGACCGTCCGTTCGCAGGGGCGGGGGACTCTGCGTTCCGTCACCCCGAAAGGAAGCGCATGCCTCAGGACGTCCGGTTCGACCTCCCCTTCGACACCCCCGTCAGCGAACATCTGGAGTACGCCCGGGAGCGCCACCTGCGCTGGGTGCGTGAGACGGGCCTGGTGCGCAGCCGGGCCGGGTTCGAGGAGTACACGTCCTGGGACCTCCCCCAGGCCGCCGCCCGGACCTACCCGCACGCCTCGGCGGAGGACATGGTGGTCCTCATGAACTGGTTCTCCCTGGCCTTTCTCTTCGACGACCAGTTCGACGCCGGCCGGCCCGACCGTGCCGACCGGATAGCCGAGGTGGCACGGGAGCTGATCGTGACGCCATTGCGGCCGGCGGGGAGCGTTCCCCGGGTGGTCTGCCCCATCACGCTGGCCTGGGCGCAGGTCTGGGACCGCCTCTCGGATGGCATGTCCCTGACCTGGCAGACTCGGTTCGCGGCCTCCTGGGGGCGCTTCCTGGTCGCGCACTGCGAGGAGGTCGACCTGGCGGCGAGGGGCCTGGCCGGAAACCTCGGGCTGAAGGAGTACGCCGCGTTCCGGCGCCGTACCGTCGGCATCCACCACAGCATCGACGCGGGCGAGCGAAGCCGGGGCTTCGAGGTGCCGCCGCAGGTGATGGCCCACCCGGTGATGGAGCGGATGCGCGATCTGGCCGCGGACACCATCGGCTTCATGAACGACATCCACTCCTTCGAGCGCGAGCGGCGTCGCGGTGACGGGCACAACATGATCGCCGTGCTGCGCCGGGAGCGGGGCTGCTCCTGGGAGGAGGCCGCGGCCGAGGCGTACGACATGACGACCGCCTGCCTGGACGAGTACCTGCGACTCGAGGCGCGGGTCCCGCGGATGTGCGACGAGCTGGATCTCGACGCGGACGCGCGGGAGCGGGTGGGCATGGGCGTGGACGCCATCCGGCACTGGATCAACGGCAACTACGAGTGGGCGCTGACCACCGGCCGGTACGCGGCGGCGAAGGAGGGCCCGGTGGCCACGGCGGAACGGGCGGGACGGGGCTCGGTCGACGACCTGCTCACCGTGTGAGGCCACGGTGCCGCCCGTCCGGCCGTGCGGCCGGGCGGCCGGGCGGCACCACGGGCCGGTTCGCCTCGCCCCACCCGCTCCGCGAGGGGTGCCACGAGCCGTCCGGCAGGATCCGTCAGACGCCGAACTCCACCGGCAGACGGTCCAGTCGTGACTCCCACGTCGAGGCCGTCGAGGTGAGTTCCTCCGGCGGCACCGCGAGACGCAGGCCCGGCAGACGGTGCAGCAGCACGTCCACGGCGATCTCGATGACGGCGAGCCCGATGCTCTGCCCCGGGCACTCGTGCGGGCCCGCGCTGAACGCGAGGTGGGACTGGTTGCCCTGGACTGACGCACCGGCGTCCGGACGGATCTCGGGGTCCACGTTACCGGCCGCGAGGCCGAGCACCAGCAGGTCGCCCTCCTGGACCCGGTGACCGCCCAGTTCCAGGTCGCTGGTGGCGAACCGGCCCGGCATCACGGCCAGCGGCGGGCTGTTCCACATCACCTCCTCCACGACCGCCGAGATGTTCAGCTGGCCGCTGATCAGCCCGGAGAGCCGGGTGGTGTCGGTGAGGACGAGCTCGAGCACACGGGCGAGCAGATTGCTGGTGGTGGTGTGCCCGGCGATCAGCACCAGTCGCAGATGGCTGACGACCTCGTCCTCGTCGAGCGCGGCGTGGTGCTCCAGCAGGGCCGTGGTGAGGTCGCCGCCGGGCTCGGACCGCTTGCGGGCGACGAGTTCGCCGAGGATCCGGTGGATGCGGGCATCGTGCGTCAGGGCGTCCTCGCCGCCCTTGAGCACCTGGGCGCAGGACTCGACCAGGGCCCGTCCCTCCGCCTCGGGCAGCCCCAGGACCCGGGTCAGGACCAGCATCGGCAGGTACTCGGCGTAGTCGGTCACCAGGTCGGCGCGTCCGGCGTCGGCGAAGGCGTCGATCTGCTTGTGGGCGAAGTGGGTGGCATGCCTGCGGATGCCGCGGACGGCCGCCTCCTGGAGGCCGTCGGTGACCGCCCCGCGGAGCCTGCGGTGCGGTTCGCCGTCCTGGGAGACGCAGTCGGGGCGCCAGCCGACCATCGGGATCAGCGGCGAGCTGTCCTCGACGCGGCCCTCGCGCCAGTCCCGCCAGGTCCGCGCGTCCCGGGTGAACTGGCGGGGGTTGTCGAGCACCCGCCGGTTGTCCCGGTAGCCCAGTACCAGCCAGGCGGGTACGTCGCCCTCCAGGAGGACCGGTGCCACCGGGCCGTGCTCCTTGCGCAGCCGTTCGTGGATGGCGGCCGGATCGGTCGCCGCCTCCGGTCCGTAGAGCCGGACCGGCTCCGCGCCGTGGTGCGCGACGGGGCAGCCGCGGGGCGCCTCGGGGGCATTGTCGGTCGGGGTGTTCATCGAGGCTCCACGGCGAGGGCCGAGCGTTCCTTCAGGTGGTGGATCAGGGCCACGAGCACGTCCCGGCTGGCCGCCCGGTCCCGGGCGTCGAAGGACACCATCGGGATGTGCGCGGGGATGTCCAGGGCGTCGCGGATCTCCTCCTCGGGGTAGTCCTTGGAGTCGGGGAAGACGTTGAGGGCGATGACGAACGGCACGTTCTGCCGCTCCATCTCCTCGATCGCGCGGAAGCTGGAGGCCAGCCGCCGGGTGTCCACCAGGACCACCGCGCCGAGCGCGCCCTTGAACAGGCCGTTCCACAGGAACCAGAACCGTTCCTGGCCGGGCGTGCCGAACAGGTACAGCACCAGGCTGTCGTTGAGGCCGATCTTGCCGAAGTCCAGGCTGACGGTGGTCTGCGTCTTGTCGGTGACCCCGATGAGGTGGTCGACGTCGGCGCTGGCCTGGGTCAGGGTCTCCTCGGTGGTGAGCGGCTTGATGTCGCTGACCGAACGGACCATCGTGGTCTTCCCGGTGCCGAAGCCGCCGGCGATCATCACCTTCACCGAGCGGGTGTCCCCGGCAGCCTGCCGACCGGGTTGGTCAAAGCCTTTGAAGTCCACTGAGTACCTCCTCAAGGAGCGCGAGGTCGGGCCCGCGGCCGGCGCCGTGCGCCGGGATGGGGTCACGGGCTTCGACACGGCCTGCGTCCAACAGGTCCGACAGCAGCACCGCGAGAATGTTGAACGGCAATCCGAGGTGGGCGCCGAGTTCGGCGACCGAGAGCGGATCACGGCAGCGCCGGATGATCTCCTCGTGCTCGTGCTGCATGCCCGGGACGGGCCCCGAGCGGGAGACGATGAGGGTCGCCACGTCGAGGCTCGACGCCGAACCGCCCGGCCCGCTGCGCCCTCCGGTGAGGACGTAGTAGCGCTCGAGACCGGACGGGTCCGTCGGTCGGCGGGGAGCACTCATCCAGAGTGCTCCTCCAGGCGCGGAGTGGTGCCCAGGAGCTCGCCCATCCTGCGGGCCAGGTCCCTCATCTGGTGTCCGAGCAGGCCCTGGTCGAGGCCCTCGCGGGCGAGGACGCCGAGATAGGTCTCCACGCCCGCGCGGACCACGAAGAGATGGCCGCCGTCGACCTCGATCATCGCCAGCCGCAGTTGTCCCGCGTAGCTGGGGAACTGCTCGGCGACCGGCTGGGCCAGCGCCTGCAGGCCGGCCACCACGGCCGCGAAGCGGTCCACGTCGTCGGGGTCTTCGGCGCCGTAGGAGGTGATGGCCTTGCCGTCGCTGGAGGCCACGAGGGCGAAACGGATCTCCTGGATGCTCTCCACGAGATCACGGAGCGCCCAGCTCACGTCGGTTCCCTGTTGCGTCATGGGGTCTGGTCGCTCTCCTCGGTGCGGTGCTCGGCGGACTCGCGTCCTGGGGGGGTGCCGCGGACGTCGGCCGGTTCGCTCGCCTCGCCGGTGCCGCGTCCGGCGGTGGCGAAGGCGGCGAGTCCGGCGAAGGACGCGTCCGGGGGTACGACGGCGACGGTGGCGCGTTCACCGGGTTCGGTGTGCTCGCCGGCGTCGGCGGTCCGGCCGGTGGGACGCGGCCGGTCCTCGGCGGACCGCCTGCTGCGGCGGCGGGGCAGCCCGCCGGGGGTGGTGTCCATCGACCCGGCCGGCGCGTCCGGGGCGGGGCTTCCCGCGCGCTCCGGGACGGACGGCACGGCGGGCGCCTCCGGCGCCGGGGCGGACGCGGCGGCGACGCTCGTGGGCAGCGGGCTGAAGTAGGTGTGCGGCACCACGACGACGACGGAGGTGCCGAGCCACGGCGAGTCCGCGAAGGTGACGCGGATGCCATAGCGGCGGGCGAGGGTGCCGACCACGCGGAGGCCGATGTTGGCGTCCTCGGTGATGCCGCCGATGCCCGCTCCGGGCGCGGTGCCCGCGAGGGCGTGCTCGGCCTCGCGCTTCTTCTCCTCGCTGAGTCCCTTGCCGGAGTCCTGGATCTCGATGCCGACGCCGTTCGGGACCTCCTTGCCGGAGACGACGACGGGTTCGCTGGGCGGCGAGTAGCGGGCCGCGTTGTCCAGGAGGTGGGCGAAGATCAGCGTGAGATGGTCCACCAGGCCGCCGTCGACGCCGAGTTCGGGCAGGTGGCGCAATTGGACGCGGTGGAAGTCCTTGATCCGGCCGATGCCGCCGCGCACCACGCTCAGCAGCCGCTGCGGCTCCTGCCACTGCCGGCCGGGCCGGTCCGTGCCGCCGAGCACGCCGATGCTCGCGGCGAGGCAGTCGGCGGGGCCGATCTCCTGGTCGAGTTCCATCAGACCCCGGGCGACGGCCGGCAGCCGGCCGTGCTCCCCCTGCAACTCGTGCAGCCGGCCGCGGAGTTTGCTGGTCAGTACGTGGATGCGGTTGCCTATGCTGATGACGGCCTGTTCCGCCGAGGTGGAGCGGTTGAACTCCTCCTCCAGGGCGATCAGGGCGGTGCGCAGCACCTTGCGCAGTTCGGTCTGGAGCTCCGCGCCGACCTCGGCGTCGGGGTCGACGACCGGCAGCAGGTCGTCGATGGCGTCGCCGGCGCGCAGCCGCTCGATGGCTCCCGGAAGCCGCTCCTCGGCGAGCCGGGTCACCGCGGCCAGCTGGCGCTCGACCTGTTTCCGCCACGCCTGCGTCCGCTCGGCCAGCGTCTCCTCGTAGGCCCTCGCTCGATCGGCGAACCGGGCCTCGTGGGCCGCGCTCTGCTCCGCGAGCCGGTGCTCGTACGCGGCGCCCTGCTCGGCGAGCCGGTTCTCCTGGGCCGCGCGCTCGGCGGCGAACTTCCTCTCCAGGCCGGCCACGTGCTGCTGCCACTGCTGGGTCGTCTCGGCCTGCGAGGCGCGGAACGCGCCCTCCGTCCGCCGCAGCCGGGCCCGGCAGCCGAGCAGCAGCCGTACGCAGGCGGCACCGGCCGCCGTCGCGGCGGCACCGGCGACGGCCACCGTGATGCGCTCCGTACTCATGAACGTGGCGGCGACCGTTCCGCCGCCCAGGCCGAGCGGCATGAGCCACCAGCCGTACCAGGCGACAGGGGGCCGCGCCGCCGGTGGCGGAGTGGCGAGTTCCATCGGCATCCTTCGAGGCAAACGATCGAACAGGGGGTGTGGATGGGGGACCGCACTCATGAGTACTACGCACCGCGCGCCGAGCATCGCTATTGCGTCAACTCGCAGCGCCGACAGGGAGCTTATCGGTTGCCGACCTGAAAAGATCAAGTTGGGAAGGCTGCCGGAAGTGAGGGTTCCGTCACGCGCCGGGGAAGGGCCGGGGGTCGGCGGGTCCGCCCGCCGACCGTGCGGCCGGCGGCTGCGTGCGCCGCTCTTCCCGGTGTGCCGCGCGGAACGTGCGCCGGTACGTCTGGGGTGACACGCCGATCGCGGCGTGCAGGTGCCGGCGCAGGGAGGCACCGGTCGCGAAGCCGACCCGGCCCGCAATCTGATCGACCGTCAGGTCACTGGCCTCCAGCAGGTGACGCGCCCTGGCCACCCGCTGCTGGATCAGCCAGCGCCCGGGGCTCAGGCCGACCTCGTCGTGGAAGCGGCGGGCGAAGGTGCGCAGACTCATCCGCGCGTGGGCCGCGAGGTCGGCCAGCGTCAGCGGTTCGCCGAGGCGCCCCAGGGCCCAGGCGCGGGTGGCCGCCGTGCCGGCGGCACCCTCCTCGGGGACCGGCTGCTCGATGTACTGGGCCTGCCCGCCGTCCCTGAACGGCGGCACCACACAGCGCCGGGCGACGGCGTTGGCCAGCCGGCTGCCGTGGTCCTTGCGCACCAGGTGCAGGCAGACGTCCAGGCCCGAGGCCGCTCCGGCGGAGGTCAGGATCCGGTCCTCGTCGACGAAGAGCACGTTCGGGTCGAGCTCCACGTGCGGGAACATGCGCCGGAAGAGCCCGGCGAGCTGCCAGTGCGTGGTCGCCCGTCGCCCGTCGAGCAGACCGGCCGCGGCGAGCACGAAGGCTCCGGTGCAGATGGAGACGATGCGCGCGTCGGCGGGGATCAGCGCGAGGGCCGCCGTGAGGTCGTCCGGCAGTCGACCGGTCACCCGGGCGGGGGAGACTGGCGGGATCACGACCGTGTCCGCCGTGGCGAGTACGTCCGGACCGTGGTCGGTGGTAATGCCGAAGTCGGCGTTGCTGCGCACCGGCAGGCCGTCGACGGTGCAGGTCAGCACCTCGTACCTGCCGTCGGCCGCGCCCAGGACACGGGCGGGGATGCCCAGTTCGAAGGGGTAGACGCCGTCCAGGGCGAGCACCACGACCCGTTCCGCGCGCCGCGTGCTCTCCGGGCGCTCACCGCGCCACGCACCGTACAGGCGCTCACCGCACCACGCGCTGTCCGGGCGCGCGGCGCGCCCCGGGCGTCGGCTGTCCCCCGCGGGGCCCGTCTCCGTCTCCGTCTCCGCCTCCGGCATGGCATGATCGTATCGAAAGGTGGCGATCGTGCCACTTTCCCGGGCGGGGCCGCCCCGGCAGGCTGGCCCCATGAGCACTGACATCACCATGCGCGCCATCAGCCAGGACGTCCTCGGCGGTCCCGAGGTCCTGAAGGAGGTGACGGTGCCGCGCCCGTCGCCGCGGCCCAACGAGGTACTGGTCCGGGTGCGGGCCGCCGGAGTCAACCCCACCGACTGGAAGCACCGCGAGATGGGTGGTTTCCTCGGTGAGCCGCCCTTCGTACTCGGCTGGGACGTCTCCGGCGTCGTCGAGGAGACCGGAATCGGTGTCGCCCACTTCCGGCCGGGCGACGAGGTGTTCGGCATGCTGCCCTACCCGTTCGGCCACGGTTCGCACGCCGAGTACGTCATCGCCCCGGTGCGCGCCCTGGCCCCGAAGCCGGCCGGGATCGATCACGTCCGGGCCGGCGCCCTGCCGCTGGTCTCGCTGACCGCCTGGCAGGCCCTGGTGGAGCACGCGGACCTCCGCGCGGGTCAGAGGGTGCTGGTCCACGCGGCAGCCGGCGGGGTCGGGCACGTGGCGGTGCAGATCGCCAAGGCGCGCGACGCCCATGTGATCGGTACGGCGAGCGCGGGCAAGCACGACTTCCTCCGCGGCATCGGCGTGGACGAGCCGGTCGACTACCGGGAGACCGACTTCGCCGAGGCGGTGAAGGACGTCGACGTGGTGCTGGACACCATCGGCGGCGACCACGCGCTGCGCTCCCTGCGGGTGCTGCGGCCGGGCGGGGTGGTGGTCTCGATCCTTCCCGTGGGCACGGACGAGTTCTACGAGGAGGCCGAGCGGCTCGGGGTCCGGGCGGTGCGGATGCTGGTGGACGCCGACCACACCGGCATGCAGGAGATCGCGGCGCTGGCGGCGTCGGGCGCGCTGCGCGCCACGATCGCCGGGACCTTCCCGCTGGCGGACGCCGCCGAGGCCCACCGGCGGGGCGGGACCGGCCGGACCACGGGGAAGCTGGTGCTGCTCGTCGACTGAGCGTCACCGCCGTACCCAGGGTTTCGTGCGTGTGACGCGTGCGTACTTCCGGGTAACTCGGCCACAATTCGAAGACATATGTCAATCGAACATGCTCAAATTCAGTCGTCCGAGGGTAACTTGCAGGGCGGGGACCGGCGTTGGGACCGGTCCCCGCCCCTCGTACGGAGCAGGCTGGAGGCGATGGCGTCGTGCGGCAGGAACCTGCACCGTTGACCCGGCATCTGCGTGTCCATCAGGACCGGGGTCACACGGTGCTGGAGTTCCGCGGTGAGATCGACATCGCCGCGGCCGCCGAGATCGCCCCGCACCTGGACGCGGTGACGGCCCGGCCGGACACCCCGGTCGTGATCGACCTGACGCCGGTGGAGTTCTTCGACTGCTCCGGACTGCGCCTGCTGTACCGGGCCCGGCACCGGATCCCCGACCCGGGCCGGCTGCACCTGGTGTGCGCCCATCGGCTGACCCTGCGCATGCTGCGCGTCACCGGCCTGTCGCGCCTGCTGCCGCCGTATCCGTCCCTGGACGCGGCCCTGACCCGGACCGGGGCGGCGACCGGACGGCAGTGAGCGGCGCCGCTCGCACCCACGGCTGCCCGGCGTGCGCCCCCGCGTGCTCCCGCCGGCGCCGTCCGGACCCCAACCCGCTTGCCTGACACGGGGAGTGAGGGGCATCCGGACAGCAGGAGGCAGGAAGGAGGGCCGTCGCCGTGACGACTCCCATCAGGCGCGCGTCCGGGCGCGTACCGGGCTGGGCGAAGGTGCTGGGCGTGGTGGTGCTGCTGCTCATCGTGCTGTTCGCCGGTCTCCGGCTGACCGTGCTGCCGGGTCTGAAGGACGTGTTCGGCACCGAGACCCGCGACCGCTCCGGTCCCGCGCTACTGGAGTCCGTCCGGGACATCAGCCGCTACGAGGCCGCCACCGGCACGTTCCAGGTGGTGGTGGACCTGGAGAAGGACGCGAAGTTCCTGCCGGACGCGGTGCGCGGCAGCCGCACGCTGTACGTCGGCTCGGGCACCGTCGACGCCTACGTCGACCTCGGCACGGTCGACGGGGACGACGTGAAGGTGAACGACGATCGGACGTCCGCCACTCTGCGGCTCCCCCACGCGCGCCTGGGCACACCGGCGCTCGACCCCGAGCGCTCGTACGCCGTCTCCAAGCAGCGTGGTCTGCTGGACCGGATCGGCGACCTGTTCTCGGACAACCCCAACAGCGAACAGGCCGTGCAGAGGCTGGCGGCGCGACACATGGGCGACGCCGCGGAGGAGAGCGAGCTGACCGCCCGGGCGGAGACCAACACCACGCGGATGCTCCAAGGGCTGCTGCGCTCGCTGGGGTTCGAGCACGTGCGCGTCACCTACGGCGGCTGATCGCCGCCGGGAACCGGCCGGCGTGTCCCTGCCGCTGAGGGGTAACCGGCTTACCACGCAAAGACGTTGACGACCGGAGGACCGAATGTCCCGCGCCGCCCCACGTCCGCGCACGATGTCGCGACGGCGACCCGCCCCGCCCCGCGAGGACCCCGCCCGGACCGGTGGGCGGCGTCCGCTCCCCCTGCCGCTGCGGCTGCTGGCAATGTTGTGCGCGTTCACGTTCATGGTGGTGTTCGCGGTGGTCCTGGCGCGGCTCACGCTCCAGCCCTCCCCCGCCTCGGAGGCGCTGACGCACACCAACCTGCGGCCGGGCCGCTCGCTGAGCGCCTACCTGGACCAGCCCGCGCTGCGCGACGCCGTGCGCCAGATCGGCGGCAACATCCTGCTGGGGGTGCCCTTCGGGGTCCTCGCGCCGGTGGTCGCCCCGCGCACCCGGGGATTCCTGCGCGTACTGCTGCTGACCGCGGTCGTGATGCTGCTGGTGGAGTTCGCGCAGGGGGCTCTCATCACCGGGCGCGCCTTCGACATCGACGACGTCATCCTGAACACCGGTGGGGCGCTGATCGGTTACCTGCTGCTGGGACGGCGGATGAGCCGTGCCGTGCACGCACGCGGCGAGCGCCGCGCCTGACCGGCCACCGGCACGCGGCGGCACGTCCCGGCATCCCGCCCACGGGGGGCGGTACGTCCCGGCGTACCCACCCCGTGGCGGGCCGCCGTCCCCGAAAGGGGGACCGTCACCGACGACGGTGGACGGTCCAGGTGAACTTGTCGCCGCCCACCCAGCGGACCACGTCGGGATCGTCCAGGTCGTGGACCGTGATCCCGAAGGCGGCGGCAGCCTGGAGCACATCGGTGACCGCCTTGGCCTCTCCGACCACCTGTCCGTCGATCTCCACGATCCGGAACGGCGGCTTCCCGGGCTGCACCCCGAGCACCATGATCCGGGGGTGGGCGATGTACGGGCTCTCGCTTTCGGTCATGCATCGAGGGTAGAGCGCAAAGCGCGCGAACGCGGCATATCCACCCATCGCCGCAACGACCGGCGGACGCGCGGTCTCAGGGCCGCCGCCAGTCGTCGCTCGTCAGGTGCGAGCCGGCCTGCGGGCCCATCCGGAGCATGCCGCCGTCCACGGTCCAGGACGCACCCGTGACGTAGGAGGCGTCCGGTCCGGCGAGGAAGGCGATGACCGCGGCCACCTCGCGGGCGTCCCCCGGCCGGCCGAGCGGGACCCCGGGGCGGCTCTCGGTGTGCGGGTCGGTGTCCTCCTGACCGGTCATCGGCGTGCTGATCTCGCCGGGGGCCACCGCGTTGACGGTGATGCCGTGCTCGGCGAGTTCCAGCGCCATCACCTGGGTGAGGAGCCCGAGGCCGCCCTTGGCCGCGCAGTAGGGCGCGGCGCCCACCCTGGGCTGGTGCTCGTGCACGGAGGTGACGTTGACGATGCGGCCGCCGTCGCCCTGCCGGATCATGTGCCGCGCCGCCCTCTGCCCGCACAGGAACGGGCCGACCAGGTCGACGTCAAGGACCTCCCGGACCGTGTCGAGCCCCAGGTCCAGGAAGGGTGTCATGGTGCCCGTACCCGCGTTGTTGACCAGCATGTCGAGGCGGCCGAGCCGCTCGCACAGCTCGTCGACCGTGTCCGCGGCCTCCGGCAGCCGGGTGAGGTCCATGTGGGCCACCTCGGCCCGCCGGCCGAGCGCGCGGACCTCCTCGGCCGTCTCCTCGGCGCCCTCCCGGTCGCTGTGCCAGGTGATGCCGACGTCCAGGCCGGCACGGGCCAGGCGTACGGCGGTGGCCCGGCCGATGCCGGAATCGGCGCCGGTGACCACGGCGGCCTTGCTGCTGCGGGGGGCGGTGGGTGCGGACATGCGGGCCTCCTGATCGGCGCCGGACGGAACGACGCTTCGCAGTACCCGGGCGCGTACCGGGCAAACCGTGCGTTCCGCCGTGCGGCCGTACGTGGCCTGGGGAACTCTGGAGCCAGGAGGTGGCGATGGACCCCGTCGAGGCGTTGGACCGGATCGCCTTTCTGCTGGAGCGCTCCCTGGCGCCGACCTACCGGGTGCGCGCCTTCCGCACCGCGGCCCGGGTGCTGTCGCGGCTGGGCGAGGACACGGTGCGCGAGCGGGCGGCGGCCGGGTCGCTGGAGTCGCTGAAGGGGGTCGGCCCGAAGACCGCGCAGGTGGTGCGGGAGGCACTGGCCGGCGAGGTGCCCGGCTATCTGGAGAAACTGGAGGGCGAGGCGGCGCGGGAGCCGCGCGGCCGGGGCGGGGAGCGGCTGCGGGCGCTGCTGCGCGGGGACTGCCATCTGCACTCCGACTGGTCGGACGGCGGCAGCCCCATCGAGGAGATGGGCCGCACCGCGGCGGAACTCGGGCACGAGTGGGCGGCCCTGACCGATCACTCTCCACGGCTCACCGTGGCGCGCGGGCTCTCCGCCGAACGGCTGCGCGAGCAGTTGGAGGTGGTGGCGGAGCTGAACGAGACCTGGGCGCCCTTCCGGCTGCTGACCGGCATCGAGTGCGACATCCTCGAGGACGGCTCCCTCGACCAGGAGGAGGAACTGCTGGAGAAGCTGGACGTGGTGGTGGTGTCCGTGCACTCCAAGCTGCGCATGGACGCCCGGTCGATGACCCGCCGCATGGTGGCCGCCGTGCGCAACCCGCACTCCGACGTCCTCGGGCACTGCACCGGACGGCTGGTGACCGGTCGGGGGCGGCCGGAGTCGGAGTTCGACGCCGACGAGGTGTTCGCGGCGTGCGCGGAGACCGGCACGGCCCTGGAGATCAACAGCCGGCCCGAGCGGCTCGACCCGCCGCGGCGGCTGCTGCGCCGGGCGGTGGAGGCCGGCGTGCTGTTCTCGGTGGACACCGACGCGCACGCACCCGGCCAGCTGGACTGGCAGATCCTCGGCTGCGCGCGGGCCGAGGAGTGCGGCGTGCCGCCGGAGCGGGTGGTGACCACCTGGACCTTGGAGGAACTGCTGGGCTGGACCGGGCAGCGCGAGGTGCCGTCCGGAGTGCGCGGAGGCTGAGGTGGTACCCCCGCGGCGAAGCGGGAGAGGAAGGGACTGCGCATGGAACGGGCGGCCGTGTTCGACGTCGACGGCACTCTGGTCGACACCAACCACTTGCATGTGACGACCTGGTGGGAGGCGTTCCGGCAGGCGGGCCACCGGGTGCCGACGCACGCCGTCCACCGGGCCGTGGGCCTGGCCTCCTCGGACCTGGTCGCGCACCTGCTGGGCGACGAGGCGGCCTCGGAGCTCGGCGAGCAGCTCGGCGCCGCGCACAAGGCGTTGTACGGGCAGTACTTCGGCCGGTTGCCCGCGCTGCCGGACGCGGGACGCCTGCTGAGGCGGCTGCACGCGGACGGCTGGAAGGTGGTGCTCGCCACCTCGGCGAGCGGTGCGGAACTGAGCGCGCTGCGCCGGGCGATCGACGCGGACGAGGCGATCACCGCCACCGCCAGTGCCGATGACGTCGAGGCGGGCAAGCCCGCGGCGGAGCCGGTCGAGCACGCCCTCGAACTCGCCGGGGTGCCGAGCGAGCGGGCGGTGTTCGTCGGGGACACGGTGTGGGACATGCGGGCGGGTACCCGCGCCGGGGTGCGCTGCGTGGCCCTGCTGTGCGGCGGCATCCCCCGCGGCGACCTGGAGGAGGCGGGCGCGGAGGCCGTCTACGACGACCCGGCGCACCTGCTGACGTCGCTGGCGGACAGTCCCCTGGCATGAGGCCCGGGCCCACCGGGATACCCGCAGCGCATGACGTGTGTGAGCGAAGACGTGGGGCAGCGGCGTGCCGCCGGGCGGGCGACGGTGTCACGGCTGGCGGACGCCGTACGGCGGGACGTCGGGGCCGCCGGGCGGGCGGCGCGGGCGGCCTGGCGGGCGCCCGGCCGGGAGCGGGACCTCGTCGTCCAGTCGCTGAAGGCGGCCGCGGCGGCCCTGCTCGCCTGGCTGGTGGCGCGTGTCTGGCTGGGTGACCCGATGGCCCTCATGGCGCCCTGGGTGGCGCTGGTGCTGGTGCAGGCCACGGTCTACAGCTCGCTGGTGCAGGGCACCCGGCAGTTCGCGGCGATCTGTGTCGGGGCGCTCGTCGCCTCGGGGGCACAGGCGGTCACCGACGACACGACGGGCGCGCTCGCGCTGTGCCTGCCGGTGCTGATGCTGCTGTCGAACTGGCCGCGCTTCGGCGACCAGGGCATCCACGCCGCCACCACGGCGGTCTTCACGGTCGCCTCGGGGACGGTGAGCGCGGCGGCGGTGGGGCACCGGCTGGGGCAGGCGGCGCTCGGCGCGGTCATCGGCGTCGCCGTCAACGCACTCGTGCTGCCGCCGATCCATCTGCGGGACGTCCGGGAGAACCTGGCGGCGCTCGCCCGGGAGGCGGGTGACGTGCTGCACGCCGTCGCCGGGGACCTGCGGGAGGGCGAGTGGGACGCCCAGACCACCGCGGACCGGCTCGCCGCCTCGGCACGCTTGCGGGTCCGGCTGGACGCGCTGCGCTCGGCCCGTGGCTGGAGCCGGGAGAGCCTGCGCCTGACCTCGGGTGCGCTGCGCGCCCTGCACCGGGCGCCGACCGAGGCCGTGCCCCCGGAGGACGAGGACCAGCGGCTGGCCCATGTCACCGGGCACGTCGCGGCGCTGACCCGCACGCTGGCGGTCGCCGCCGACGAGGACCGCACCCCCGCCCCGCCGGACCCCGTGGCGCTGCGCCGCTACGGGCAGTTGCTCGGGCTGATCGGGGACACCTGCCACGCACAGGCCCACCGCCTGAAGGAGGGCGGTCCGGCCGCCTCGGCCCGCCCCGACGGCCGGGCCGAGGCGGCGATGCGGGAACTGCACCGGGAATTGCGGTTTGGGCTGCGCGAGCACGCCGGACGGGACACGGGACGCACCGCCGTCCTGGGCACGCTGCTGCTCCAGGCCGAGAACCTGTGGGCCGACCTCCTTCCGGACGCTCGGGGCACGTGAGTCACCTCACCCCAGGAGAACCCCACGGGTGGAACACCGGCCGATGGTTGTCCGTTGAACCACACGTGGGTGCGGACGGGACAGTGTCTCCGGGCCTCACTTCCTGCACCCACCGGGACGATCGTTCGGCTGAAACCCGGTGGAGCCTTTCGCCGAGCGGCGACCGCCGTGCGCACACCCCGACCGCCCCGGCCGTGATTCCCCCGTCACGGTCGGGGCTCCTCTCTGCCCGCGTACCGGGACGGTCCGGACCTGCCTCCCGGACGGCCCCGTCACGGGCGCGACGGTGGCCGCCTCCTGCCCGGGTCCACCCTCGCCCCACGGACCCCGCGCCGAACGACGACCGTTTCGGCGCGTCGCCGGGGTGCGGTGCCCGGAGCCGGGTACTCGGTCGGCTCCGCGGATGCGTGCGGCCGAGAGGAGCGGATGGTGAGCAGTGCAGCGGGCAAGAGGGTCGTCGTCACGGGTGCCACCGGCAACGTCGGTACCAGCGTGGTGCGGGTGCTCTCCGAGGAGGCGGAGGTGGGGTCCGTACTGGGCCTGGCCCGGCGGATCCCCGAGTGGTCGCCGCCGAAGACGGAGTGGGCGGCGGTCGACGTGGCCTCCGAGCAGTCCGGCCTCGTGGAGAAGTTCCGGGGAGCCGACGCGGTGATCCATCTCGCGTGGGCCTTCCAGCCGACGCACGATCCGGCGACCACCTGGCGCACCAACGTGCTCGGAGGCATGCGGGTGTTCGACGCGGTGGCCGAGGCGGGGGTGCCGACGCTGGTGCACGCCTCGTCGGTCGGCGCGTACTCACCCGGCCCGAAGGACCGCGCCGTGGACGAGTCGTGGCCCACCCACGGCTGGCCGGACGCCGCGTACTGCCGCGAGAAGGCGTACCTGGAGCGGGCCCTGGACACCTTCGAGCGCGACCACCCGCGCACCCGGGTGGTCCGGATGCGCCCGGCGTTCCTCTTCAAGCGGGAGTCGGCGAGCGAGCAGCGCCGGATCTTCGGCGGCCGGTTCCTGCCGGGCCCGCTGGCCCGTCCGGACCTGCTGCCGTTCCTGCCGGAGGTCCCGGGGCTGCGGGTGCAGGCACTGCACACGGACGACGCGGCCGACGCCTACCGGCTGGCGGTGCTGTCCGCCGAGGCCCGGGGCGCCTACAACCTCGCGGCCGAACCGCCGGTCGACGCCGAACTGCTGGGCGAGATGCTCGGTACCCGCCGGGTCCGGCTGCCGCGCACCGCCGTGCGGTCGGCCGTCGCCGCGGCCTGGGGGCTGCATCTGCTCCCGGCCTCCCCCCACCTGTTCGACGCGGTGCTGAGGCTGCCCCTGATGGACTGCACACGCGCGCGGGTGGAACTCGGGTGGCGGCCGGTGCGCACGGCGACGGAGGTCGTGGAGGAGTTCCTCCAGGGCATGCAGCAGGGCGCGGGTGCGGATACGGCGCCCTTGAAGGGACGCAAGGTCGGCTGAGCCGACGCGACGGCCGGGCCGGTCGCCGGGCCGGTGCTCGGCGGAACGACCGGACCGTTCGCGCCGGGCGGGTCCCTCCCCTGCCGGGGTACTGCTACGCGCTGCCGGTCCTGCTACGCGGAGGGCTCGTCCGGCACCGGCTGCTCGGGGTTGCCGGACGCGGAGTGCGGTGCGCCCTGCCGGCCCGTGCCGGCCTCGTCGGTGTCGGGGACGTCGGAGGCGGCCTCACCGGAGCCGGCATCGTCGCCGGTGGTCCGCTCGGACCGGGCGGGTTCGGTGGACGCGGCGGGTCGCTCCGCATCCGTGTCGCCGTCCCGGCCCTCGCCCCCCTGCCTGCTCTGGCTCTCCGCCGCCGCGGGGGCCACCTCCCAGGGGTCCTCACCGGCGCCGGCCTGCTGGTCGGGCAGGTCCCGCGGGATGCCCGCGCCGTTCTCGCCCGGTCCTTCGAGGCGGTGGTCGGTCACGGCGTTCTCCCTTCCGTGTACGAGGTCCACGCGAGTACCCCGCCCCGGTGCGCGAAACCTCAGCCCGGGGCCCGCTCCGCGAGCGCTGTGCGCCATGCGGGCGGCGGGGGCGCGGGATCCGGTTCGGGGCGGCGTCCGCCGCGCGCGAAGAACTCGGCGAGCGGCAGGATCGCGGCGCCGACGGTCACCGCGTCGGGTCCGAGGCGGCCCAGTTCGATCGTCACCTTCCCGGCCGGGTGGCGCAGCGCGTACGACAGGGCGTACCGGCGTACGGCGGGCAGGAAACGGGAGCCGAGCTGGAGACCGGCCCAGCCGCCCATGAGGATGCGCTCGGGCTGGAAGAGGTTGATCAGGTCGGACAGGCCCGCTCCCAGGTACTCGGCGGTCTCCTCGAGGACCGCGAGCGCGACCCGGTCGGCCGGGGTGGCGTCGGCCGGGTAGGCGGCGGCGAGCATGGCGGTCAGCGCCGTCTCCTCGTCGGTGCCCTCGGGCACCCGGCCGCCCTCCTCGCCCCACCGGGCGAGGAGCGACTCGGCGCCCGCGTACGCCTCGAGGCAGCCGAGCGCGCCGCAGCGGCAGCGGCGGCCCCGCACCCGTACGGTCAGATGGCCCCACTCGACCGCCCGGCCGTGCTCGACCTCGGGGGTGACCAGGCAGGCGCCGACCCCGGAACCGAAGAGGACGACGAGCGCGTTGCGGGCGCCGCGTCCGGCGCCGAACCACATCTCGGCCTGACCGAGGGTCCTGGCGCCGTTGTCGATGAGGTAGGGCACGGTGCCGGGCAGGGGGGAGCCGGCGCGCACCAACGCCTCGAGCGGGACCGCGTCCCAGCCGATGGTCTGCCCGTGCACGACGGCGCCCCGGTCGGGGGTGCGCTCGACGATGCCGGGCACACCGATGCCCACGCCGAGCAGCCGCTCGGGGGCGGGGTCCGCGCCGGCGAGCACCTCGGCGATGCCGGAACGGATGTGGTCGACGATGACGTCGACCTCGTAGCGCTGTTGCTCCAGCGGGCGCTCGGCGCGGGCCAGCTCGGTGAGGGTGAGGTCGAACAGCTCGACGCGGACCCGGGTCTCGCCGACGTCGACGCCGATCATGTGGCCGCTGGCCGGCGTCACCCGCAGCAGGGTGCGGGGGCGGCCGCCGTCGGAGTCGACGCTGCCCGCCTCCTCGACCAGGCCGTCGGCGACGAGGTCGGCGACGACATTGCTCACCGAGCCGGAGCTGAGCCCGGTGGCCGGGCCGAGCTCGTAGCGGCTGAGGGGGCCGTCGAAGTAGAGCCGTTGCAGCACGGTGGTGCGGTTGGCCCGTCTCAGATCGCGTACCGTGCGCCCGTTGCGCCCCGCCATGTGAGTCCCTCCGCACCCTGCCCGACCTGGAACATACCTCCGCCGACCGACTTGGCGCGGCTTTCCTGCCCCCTTAGTTCAGGATGTGAACTAAGCACGGCCCGGCTCGGGTGCGCTCCAGCCCGCGGAACCCG
The DNA here is from genome assembly GCF_042871235.1 of Streptomyces sp. NPDC005931. Lineage (NCBI taxonomy): Bacteria > Bacillati > Actinomycetota > Actinomycetes > Kitasatosporales > Streptomycetaceae > Streptomyces > Streptomyces sp. NPDC005931. The sequence goes on from NZ_JBIAIG010000011.1 coordinate 125,694, forward strand.
ACCGCCGACCCGGTTCGGCGCGCTCCCGGCCACGACGGCCGGCGCGCCGCAGCGGTGAGGGCGCGACGGTCCGGCCGCCGGAAAACCAATGGCTCCCCCCTCCACGGAGTCCCTACCCTGGGGCGAAAACCTAGACCCCCTAGGTTTCGTAGGAACACGCCAGGAGATCCCCCATGAGATCACTCACCGAGCAGGACATCCGCAGCTCCTTCGTCAACTGCTCGAAGGGTGAGGCCAAGCGCCTGTCCGTACCCCGCGATCTCGCCGAACGCCCTTGGGACGACCTGGACTTCCTCGGCTGGCGGGATCCCGGTGCCCCGGATCGCAGTTGTCTGGTGACCGAGCGGGACGACCGGCTCGTGGGCGTGGCCATGCGGTTCCAGCCGGCGCAGCGCGGCTTCCTGCACCGCAGCATGTGCTCACTGTGTCTGACGACCCATCCGCGCGGGGGCGTCTCCCTGATGACCGCGCGCAAGTCGGGCGCGGCCGGCCGCGAGGGCAACTCGGTCGGCGCCTACATGTGCACCGACCTGGCCTGCTCCCTCTACCTGCGCGGCAGGAAGGTCCCGGAGACGGGGGCGCGCTTCGAGGAGAGCCTCACGCTGGAGGAGCAGATCGCCCGCACCAAGGACAGTCTCTTCGGCTTCCTCGACAAGCTGCGCTGACCCCCGCACCGCCGGCGCGGCCGGACCCCGTGGTCCCGCGCGGGAGCGGTGGGTCGCCTCGCCGAGGCCGACCACCACGGCGTCGCGGGTCATCCGCGCCAGGGGACGCAGGTCGTGGGTGTCGCCGCCCGGTTCGACGGTGCGCAGCGGATGCAGGGCGCGGTCGAGGGCCGCGACGACGGCCGGCTCGGCGTCCGGAGCGGCGTCCGCCCTCGCGAGGACCGAGCCGGTGACCGCCGTGTCCGTCGCGGGGGCCGTGGCCCCGGCCGTCACCGTGCCGAGCGTGGTCGGCACGACGAGCGTGGTGAGGACGATGCGGGTGCGCTGTCTCATGCGCCGAGGCTTTCGTCACGCGTCCGCCGGGACCATCCGGTGGACCCCGTCCTCGGGTGCGGCGAACCACGCCGCGCCCCGGGCCTTTTTGCGGGCCGACGCGTGCGGGTGCGTCCGTGTTCGTCCCCCGGCCGACTACCGTCGTGGCCGGAAACGTTCGTCGCGCGCGGGGAAGGGGAACCGTCGGAGGATGCGAGAGGTACGTGAGTGGACGGCTTCGGCCATACGGTACGTCAAGCGGCGCCGGGACCCGGTGGTCGTGCAGACGGTGCGTTCGGCGGCGGCGGCGACCGTCGCCTACGTCATCGCGCTGCGGCTGAGCCCGGAGGCCGCCCCGCTCACCGCGCCGCTGACGGCCCTGCTCGTCGTCCAGGTGACCCTGTACTCCACCCTCACCACCGGCGTGCGCCGGGTGAACTCCGTGGTGGCCGGGGTGGTCGTGGCCATCGCCTTCAGCCTTCTGGTGGGTCTGACCTGGTGGAGCCTCGGGCTGCTGATCCTCGCGTCACTGGTCGTCGGCCATCTGGTGCGCGTGCACGAGTTCGTGCCCGAGGTGGCGATCAGCGCCATGCTGGTGCTCGGGGTGACCTCCGTCGGGGACACGGCGTGGGCCCGCATCCTGGAGACACTGATCGGCGCGGTCGTCGGGCTGGGTTTCAACCTGCTGCTGGCCCCGCCGGTGTGGGTGGAGGAGGCCGGGGAGTCCATCGAGGGACTGGCCCGCCGGGTGCGGCAGTTGATGCTGCGCGTCGGCGAGCAGGCCGCGGGCCGTACGCCGGCGCACCGCGCGGCGGCCCGGCTGCACGAGGCGCGCCGTCTCGACCACGACATCGTCGAGGTGGACGCGGCGCTGCGGCAGGCCGAGGACAGCCTGCGGCTCAACCCGCGCGTACGCGAGGGGCTGCTGCACCGGGTGGTGCTGCGCACGGGTCTGGACACGCTGGAGATCTGCACCGTCGTGCTGCGGGTGCTGGCGCGCACGCTCACCGACCTCGCCAAGGAGCGGGAGCCGGATCCGCTGTTCGAGCCCGAGACGGGCGCGACCCTCGAAGAGTTGCTGTCCGAGATCGCCGACGCCGTGGTCAGTTTCGCGGTGCTGGTGACCACCAGCGTCAGCGCGAGCGCCGAGTCGGCGGAGGAGCGGCTGGCCTCGGAGCTGCGGCAGGCCGCCGCCACCCGCGACAGGCTGGCCCGTCTCCTGCTGGACGGAGTGCGCCGGGACGCCCGCCAGTGGCAGTTGCACGGCGCGGTGCTGACCGAGGTCAACCGGATTCTCGACGAGATGGACACCGAGCACCGCTCGCACCGGCTGCTGGAGGAACTGGACCGGCACACGCGCGAGCAGCGCGAACGCCTGCCGCGGCTCACCGGGTTGCAGGAGCGGATGCGACTCCCCGCGCGGCTGCGCCGGAACCGCGGCACCGCCGCCCGTCGTTCTAGGTGACGGGAGCGGCGGGTGCCGCTCCCGCGAGGACGACGGCCGCGGGCGTGCACGCCCGCGCGGGCGACCGGGGCGAACACGAAGGGGGCGGGCCGATGACCGGTACCACTGTGCGGATCGACGGCAACACACTGCGGCTGCCGGGCGGAGTGGCGGTGCGGTTCATCCGCACCCTGCGCCTGCCGGAGACGGGCACGCACCCGCTGCCGCCCGGTCTCGGGGAGTTCCCCGTCCGGCGGGTCGAGGACTACGGCGACGCGGTGCCCGAGGCGTGGCGGGCACGCGGTGGTGTGATGCTGCCGGTGTACCTGCGCGAGGCCATGTGGCTGAGTTTCGCGGGCACCGGTGAGCCGGCCGCACTGCAGGTGGGTGTCGGCAAGGTCTGCGCGGTCTCCGGGCGGCCGTGGAGCGACCGGCTGGTACGGCGGCCGCAGAACTACGTCGTGCTGCCCCGTCAGCCGTGGCTGGACGGCATCAACTCCGGCGAGGGCACGGTCCGCCAGTTCGTGGCGGTGCCGCTGGGCCTGGGCGCGACCGTGGAGGGCCAGGTCACCGGCGAGGAGGCGTGGGGCGGCGTCCAGTTGCAGACCTTCCCGCTGAACGACCGGGAGCTGGCCCGCTGGCGCGCGGAGCAGGAGCGGCAGCGGGCCGCGCGGGCGCGCTCGGCCCCCGTCGGCGGCTTCGGGCCGGCGGCTCCCATGGCGGCACCGCCCGCGCCGGGCGCGGCCCCGGCGTACGGCGCGGCCCCCGCCGCGGCGCCGCGGGCCGCCGCGGCCATGGGTCTCGGTGTCGGGGGCTCCATGCGGCAGGAGGTCTACCGGGACGACCGGCCGCTGTCCGACTGGTCCGGGCGGCCCGCCGGACGGGTGTTCGTGCATCTGGTGACCCCGCCGGAGTGGCGGCGCATCACGGGCGAGCCGGCACCGCCGTCGCCGGTGGACCGGGCCGCCTACACCGCGGCCGGGCTGCCCTGGTTCGACTACTACGACGAGGACGCTCGGGACCTCGCCCCGGCGGACGCGCTGGAGGGGGTGAAACCGGTCGGCAACTGGCTCGGCGACGACCACGAGCCCTGGCAGGCCCCCTCGTCCCATCAGGTCACGCCCCTCGGCGACGCCCCGGGCCGGCCGGTCGGCGACGGCGACTGGTAGCCGCGCCCGCGGGCGGGGGTCCGCTTGCACCCGGTGGGTGCCCGGCGCCAAGGTGGCTGTGGCGACCGGGACGAGCGAGGGCCGAGGTGCGTGGATGGGCAGGGGCGACTGGAGCAGGCGCCGATTCGTCGGCGCCCTCGCCGGGACGGCCGCCGCGGCCGTCCTCCCGGGATGCGGCGGCACTTCGCCGCCCGCCGCGTCGCGGTCCCCGGCGTCCCCCGGGACGGGCACGGGCGAGCCGGGCACGAGCCGCCCGCCGTCCGGGCCGCGCCCCCTCTACCTGGGCACGTACACCTCTGCCGAGGGCGGCGGCAAGGGCATCGGGCTGGCCGCGTACGACCCGGCGACGGGGCGGATCACCGGCACCGGCACGCTCACCGGCGTCCCCGACCCGTCGTATCTCGCGGTCCATCCCGACGGCCGGACACTGTACGCGGTGAACGAACGCGAGGACGGTGCCGTGACCGCCGTCCGGCTGTCCGACCGCAAGATCCTGGGCAGGCGGAGCAGCGGCGGGGCGGCCCCGTGCCATCTGTCGGTGCATCCGGGCGGACGCTGGCTGCTGAGCGCCCACCACGGCACGGGCAATGTGGCCGTGCACCCGATCGCTGCTTCGGGCGCGCTCGGGGAGCGCACCGATCTGGTCACGCACTCCAGCCCGCCGCCCGGTCCCGGGCAACAGGGCCCGCACGCCCACCAGTTCGTCACCGCTCCGGACGGGCGCCATCTGCTCGCCGTGGACCTGGGCACGGACACCGTGTACACCTACCGGCTCGACGAGCGCGCCGGCAGGCTCACCGAGGTGGCGCGGGCACGCGCCCGGCCCGGCGCCGGACCGCGCCACCTGACCTTCCATCCCGGGGGCCGGTACGTCTACGTCGCCAACGAGGTCGACAACACGGTTTCGGTGGGCGCGTACGACCCGGCCTCGGGGCGGCTGGAGATCGGGCCGGGCCGGTCCACGGGGTCGGGTCCGGGGACCAACTACCCGGCGCAGGTCCTGGTGACGGGCAACGGCAGGTTCGCCTATCTCGCCAACCGTGGTCACGACAGTCTCACGCGCTACGCCGTGGAGGCGGACGGGGCCCGGCTGCGGCTGCTGGACACCGTGCCGGTGGGTGGTGAGTTCCCGCGGCAGATCGCCTTCTCCCCCGACGGCGCGCTGCTGTTCGCGGCGAACCAGCGGTCCGGCACGGTCAGTGTGTTCCGCGTGGACGAGGACAGTGGTGAACTGCGCCGCGCGGGCGAGCCGTTCGCCTCACCGGTCGCCGTCTGCGCGCTGCCGCTGTAGGGCCCGGGGGCAGGTGGCGGCGCTCGCCTGGGAGAGCAGGACGTGCATGCGTTCGGTGAGCTGGGCGGGGTCGTCGGCGGGCGCGTGGAACGGCAGGCGGACGTCGCCGCCCGCGCGGGCGCGTTCGATGCGCAGCGTCAGCCCGTGCCGGTCGACGGCGAGCGGCTGGACGCGGACCGCGCCGTGCAGGCTCACCGGGTCGACCAGACGGGTGAGCCGTTCGACCGCGTCGGCGTGACAGTCGGCGAGGTGGGTCAGCAGCCGGGCCTCGGCGGTGGCCAGCGGGTCCGGCGCGGCCGTGGCGAACTCGTCCAGGTCGACGACCACGGCGCCGGAGCGCTGCCGCAGCACCACGCGCGTGGCCCGGAAGGCGAGACGGCCGTCCTGCACGGAGCACCAGCCGGCCAGCCACAACCGGGCGCGGATCCTGTCGCGCACCGGGACGGGCGCCACGTCGGCGAACTCCAGCACGGCGGACGGCTCCCCGCGGGGCGCGCAGACAGCGGTGGCGAGCAGGGCACTGTCCTCGGGCACCCGCAGCAGCATCCGCCCGTCGTCGGACACGGCGTGCGCGCCGACGAACTCCTCCCGGCCGCCCTCCGCGGTCACCGTGCAGGACCATGCGGCGGCGAGCACCGACCGGGCCCGCTGCGCCGCGGTGGGTGCGGCCGTCCAGCCGTGCGTGTCATCACCCATCCTAACCTCCTCTTAGGTAAGCCTTGCCTAACCTACCGAAGATCGGGGTGTGCGCCAACCCCGCACCGTGTCCCTGTCGGGGAGGGACCCTCGGGAGCCCTCTCAGGGAGTGAGCACACCCAGCAGGGCGCGCGCACACAGATCGCGCACCTGCTCACGGTCCAGCTCCGAGCCGCGCAGCCACTCCAGGCAGACCGAGGTGGTGAACGCCAGCCAGCCGCGCACGGCGAGGCGCACGTCCGGCCGCCGTTCGAGGACCGGGCCGAACTCGGGGTCCCCTGCCAGGGCCGCCAGGATCTGCCGTTCCTGGGCGGCGAGCGCCCGACGGTAGACACGGCGCACCGCCCGGTCTCCCGCCGCGTCGGCGCGGTGGAAGGCCCGGTACCCGTGGGCGTGCGTCCGGACGTACTCCAGATACGCGTCGAGGCCGGCCGTGAGCTGCTCGCGCAACGGGACGCCGGGAACCGCCGCCGTCATGCGCAGCATCCGCTCGCTCTCCCGCTCCACCACCGCGGCGAAGAAGTCCCGCTTGGTCGGGAAGTAGTGGTACAGCAGCCCGCGGGAGACCCCGGCGATCTCGGCGACCTGCTCGATCCACACCTCGTCGTAGGGGCTCTCGGAGAACAGCCGCGCCCCGACCGACAGGAGCTGCTCGCGGCGCTCCTCCGTGCTGAGCCGACGGCGCGTGCGCCCGCCCTGGTTCGCGGCCATGGCCGCACTCTACTTGACGCCGGTTCAACAACCGGACCAGACTGAACGCGTTATTGAACCCACGTACAACACCATCCACGCACAGTGCGTCGCAGGGACTCGCCGGATCGAAGGAGATCGCGTCCATGGCGGAGACGACGGCACGGGCCGGAATGCCGAAGGGGTTCCGCAGCGCGGAGCTGGGCTGGCCCGCACTGCACCGCATCCCGCACCCGCCGTACCGGCTCCCGCTGCTCGGTGACGTGATCGGCGCGAGCCGGCGCACTCCCCTCCAGGACACGGTCCGCCACGCCCGCCGGCTGGGGCCGATCTTCCGGCGCAACGCCTTCGGCAAGGAGTTCGTGTTCACGTGGGGTGCCGGCCTGGTCGCGGACCTCTCCGACGAGTCGCGGTTCGCCAAGCACGTCGGTCTCGGCGTCGCCAATCTGCGGCCGGTCGCCGGCGACGGGCTGTTCACCGCGTACAACCACGAGCCCAACTGGCAGCTGGCGCACGACGTTCTCGCGCCCGGGTTCCACCGCGAGGCGATGGCGGGCTACCACACGATGATGCTGGACGTGGCCGAGCGGCTGACGGACCACTGGGACCGCGCGGTGACGGCGGGGCGGACCGTGGACGTGCCCGGTGACATGACCAAGCTGACGCTGGAGACGATCGCGCGGACCGGGTTCGGGCACGACTTCGGCTCGTTCGAACGGCCCCGCCCGCATCCCTTCGTGACCGCGATGGTCGGCACCCTCACCTACGCGCAACGGCTCAACTCCGTGCCCGCGCCGCTGGTCCCGCTGCTGCTGCGCCGGGCGGGCCGCCGCAACGCGGCCGACATCGACCGCCTGAACCACATCGTCGACGAGGTGGTGCGGGCCCGCAGGGCAGGGGGCGGCGGCGAGGGCGACCTGCTCGACCGGATGCTGGACACGGCCCACCCCGAGACCGGGGAGCGGCTGTCCCCCGAGAACGTCCGGCGGCAGGTCATCACCTTCCTGGTCGCGGGCCACGAGACCACCTCGGGAGCGCTGTCCTTCGCCCTGCACCATCTCTCCCGGCACCCGGACGTCGCGGCCCGTGCCCGCGCCGAGGTGGACCGCGTCTGGGGGGACGCGCCGGCACCGGCCTACGAGCAGGTGGCCCGGCTGAGGTACGTGCGCCGGGTGCTGGACGAGTCGCTGCGGCTGTGGCCGACCGCGCCCGCCTTCGCCCGGGAGGCCCGCGAGGACACCGTGCTGGCCGGGGAGCATCCCATGCGGCGCGGCGCCTGGACGCTGGTGCTGACGCCCATGCTGCACCGCGACCCGGACGTGTGGGGACCGGACGCCGAACGGTTCGACCCGGACCGCTTCGACACCCGGGCGGTGCGCTCCCGGCCGCAGCACACCTTCAAGCCGTTCGGGACGGGGGCGCGGGCCTGCATCGGCAGGCAGTTCGCGCTGCACGAGGCCACCCTGGTGCTGGGGCTGCTGCTGCGCCGCTACGAGCTGCGGCCGGACCCGGACTACCGGCTGCGGGTGACCGAGCGGCTGACGCTGATGCCGGAGGGGCTGCGGCTGCGCCCCGAGCGGCGCACGGACCCGGTCGGGCCCCGCGCCCGCGCCACCGCCGATGACGCGCCGTCAGAGACCCGTCGTCCAGTGCGCGGGACGGGCGAGTGACCCCGGCAGCCTGGTGCCGACGCTGCCGCGGGCCGCGTCGAGCTGGGGCTGGGTGAGGAAGAAGGCGCCGGTCAGGTCGGCGTCCGTAAGGTCGGTGTCCCGCAGGTCGGCGCCGATCAGGTCCGCGCCCCGCAGATCGGCACCGGTGAGGTCGGCGGCGATGAGGTAGGCGCCGCGCAGGCTGACCCCGCGCAGATCGGCCCCCTTGAGCCGGGCACCCATCAGATCCGCGCCCCGGCGGTCCCTGCGGCGCCCGCGCACCCCTGCCCGCGCCAGCTCACTGGCCCTGAGCAGCAGCACGTTGACGTCCTGCCGGTGTGCGCCGACGTCGAGCGCGGCCAGTTCCTGCGGGGTCCCCCGGCTGAGCCGCTCGGTCTTCTCCAGGGCGCGGCGCAGATCGGCGTGGACCGGCCGCGCCGCGGTGAGGGTGAGCGCTTCGGTCACGTACCACAGCAGCTCGTGCAGCTGCCGCACCACCGGGAACACGTCGAACATGCGCCGGGCGCGGTCCGGCGGGCCGGTGCGCCAGTCCTGCCCGCCGAAGGTGACCTGCGAGACCTTCTGCCCCGCGCCGAAGCAGTCGTAGACCGTGCAGCCGGTGAACCCCTCCCGCCGCAACCGCACGTGGATGCCGCAGCGGTGGTCCTCCCCCAGATTCCGGCAGGGCGTGCCGGCCGGCTTGTCCACCGCGAAGTCGGCCGAGGCGGCGAACGGCAGCGCGACGCAGCACAGTCCGAAGCACCGCTCGCAGTCGCCGCGCAGTCCCGCCCGGTCGGCCCTCTCTTCTCGCATGGCGTTCAGCATACGGAACAACCGGTCGGCGCCCGAGCGCCGACCGGTGCCGCTCGTCCCGGCACAGCACGCCGGCTAGGCCGGCACCTGGAGACGGGAGAGCCGCTCCGGGTCGGCCAGGATGTACATGCCGGTGATGCGGCCGTCGGTGACGGTGACGGACATCACCGACTGGGGGCGGCCGTCGACCACGCTGAGCAGGCCCAGCGCGTCGTTCACCAGCACCGTCCGGGCCGCCGCGGTGTAGCGGGCGAACAGGAGCGCCGACTCGGCCACCGTCCGCGCGCCCGTGAGCACCTTGGACGCGGCCGCGCCGCGGACCAGGGTGCCCGCGTCGGCCCGCAGGACGACGTCCGGGTGGAGTACGGCGACCAGCGCCTCGAAGTCACCGCCGCGCGCGGCGGCCATGAACGCGTCGAGCACCTCCTTCTGCCGGCCGAGGTCGGGCTCGGACGGGGGCGTCGTGTCCCGCACCCGGCGGCGGGCGCGGCTGGCGAGCTGCCGGGTGGCGGCCGGGGTGCGCTCCACGACCGGGGCGATGTCGTCGAAGGGCACGGCGAACATGTCGTGCAGCACGAACGCGAGCCGCTCGTCGGGGTCGAGCCTCTCCAGGACCACCAGCAGCGCGACGCCCACCGAGTCGGCGTGCAGCGCCTCCTCCTCCGGGTCGGTCCGGGGCAGGGGCCTGATCACCGGGTCCGGGACGAAGGTCTCGTCCATCGGCTGCTCGCGGCGGGCGGTGCGCGAGCGCAGCAGGTCCAGGCAGATCCGTCCGGTGACGGTGGTCAGCCAGCCGCCGAGGTTGCCGATCTCGTCGGGGTCGGTGCGTCCCAGCCTCAGCCATGCCTCCTGGACGGCGTCCTCGGCCTCGGCCAGGGAGCCGAGCATGCGGTAGGCGACCGCCTTGAGATGCCCGCGGTGCTCCTCGAAACGCTCCGCCAGCAGTTCCCCGGTGTCCATCGCCGTCACCGGGCGAACAGCTCGAAGGCGACCGCGGGCCGGTTCCCGAACCGTTTCCCCGTCTCCTCGGCGTACTGCGTGAGGAAGCCGCGGGCGTAGGTCTCGGGGTCCTCGTCGGTCAGCGCCTCGATGTAGGCACGGTGTTCGAGGAGCGAGCGCACCGCGCGCTCCATGCCGTCCGTGGCGTCCACCGCGTGGGTGGGGGTGCCGGACCCGGCGACGGCGACCCAGCGCACCCCGTCCCAGGGCTCGAGGCCCTGTTCGGTCAGCTCCGGGAAGATCCACCGGTTCCCGGCGTCACCGGCCGCGTCGAGGGTGGCGCGGCCCACGGCCACGTGGTCGGGGGTGTTCCAGTGGGTGCCGCCCCAGGTGTCCCGGTGGTTCAGGGTGATCACCAGCTCGGGCCGGTGGCGCCGGACGGCGGCGGCGATGTCCCGGCGCAGGGCGGGGCCGTACTCGACCACCCCGTCCCGGTGGTCCAGGAACTCCACCACCGACACGCCGACCACCGCGGCGCCGGCCCGCTGTTCCCGCTCCCGGAGCGCGGCGCACTCCGCCGGCTGCAGGGTGTCGATGCCCGCCTCGCCCCGGGTCGCCAGGACGTAGACGACCTCGCGGCCGGCGTCGGTCCAGGACGCGATCGCCGCCGCGCAGCCGTACTCGAGGTCGTCGGGGTGGGCCACCACGGCCAGGGCGCGCTGCCAGTCGTCGGGCATGGGCCGGAGTCGATCGGTCCTCGGCTCGGTCATGCCCGCAGACTAACCCGCGGCGCCGACATCCGCCGGAGGTCAACTCCTGCCCGGTACTAGCCGGTAGGCCCTCCCCGGAGGGCGCCCGCTCACGCCTCGTCGCGCGCCAGCGCGAGCAGCCGGTCCAGCACCCGGGGTCCGCCCGCCCGCACACCGTCGTGCTCGAACTCGTCGGTGACCCAGGTGCGCAGACCGCGCACGGCGCGGGCGGTCTGCAGGGAGTGGGCGGTGTCGACGTACATGTCGTCGTGGTAGACGGCCGCCGCGACCGTGACCTCGTTGGCCGCCAGGCGGGCCGGGTCGTACAGCGGCGTCCAGTCGGTGCGGGCGGCGAGCAGCTCGGCGGTCTCGCGCAGCGGGCGCAGCGCGGGATCGCAGTCGAACATCCACGGGTGGACGGTCTCGCCGGTGAACGGCAGCGGTCCGTCGCCGGCGAGTGCCGCGGCCGCGTCGAACTCCGGGAACTCGGCACGCACCCGCTCGGCGGACCAGGCGGTGGGGCGGGCGTCCTGGGCGTAGATCGCCTCGTGGACGAGCGCGTACAGCGGGTGGCCCGCGTACGACAGCAGGCTCTGCGCCTGCTCCTGGAACGCGTCGGACAGCGCGGGGCCGCCGGGCGTGCGGACGAAGGAGTCCTCGAGGAGGTAGTGCAGGCGGTGGCTGCCGTCGCCGCTGCCGAGGAGGATGCCGAGGGACTGGAACGCCTCCACGGTGAGACGGTAGCCGTTCGGCAGGACCACCTCGTGGCTGAGGAGGTGCTCGGCGATGCGGCGGGCGCGTGCGACGTCCTGCGGGTAGCGGGCGTAATGGGCGGCGACCTTGCGGGCGACGCGCGGGTAGGCGGCCCGGTAGACGTCGTCGGCGTGGGCGTCCAGGGAGGGCAGGCCGCCGGTGATCAGGGCGGTGTCCAGGCCCTCGGGGGCGGTGGACAGGTAGGCCACGGTGCAGAAACCGCCGAAGCTCTGGCCGAGGACGCTCCAGGGGGCGCCGGCGGTGACTTCGGGGCGGATCGCCTCGCAGTCGCGGACGATGGAGTCGGCCCGGAAGCGGGTGAGGTAGTCGGCCTGTTCGGCGGGGCCGCCGCGCAGCGGGAGGGTCTGGCGGCCGGCGGGGCTGGAGCGGCCGGTGCCGCGCTGGTCCAGCAGGAGGACGCGGTGGTCCTTCAGCGCCCGGCCGAGCCAGGCCTGCCGGCCGATGAAGCGGTTCGCCCCGAAGCCGGGGCCGCCCTGGAGGTACAGCAGCCACGGCAGGTCCTGGCCCGCCTTCTCGCCGGCGACGACCTCACGCGCGTACAGCTCGATCGTCTCCCCCGAGGGGTCGTCGTGGTCGAGGGGCACGGTGAAGCGGCGGTCGGTGAGGACGACTCCTGGCTGGCGGTAGCTGGAGTTCAACGGGGCTCCCGGGACGGACGGGGCGGACGGATGCGCGCCCAGTCCAGCACACGACCGGCGGACCGCCGGGACCGGGATCACCGGATTCCTCCGGGCGCCTCGCCCCACGTCCGGTCAGCGGGCCGACAGGCTGGAGCGGCGGACCACCAGTTCAAGGTGCAGGACGACCTTGCGGTGCTCGTGCGGCTCGTCCGCGGCCTCCGGCCGGGTCTCCTCCAGCAGCAGCTCCGCCGCGAGGGCGCCCATGGTGACGGCGGGCTGGCGCACCGAGGTCAGCGGGACGGCCGCGGCGGCGGCGAACTCGATGTCGTCGTAGCCGACGATGGCCAGGTCGTCGGGGACGCTCACCCCGGCCGCGTACATCGCCTGAGGCACGCCGAGGGCGAGCAGGTCGTTGGCGCAGAATACGGCGGTGGGCCGGTCGGCGAGGCCCAGGAGGCGGGCGCCGGCGTCGCGTCCGGCGGCGACGTCCGGACGGTCGGTGGGCAGCTCGCGCAGCGCCTCGTGGCCGAGCCCCGCCTCGGCGAGCGCGCCGAGGGCGCCGGTGCGGCGGTCGCGGACCTGGTTCGGTCGCGGCGGGCCGCTGACGTACGCGACGGACCGGTGCCCGGCGTCGACCAGGTGCCGCACGGCCAGCTCGCCGCCCGCCACGTCGTCCACGGAGACCGAGCACTCGGTGGTGCCCTCGGCGACCCGGTCGACCAGGACGAAGGGGATGCTGTGCCGGCGGAACGCCTCGATGTTGCGGCCGGTGGCGTCCGCCGGGGCCAGCAGCACGCCCCGCACGCGCTGTTCGGCGAAGAGCGAGAGGTACTCGGCCTCCTCGCTCGCGTCCTGGGCGCTGTTGCAGACCATCACGCCGAGCCCGGCCTTGCACGCGGCCCGCTCGGCGCCCCGTACCGCGTCGACGAAGAAGGGGTTGCCCATGTCGAGGACGAGCAGCCCCATGATCCGGCTGCGGCCGGCGCGCAACTGGCGTGCGGACTCGCTGCGGACGTAGCCGAGCCGGTCGATGGCGGAGAGCACCCGTGCCCGGGTCTCGGCGGCGACCGTGTCCGGACGGTTGATCACGTGGGAGACCGTGCCGACGGAGACTCCGGCGGCGCGGGCGACGTCCTTGATACCCACCGGCTGGGCCATCGGGCGTGGACCTCCGGGGCAGACACGGACGGTGGGGGCGCCTCCACATTACCGGCCCGGCCGCAGCCGCTCCCGGGAGCGGCTGCGGCCGGCGCCGCGGTCGGTGGTGGACGCGGGCGACGCGGCGTTCCTCACGCCGGGGCGGATGCCGGAGCGGATCGCCGACGCCCGCCGGGCCTCGTGGGTGCCGGTGCCCGTCTCCCCCGCCGAGTCGCGCAGTGCATCCTCGACTCGGCGGCCCTCGCGCACCGCGGGGCCGTCGAGGACGCCCAGCGGTTCGCCGGCCGTCCGGTGGACGTGGTGCACATCGTCGGCGACGGCACCCGCGACGCGCTGCTGTGCCGGCTGACCGCCGACACCTGCGGGCTGCCTGTGGTGGCCGGTCCGACCGAGGCGGCGGCGCTGGGCAACGTGCCGGCGCAGTCCCGCGCCCACGGGCTGGTCGGCGATCTCGCGGGGATGCGGCGGCTGCTCACCCGTACCCAGTCGCTGACCCGGTACGAGCCGCGCGGCTCGACCGCCCGCCGGCAGGCCGCTCGGGCCCGGCTCGCCCGGGACCGGCGGGGCCCGCCCGGGCCCGCTCCGCCGACTACCCTGCATCCACGCGACGATCGACGCCCGCACCCGATGACCGACCCGCAAGGAGCCGCGATGCGTGTCGCACTGTTCCTGACCTGTGTCAGCGACACGCTCTGTCCGGGCACCGGGCGCGCGGTGGTGAAACTGCTGACCAGGCTCGGCGTGGAGGTCGACTTCCCGATGGCGCAGACCTGCTGCGGGCAGGCGCACTACAACACCGGGTACCGGCACGAGGCGGAGCCGATGGCGGTGCACTTCGCCCATGTCTTCGGGGGCTACGAGGCGATCGTGACACCGTCCGGGTCGTGCGCGGCGATGGTGCGGGAACTGTATCCGCGGATGGGTGGGCGGGCCCGGGCCGAGGGCCGCGGGGACGGCCTCGCGGCCGCGCTGGCACCGGTGGTGCCGAAGACGTACGAGCTGACCGAGTTCCTGGTGGACGTGCTGGGGGTGACGGACGTCGGCGCCTGCTACCCGCACACGGTGACCTACCACCCGACCTGCCACGGCCTGCGCGGTCTGGGACTCGGGGACCGGCCCCGGCGGCTGCTGGAGGCGGTGAGGGGGCTGGAGCTGGTGGAGCTGCCGGGCGCGGAGGAGTGCTGCGGCTTCGGCGGCACGTTCGCGGTGAAGAACCCCGACGTGTCCGCGGCGATGGGCGCCGACAAGGTGCGTAACGCGGAGTCGACGGGTGCCGAGGTGCTGTGCGCGGCGGACAACTCGTGTCTGACGCACATCGGCGGGACGATGACCAGGCTGCGAACCGGCATGCGGCCGGTGCACCTCGCGGAGATCCTGGCGAGCACCGAGGAGGAACCGGCCGTATGAGCGGGGCGTTCGTCGGAATGCCGGCGTTTCCACGGGCCGCGCGGGAGGCGGTGTACGACGGCACGCTGCGCGGCAATCTGCGGCATGCCACGCACACCATCCGGGCCAAGCGGGCCAAGGCCGTGGCGGAGGTGTCGGACTGGGCGGAGCTGCGGGAGGCCGGCCGGCGGATCAAGGACCACACGCTCCGGCACCTCGACCACTACCTGGTGCGGCTGGAGGAGTCGGTCACGGCCGCCGGCGGCGTCGTCCACTGGGCGGCGGACGCCGGTGAGGCCAACCGGATCGTCGCCGGACTCGTCAAGGAGACGGGCGAGTCGGAGGTCGTCAAGGTCAAGTCGATGGCCACGCAGGAGATCGGGCTGAACGAGGCGCTGGAGGCGGAGGGCATCCGGGCGTACGAGACCGATCTGGCCGAGCTGATCGTGCAGTTGGGCAGGGACCGGCCCTCCCACATCCTGGTCCCGGCGATCCACCGCAACCGGGGTGAGATCCGGGACGTCTTCGCCCGCGAGATGGGCGAGTGGGGCCGCCCCGCCCCCGAGGGCCTGACCGACTCGCCCGCCGACCTCGCCGAGGCGGCGCGGCTGCACCTGCGGGAGAAGTTCCTGCGGGCCGGGGTCGGCATCTCCGGCGCCAACTTCATGGTCGCCGAGACCGGCACCCTCGTCGTCGTGGAGTCCGAGGGCAACGGGCGGATGTGCCTGACCCTGCCCGAGACGCTGATCTCGGTCGTCGGCATCGAGAAGGTCGTGCCGACGTGGCGGGACCTGGAGGTGTTCCTCCAGACCCTCCCTCGCTCCTCGACCGCCGAGCGCATGAATCCGTACACCTCGACCTGGACCGGCACGTCCGACGACGACGGCCCGCGCTCCTTCCACCTGGTGCTGCTGGACAACGGCCGCACCGACGCCCTCGCCGACGAGGTCGGCCGGCAGGCGCTGCGCTGCATCCGCTGCTCCGCCTGCCTGAACGTGTGCCCGGTGTACGAGCGGGCCGGGGGGCACGCGTACGGCTCGGTGTACCCGGGACCCATCGGCGCCATCCTCAGCCCTCAGCTCCGGGGCACGGCGAGCGAGATCGACGCCTCGCTGCCGTACGCGTCCTCCCTGTGCGGGGCCTGCTACGAGGTGTGCCCGGTCGCCATCGACATCCCCGAGGTGCTGGTGCACCTGCGGGAACGGGTCGTCGAGGGCGGACAGGCGACGCGGGAGGGCAACAAGGTGGTGCTGCGGCCCGCCGGGGGACACGCCTCCGAGCGGGCGGCGATGCGGGCGGCCCGCTGGGCGTTCACGCACCCGCGTGCACTGCGCACCGGCCAGCGCCTCGTCTCCCGCACCCGGCGCTTCCATCCGCGCACGCTGCCGGGCCCCGGCCGGGCGTGGAGCGCGACGCGGGACCTGCCGCCGGTACCGGCGGAGCCGTTCCGGGACTGGTGGCAGCGCACCCGCGGCGGAAAGGACGCGACCGAGTGAGCAGCAGGGAACGGATCCTGGGCCGGGTGCGGCGCGCCCTCGCCGACGTGCCGCGGGAGGAGACGCCCCCGGAGCCCGGACGGCCTGGGAGCCTCGCCCACTACGAGCGGGCCGTGACCCGTGACTATCTGGACGAGCACGGCGAACGCACCGTCGAGGAGACGGTGGAGCTGCTCGCGGAGAACCTGGCGGACTACCGGGCGGTCGTGCACCGCACCGACGCCGACGGGCTGGCCGGGACCGTCGCGGGGCTGCTGGCGGCGCACGGCTCCTCGTCCGTCCTGGTGCCGCCGGGGCTGGGCGGGGACTGGCCGGCCGCGACCGGCGTGACGCGGGTGGTGGACCGGGCGGAGGACACCCCGTATGACCTGGACCGGGTGGACAGCGTGGTCACCGGCTGCGCGGTCGCGATCGCCGAGACCGGAACGATCGTGCTGGACGGCTCCCCCGACCAGGGCCGCCGTCGCATCACCCTCGTCCCCGACCACCACATCTGCATCGTCCGCGTGCCCGGCCAGGTGGTCTCCTCTGTCCCGCAGGCCCTTCGGCGGCTCGACCCCGCCCGCCCGCTCACCTGGATCTCCGGCCCCTCGGCGACCAGCGACATCGAGCTCGACCGGGTGGAGGGCGTGCATGGACCACGCACGCTGGAGGTGGTCCTGGTCGGCCGGACGCGGTCCGCGCCGCGGCCGTCCCCGTGACGGGTCGCCGATGACCTCCGTGACAGGGCACCGGCACCCCGTGACAACAAGGTGAACAAGCGCTTGGATAGGGCTTCTGTCATCGCCGCCGACCTGGAGGCCCCTGGTGTTCACTTCCGTCGACGACGTCTCCGCGCGTCTCGCCGAGGCCGGCTACCTGGCCTCGCCCGCGGTCGCCACGGCCGTCTTCCTCGCCGACCGGCTCGGCAAGCCGCTGCTGGTCGAGGGCCCCGCCGGGGTCGGCAAGACCGAGCTCGCCAAGGCGGTGGCCCAGGTGGCCGGAGCCCGGCTGGTGCGCCTGCAGTGCTACGAGGGCATCGACGAGTCGCGGGCGCTGTACGAGTGGAACCACGCCAAGCAGTTGCTGCGGATCAGCGCGGGCCGCAACGAGACGTGGGACGAGACGCGCACCGACATCTTCGGCGAGGAGTTCCTGCTCCCCCGGCCGCTGCTCACCGCCATCCGCGGCGACGACCCGAAGGTGTTGCTGATCGACGAGACCGACAAGGCGGACGTCGAGGTCGAGGGCCTGCTCCTGGAGGTGCTCGGCGACTTCCAGGTCACGGTGCCCGAGCTCGGCACGATCACCGCCACCCGCCGGCCCTTCGTGGTCCTCACCTCGAACGCCACCCGTGAGCTGTCCGAGGCACTGCGCCGCCGCTGCCTGTTCCTCCACATCGGCTTCCCCGACGCCGAGCTGGAGCGGCGGATCGTACGGCTGAGGGTGCCGGGGATCGACACGGCACTGGGCGAGTCCGTGGTGCGGGTGGTCGGGGCGCTGCGCGCGATGGACCTGCGCAAGGCGCCGTCGGTCGCGGAGACCGTCGACTGGGCCCGCACCCTGCTGGCGCTCGGCGCGGACACCCTGGACGAGACGGTGGTGCGCGACAGCCTGGGCGTGATCCTCAAGCACCAGGACGACGTCCTGAAGGCGGCGGCCAAGCTCGACCTGGACGCCGTGTGACGGCCGCCCCGGACGTCACCGCACGGCTGACCGGCCTGGTCGGCGCGCTCCGCTCGCACGGCGTGCGCATCGGCACCGGCGAGACGGTCGACGCGGCGCGGGCGGCCGAGGCCCTGGGGTTCACCGACCGGGACCTGCTGCGCGAGGGACTGGCGGCGACCCTGCTGCACGGTACGGGTCAGCGCCCCGTCTTCGACGCGGTGTTCGACCTGTACTTCCCGCGCGCGGTCGGCGCTCCGGACGGCACCGCGGCGGACCGCGACGCACTGCGCGAGCGGCTGGCGGCGGCCCTCGCCGACAACGACACCGCGCTGATGGGCCGGTTGGCGGTGGAGGCGGTCGACGCCCTCGGGGGCTACGGCAGTTCACCGGCGTCGGACGGCTGGTCGGCATACCAGACGCTCGAGCGGCTGAGGCCGCAGACGCTGCTCGCCCGGGTGCGGGACGAGGTGCGGGCGGGCGGCGGCACCGCGGGCTTTGGCGACCGGCTGCTGGAGGACGAGATCCGGCGGCGCATCGAGGAGTTCCGGCGGATGGTGGCCGCGGAGGCGCGGCGCCGGGTCGCCGAGCGACGCGGCAGGGACGAGGTGGCCCGGCGCGCCGTGGCCCCGTCCGCGGACCGTGTCGACTTCCTGTTCGCCGGGAAGGACCGGCTGGCCGAGCTGCGCCGGACGGTGCAGCCGCTGGCGCGGAAGCTGGCCACCCGGCTCGCGGCACGCCGCCGCAGGGCCGCCCGCGGCAGCATCGACCTGCGCCGGACCCTGCGGGGCTCGCTGTCGACCGGCGGGGTGCCGATGCGGCCGGTGCTGCGCCGGCGCCGTCCGATGCGGCCCGAGCTGGTGCTGTTGTGCGACGTGTCGGGCTCGGTGTCCGGCTTCTCGGACTTCACGATGCTGCTGGTGCAGGCGCTGCACGACCAGTTCTCCAAGGTGCGGGTGTTCGCCTTCGTCAACCGGATCGACGAGGTGACCGGGCTGCTCGTGCACGGCGCCGCCGACCCGGAGGGACTGGGTGCCCGCATCCGGGCCGGGGCGACGCTCACCTCCTGGCACGGCAGCAGCGACTACGGCGCCGCGCTCGGCGAGTTCGGCGAACGGTACGCCGATGCGGTGGGCCCGCGCACGACCGTGTTCGTCCTCGGGGACGCCCGCACCAACATGGGCGACCCCAACCTCCCGGCCGTGCGCGAACTGGCCCGGCGGGCCCGCCGCGTGCACTGGCTCAACCCCGAGCAGCGCTCCCGCTGGGGCACCGGCGACTCCGCGGCTCCCGAGTACGCCGAGCTGGTGGAGATGCACGAGTGCCGCACGGTCCGCCACCTGAGCGCTCTGGTCGGACGGCTGTTGCCGGTGTGACCGCGGCCGGGCGCGGCCGGCGGATTGCGGGGCCCGGGGCAGGCCCCGTCAGCCGGCCCTGCGGGCGGTGAGCAGCAGGTACTCCCACTCCATGACCAGACGGCCCGCGCCGTCCTGCCGGCCGTGGCCACGGGCGAGCTCCGCCAGCTCGCGGTCCAGGGCGGCGGTGCTTCCGGGGTCGTCCGCGACGGCCTTGTAGACGCTGATCGTCGGGCCGTAGCGCTCCTTGAAGTAGTCGCGGAACGCCTCGGGCGTCGCGAAGCGGTCCACCACGACCGTCCGGCGTTCAGCGGTCACCCGGGTGACCCGGTCGCCGAGGAGCTCCCGCACGTGGTCCGGGTCCCCCCACAGCGGCGGCGGCTGCGCACCCGGCGGGGGCGGCGGCGCGTACGGCTTCATCGTGGCCAGCATCCGGCCGAGGAAGCCCTGGGGTGTCCAGCTGACGAGCCCGATGGTGCCGCCGGCCCGGCACACCCGGACCAGTTCGTCGGCGGCCGCCGCGTGATGCGGGGCGAACATGACGCCGACGCAGGACATCACGGTGTCGAAGGCGGCGTCGTCGAAGGGCAGCGCCTCGGCGTCGGCCTCGCGCCACTCCAGTCGCGCGCCCCGCTGCGCGGCGACCCGCCGCCCGGTCTCCAGCAGCTCGGGGGTCAGATCGGTGGCCACCACGTCCGCGCCGGCCAGGGCCGCCGGGATCGCGGCGTTGCCGCTGCCCGCCGCGACGTCCAGCACCCGGTCGCCCGCGCGCACGCCGCACGCCTTGACCAGGGTCTCCCCCAGACTCGGGATGATCTCGGCGGCCACGGACGGATAGTCGCCCTGGGCCCACATCGCCCGGTGCCGGGCCTTCAGCGCACGGTCGGCCTCGGCCGTGTTCCCGTTCGTCATGGCTGTGCTCCTCGGGTCGTTCCTCACGCGGTCCGCTCGCCGCGACTTCGAGCCTAGGAACACCCGGCGTCCGCCTCCCAGTACAGGATCTGTACCGCAGGCCCGTACGCGATCGGTACCGGCCACCCGTCGCACGGGACCGTCAGCCCTCCTCCGGGTGGTCCGGCGGCAGGGGGCGGCCTAACCTGCTCCCATGGGGTCGACGTACGGCCAGTTCTGTCCGGTCGCCAAGGCGATGGAGCTCCTCGACGAGCGCTGGACCCTGCTCATCGTGCGGGAGATGGTCATCGGGAGCCGTCACTTCAACGAGCTGCGCCGGGGCGTGCCGCGGATGTCCCCCACGCTGCTGTCCAAGCGGCTGCACCAGTTGGTGCGGGCCGGCATCGCGGAGAAGCGGACCGACGGCCGGGACGTGAGCTACGTGCTGACGCCGGCCGGGGAGGAACTGCGGCCCGTGGTCGAGGCGCTGGGCGTGTGGGGCACGCGCTGGATCGGCGAGCTGGGCGAGGACGACCTCGACCCGAAGCTGCTGCTGTGGGACATGCACCGCAGGATCGACTACGCGGCGGTTCCCGAGGGGCGCACGGTCGTCCGGTTCGACTTCTCCGACGTGCCTCCGCAGACCCGGCACTGGTGGCTGGTCATCGGCTCCGGCGAGACCGACGTGTGCGACATCGACCCCGGTCACGCGGTGGCCGTCACCTTCGCCGCCAGCCTGCGCGGCCTGATCCGGGTATGGCGCGGCGACCTCGGATGGTCGGACGCCCTGCGCGCGGGCTGGATCCGGCTGGAGGGCCCCGAGCCCCTGCGCCGGGCCGCCCCCGGCTGGTTCACCCTCTCCCCGTTCGCGGCCGTGCCGCGGCCCGCCTGAGCGCGACGGCCCGCTGCGACCGGGGCGCCGCAGGAGGGGCGTACCGGCGTCCGGAGTGGATCGGCGACCGATTACCATCCCGCCATGTCCGACACCGCAGCCGGCAACGGTCGGGCCCGCTGGGACTGCAACCCCGGTCGACCGCCGCCGTTCTGAGTGGGTGTCGTGACCGGCAGGGCGGGATCCGGCCCGCCGCGCCGGTCCGCCGGTGCGGGCCTGCCGCTCGATCACGCCGCGGACGCGGGGGCGGAGCAGCCCGACACGCGCACCTGCGGCGTTGTCGTCGGTTGTCCGATTCTCCGCGTCGACGCCCTCCGCCGTGCAGTCGCACGCACCGGGCCCGCTCACCGTGATGACGAGGCGCCGTCGCCGGCCACCCTGCGTCCTGATCCGAACGACCGGGCTAGTCCGCCTTGGCGTACTTCTGGGCCATGGCGCCCGCGAAGTCGTAGACCACCACCTGTTCGTCGCCGACGACCCACGCGTCGTGGCCGGGCGGGCAGACGAAGACGTCTCCGGGCCCCACCTCGCCCTCGGCGCCGTCGTCCATGCGGATGCGCATGCGCCCGCTCACGACATAGCCGTTGTGGTGGATCTGGCAGCTGTCGGTCCCCGCTATGGGGCCCACCGACTCCGTCCAGCGCCACCCCGGCTCGAAGGTGGCCACGGCGAAGTCCAGCCCCGTCAGGTGGACGGCTTCGAGATGCCCCTGGGGGAAGTCCCGCCGCTCGTCCGGCTTGTCCAGCGTCTTGACCTCGAACATGACGCCTCTCCCTTCCGGCCGTCGTCCCCTCGGCCGGGTCCGGTCTCCGTCCGCCCGAACGGACCGGCGGGGAACGGGCCCCGTCACTCCATCGTCCGCCGGTCCACTCGGGTGCGCCATTCGGGTGAGGGCGACGGTCCCCTCACCCGTCGGTGCCGCACAGCCGGGCGAAGCGTCCGGCGTCGATGTTGCCGCCGGAGAGGATCAGTCCCACGCGGCGCGGCAGCGGGCCCGCGCGGCCGGTGAGGAGGGCGGCCAGCGGGGTGGCGCCGCTCGGTTCGAGCACGATCTTCAGGCGCTCGAAGGCGAACCGCATCGCGTCCCTGATCTCGTCGTCGCCGACCAGGACGATCCCGTCGAGCAGCCGCCGGTTGAGGGAGAAGGTCAGCTCGCCGGGGGTGTGCAGCGCCTGGCCGTCGGCGATGGTGCGAGGGACGGGGACACTGATCCGGTGCCCCGCCTCCAGTGAGCGCTTGGTGTCGTCCCCGGCCTCCGGTTCGACGCCGAGCACCCGGGTCCCCGGGTGCAGTGCCTTCACCGCGGTGGCGCTGCCGGCGATCAGTCCGCCGCCGCCGACCGGTGCGAGCAGTGCGTCCAACTCTCCTACGTCTTCCAGGAGTTCCAGTGCCGCCGTGCCCTGTCCGGCGATGACGTGCGGATGGTCGTACGGCGGGACGAGGGTGAGTCCCCGTTCGGCGGCCAGCGCCTCGGCGACGGCGACGCGGTCGCCGCTGTAGCGGTCGTACGTGACGACCTCGGCGCCGTATCCCTCGGTGGCCGCCCGTTTCGACGGCGGGGCGTCCTCCGGCATGACGATGACGGCGGTGGTGCCGAGTTCGCGGGCGGCCAGGGCTACGGCCTGGGCGTGGTTGCCGGAGGAGTAGGCGGCGATGCCGCGCTCGAGCTGCTCGGGCGCGAGCCGGGAGGCGGCGTTGTAGGCACCGCGGAACTTGAAGGCGCCGACGCGCTGGAAGTTCTCGCACTTGAGGTGGACCTCGGCGCCGACGAGGGCGTCCAGGGTGCGGGAGCGCAGGACCGGGGTGCGGTGGGCGACGCCCTCGAGGCGCGCGGCGGCGGCGCGCACGTCGTCGAGGGTGACCGGCGGGGTGGTGGTCGTCACGTGGTGCCTCCGAGAGCGGTTGCGTCGGTCGGGTCGGCAGGGGCTTCGGGGCCGGTCGGGGCGGAATCGGTCGGGGCGGTGGCCAGTGAGCCGATCGGGGCGGTGCGGGCCTGCGCGTCGGTCTCGGCCGGCCCGGCGGTGGCCCTCGCCAGGGACAGGTAGTGGTAGGCGGAGGCGCGGGAGACGCCGAGCCGGGTGGCGACCCGCTCGATCGCGCGCCGCACGGCGAACACTCCCCGGGTGTCCAGATCATGGAAGAGCCGGACGCGTCCGGAACGGTCGAGTTCCGCCCAGCCGCGGTGCCGCAGCACGGGGTGGGCGTCGACGAGTGCCTCGACCACAGCATCGATGTCGTTGCCGAAGGTGGTGGCCGGCAGGACGGGCGGACGAGGATCGGCACCGGCACCGGCGAGGCCGGCGAGGAGGGCCTGCGCCCTGTCGACGGCGGTGACGTCGAGGTTGACACACAGGGCGCCGAAGACCTGCCCCGTGGAGTCGCGCAGCACCATGGTCGAGGACTTCACGTGGGTGCCGGTCCCCGTCCGGGTGAGGTAGTTGAGCTCGTCGGTCGCCTCGTCGCCACGGGCGAGCACGCGCAGGCCGATCTCGCTCATGGCCCCGCCGACCGTCCTCCCGGTCACCGAGCCGGCCACGGCGACCACCGACTCCTCCGGGCGCCGGTAGTCGTGCAGCACCACCTCGCACACCGGGCCGAAGGTCGCCGCGATCCCGTCGACGACCGGCGTCAATGCGGCGAGGATCGCGTCCCGCTCGGCGTCCAGGGCTCTTTGCGTGGGCATGGGCACGTCCTTCCCGCGAGTGCCGGCCGGCGGCCGTCTCCCCATCCTGGACCATACATCCAGTCGATGGATTTTTCGTCCAGACCCTCCGCAGGCCTTCGTGCATCCCTTACGAGAGTCTGACGGCCGGCCCTCCGGCGTACCGCCGGGCCGTTCCGTCCGCCACGCTGGTGGGTGTCCACAGAGATGGCGCACGGGCGAGTGGGCCGGTGCGCACCGGGAGGTGTGAGGTTCGTGGCACGGATGCGGGGGAAGAAGGCGCGGCGGGTGGCCGTCGCGGTCGCGGTGCCGACCGTGGCGGTGGCGGGTCTGGGGCTGTACTGGTTCCAGCCCTGGAAGTTGTGGGTGGACGAGGAGGTGAAGGAGGAACTCCCGGTGGCCGCCGAGCCCGCGGCACGGCAGCCGTCCCCCGGCGCGGACGCCACCGGCGCCCCGTCCTCGCCCGCCTCCGGCCCGCGGACCGTCGCCGACGGCGAGCTCGTCACCCATGAGCACCGCACCACCGGCACGGTGCGGGTGCTCCGGCTGGACGACGGCTCGCATGTCCTGCGCCTCGAAGGTCTCGACACCTCCAACGGCCCCGACCTGCACGTCTGGCTGACCGACGCACCGGTGATCGAGGGCAAGGACGGCTGGCACGTCTTCGACGACGGCGAGCACGTCAGTCTGGGCAGGCTGAAAGGCAACAAGGGCGACCAGAACTACCCACTGCCGAGCGGTGTCGACCCGGCGGACTTCAACAGCGTCACCATCTGGTGCGACCGTTTCGACGTGTCGTTCGGGGCGGCGGAGCTGTCCGTCTGAGGGACCCGTGAGGGCCCGGCCGGCCGTGGACGCGGGCCCGGCGTACGCGGTCGGACAATCCCCGCCACACAGTCCGGCCAGGGGCTGTCGGACTCCCCCCGTGCTCGCCTCACCGGGTTCGCGTGAGACAGGTGCGACCTGCAGACGTCTACTCGGCCAGTTCGTCGATCCGCCAACCGACGACCCCGGAGGATCCCGCGAGCGCGTCGACATCGAGCTCGAGCTGCGTCGGGGCGTCCAGGACGCGTTGACGGACCGGGACACCGTCGCACGGCACGGTCTGCCGCACCGGGCGTTTCACCGTCACGGTGAGGCGGACCTCTCCTGCTCCCGAGCAGACCACCGACAGCCTGTAGGACCTGCCGGCCGACAGGACCGCGTAGGTGTGGATTCCGTCGCTCGCGCGCTCCAGACCCGACGACACGAACAAGTCGTCACCGGTGCCGTCCGCCTCCTCCGTCCCCAGTGCCGCGCTCGCCTGCTCCTCGAGAGCTTTCTCCCGGTCACTCGGCGCACTCGTCGCACTCGTCGCACTCGTCGCACTCGTCGCAGAGGGTGGGGCGCTCGGCCCGGGATCCGGTACCGGTCCACCCCTGTCATCAGGATCGCTGCTGCATCCAACGATGAACGCGGCGGACAGGAGGGCGGCGAGGACGGGGGCACCGCGGCGCGCGAGCCGTGGGCCGTGGATCATCTCCGGGTCTCTCGATAACGCCACCGGACCTGGCCGGTGGGCCCCTTCGCGGTACCGGACTCCAGCTTGTTCTCGCCGCAACGCTCAGCACCCGTTTCGCACTTGATCCAGTCGGCCTCGACCCCGATCATGCCTGATGTCCCGGCGGGCGCGCGTGTCCGGTGGGGCACTCGTAGGCTGGGGTTGCTCGGGGCGACTGTGGAGGTCCGCCATGCCCCGAACCATCTGGTCCGGCGCCATCAGCTTCGGCCTGGTCACGGTACCGATCAACGTGGTCAGTGCCACCGAGGACCACTCGGTGAGGTTCCACCAGTACCACCTCGAGGACATGGGCCGGGTGCGCGTGCGGAAGTTCTGCGAGGTCGAGGACCGCGAGGTCACCGGCAGTGAGATCGGCAAGGGCTACCAGCTCACCAAGGAGCAGGTGGTCCCGATCACGGACGAGGAGCTGAGCAATCTTCCGTTGCCGACGGCGAAGGCGATCGAGATCGAGGCGTTCGTGCCGTTCGCGTCGGTCGACCCGATCCGGATCGGGGAGGGCTACTACCTCCAGCCCGCCGGGCAGGTGGCGGCCAAGCCGTACAAGCTGCTGCTCCAGGCCCTGGCCCGGTCGTCGAAGGTGGCGGTGGCGAAGTACGCCTGGTCCGGCCGGGAGCGTCTGGGCCTGCTGCGCGTCCGCGAGGACGTGATCGTGCTGCACGCGATGCGCTGGCCGGACGAGATCCGCGACCCCTCGGAGCTGCTCCCGCCGCCGGTCGAGCTGTCCGACGACGAGATCGACGGGGCCCTGGCCCTGATGGACACGATGACCCGCGACGACCTCGCGGGCGAGGAGTTCCGCGACACCTACACCGAAGCGCTCGAGCAGATCATCGAGGCAAAGCGGGAGCACCACGAACTGCCCGAGGTTCCGGCCGCGGCCGACGAATCCGGCCGCGTCGTCGACCTCATGGCCGCGCTGCAGGAGTCGGTGCAGCGGGCCCGCACCTCCCGCGGCGAGGACGCCGATGTGCACGAGATGCCGGAGCCGAAGAAGACCACGGCCAAGAAGACCGCAGGGAAGACCACGGCCGCGAGGACCGCACGGAAGACCGCGGCCAAGAAGACCGCGGGGAACACCGCGGCGAAGAAGACCACGGCCCGCAAACCTCGCCGGGCCTCCTAGCCGTCCAGGAAGCCCAGTTCGCTGTCCGGCCGGCATGCGCCGCACGCCTTCACGCCGCCGGACAGGGCCCGCAGGGCGTCGTCGCGGCTGACGCCCTTGATGCGCTTCCCGGCGTTCCAGCAGCCGCCCACGTGTACCTGGACCGGCGGCGAGTCGCGGTTGAGCCCGAGTTCCAGGAGCCAGTCGGGCGCGGGGGGCCGTGCCGCGATCCCGTGCTGCCGCTCCCTCTCCCGCCGCTCCGCTGCCGTGATGGCCTTCCGCACCTGGTCCAGGGTGAGCGCGAGCCAGGTCTCCAGCGTGCGCAGTCGTGGCAGGTCGGGCGGCAGGTCGGTCACCGCTCCAGCTTGCACCAATATTCGAACAAGGATTCTACT
Organism: Streptomyces sp. NPDC005931; assembly: GCF_042871235.1. Classification (NCBI taxonomy): domain Bacteria; kingdom Bacillati; phylum Actinomycetota; class Actinomycetes; order Kitasatosporales; family Streptomycetaceae; genus Streptomyces; species Streptomyces sp. NPDC005931. The sequence continues at coordinate 152,047 of NZ_JBIAIG010000011.1, forward strand.
AAGGGCATGGCCAGGAGCAAAGTCGAGTACCTCACGACCACCCAGGAGCGGATCCTCCGCCACATCCGCATGGCCATCACCGACCAGGGCGATGCGCCGACCATCGCCGAACTCGCCGCCCTCATGCACATGCGCCCCTCGAGCGTGCATTACCAGCTGCGCGAGCTGGAGACCAAGGGAGCCATCGTCCGCGACCCCGGAAGGCCGCGAGGGATGCGGCTCGCGTGATCCCTGCCGAGCCGCCCGACGGAGGGTGACCGGACCCCACCGGTCCGCCGCACGGTCGGCCACGCCGCGGACGAGGCCGGGGCGAGGAGCTCGCCGCGCTCCGGGCGAAATGCGTCGGGAAGGGGGCGGCGGGCGGACACCGCGGCGCCCGACCGCGCCGCGTGACGCGCCGGGCTCGACCGGCGCCGACCGGGTGCGGTCGTCAGCGGGTCAGGCCGTGCAGCAGCAGGTCCGCGAGGTTCCGGTAGGCCTCCGCGTCGCTGAGGCCGGTGGCCGAGGCGACCTGACGGCGCTGGATGCGGACCATGACCGAGGAGATCACGTCGGCGGCGAACCTGGCGTGCACCTCGCGGAAGGCCCCAGCGGCCATGCCCTCGTCGATCAGCTGCTGCGCGGTGCGGGCGGCGGCCTTGGTGTTGAGGTCGTAGACCTCGGCCGCCGGTTCGAACGCCGCGACGTCGTCGAAGAAACGCCGGGAGGCGGGGGCCAGTTCGGTCGAGACGGCCTGGAGGAAGGTGGCCAGCCGGACGGCCGGGTCGCTCTGGGCCGCCAGCGCCGCCTCCACGCGCGCGGTGGCCCCCCGGAAGAAGTGCACGACGGCGGCCCGCACCAACTGCTCCTTGCTGCCGGCCAGCCCGTACAGGGTGCGCTTGGAGCAGCGCAGCCGGGCGGCGAAGTCGTCGAGCGTGAAGTGGGCGAACCCCTCACTGATCAGCAGCGCGACCAGGGCGTCGAACAGGGCGGTGCGGCGTGCGGCACCGCGGCCGGTGGGCCTCGGGGTCTCGGCGGCTGTTCTGTCGATCACCCGCACCAGTATCCCAGCCACTTCAGCTATGCTTTCCGGTACTGCAGGACCGCCTAGAGTACCGTTTGGGGAGTCGTCATGGCCGTGGACCGGCTGCTGCCCACCTCAGAGGCAGCCGACCTTCTCGCGCTGACCCGCGAGATCGCCGACAGGGAACTGGCTCCCCGCGTCGACGGGCACGAGGAGAGCGCGACCTATCCCGAGGGGCTGTTCGCCACCCTCGGCCGGGCCGGCCTGCTGGGCCTGGCCTATCCGGAGGAGTTCGGGGGCGGCGGACAGCCGTACGAGGTCTGGCTCCAGGTGCTGGAGGAACTCGCCGCACGGTGGGCGGCCGTGGCCGTCGCCGCCAGCGTGCACACACTGGCCTGCCATCCGCTCGCCGTGTTCGGCACCGCCGAGCAGAAGGAGCGCCGGCTGCCGCGCATGCTCTCGGGCGAGCTGGTCGGCGGCTACAGCCTGTCCGAGCCCCAGGCCGGCTCCGACGCCGCGTCCCTGACCTGCAAGGCCGAGCGCACCGGGGACGGCTATCGGATCAGCGGCACCAAGGCGTGGATCACGCACGGCGGCAGGGCGGACTTCTACGCCCTGTTCGCCCGGACCGCACCGGGCAGCCGCGGGGTCTCCTGCTTCCTGGCCCCCGGCAGCACTGAGGGCCTGTCGTTCGGCAAGCCGGAACGCAAGATGGGCCTCCACGCGATCCCCACGACCACCGCACACTGGGACGGCGCGCTGCTGGAGGCCGACCGGCTCGTCGGCGAGGAGGGGCAGGGCCTCCAGATCGCCTTCAGCGCCCTGGACCGCGGCCGTCTGGGCATCGCCGCCTGCGCCACGGGACTCGCCCAGGCCGCCCTGGACGCGGCGGTGGAGTACGCCACCCAGCGGACCACGTTCGGCAGGCGGATCATCGACCACCAGGGACTGGGTTTCCTGCTCGCCGACATGTCCGCGGCCGTCGACTCGGCCCGCGCGCTCTACCTGGACGCGGCCCGGCGCGCGGACGCGGGCCGGCCCTTCGGCCGGCATGCCAGCACCGCCAAGCTGGTCGCCACCGACGCGGCGATGAAGGTGACGACGGATGCCGTACAGGTGCTCGGCGGTTACGGCTACACCCGGGACTTCCCCGTGGAGCGCTACATGCGGGAGGCGAAGATCATGCAGATCTTCGAGGGCACCAACCAGATCCAGCGGGTGGTCATCAGCCGTCGGCTCGCCGGCTGACGAACCGCCGGCCGAACCCACACCGAACGCGCCCACGGTTCGTCCACGTCGAACGGAGAAGTCGCAGTGAAGATCGAAGGAAGCGTCGCACTCGTCACCGGCGGGGCCTCGGGCCTCGGTCTGGCCACCGCCCGGCGTCTGCTGGACGCCGGTGCCCGTGTCGTCCTCGCCGACCTGCCGTCCTCCGACGGCGCGGCCGTCGCCGCGGAACTCGGTGACCGGGCCCGCTTCGCCCCCACCGACGTCACCAGCGAGGCCGACGTCACGGCCGCCCTCGACGCGGCCGTCGGCCTCGGCGACCTGAGGATCGTGGTCAACTGCGCGGGTGTCGCCACCCCCGGGCGCGTGCTGGGCAGGAAGGGCCCGCTGCCGCTGGCCGGCTTCGGCGACGTGGTGGCGGTCAATCTGATCGGCACGTTCAACGTCATCCGGCTGGCCGTGGAACGGATGGCGGCCCTCGAGCCGCAGGCCCCGGACGCCGCGGAACGCGGGGTCGTCGTCAACACCGCGTCGGTCGCCGCCTTCGAGGGCCAGATCGGACAGGCCGCGTACGCCGCGTCCAAGGCCGGGGTGGTGGGCCTGACGCTGCCCGTCGCCCGCGAACTGGCCTCGTCCAAGATCCGCGTCATGGCCATCGCCCCGGGCCTGTTCGAGACGCCGATGCTCGCCTCGCTCCCCGAGGAGGCCCGCGCCTCCCTCGGCGGCCAGGTCCCCCACCCGGCCCGGCTCGGCCGCCCCGAGGAGTACGCCGCCCTCGTTCAGCACATCGTCGAGAACCCGATGCTCAACGGCGAGGTGATCCGCCTGGACGGCGCCATCCGCATGGCCCCGCGCTGACGCCCGGCCACCACGGGCGGGGACTCCGCGAAATCACCGGCCTGCCGGAGCCGTCCGTGGACCGGGCGCACGCTCCCGATCGGCCCCGCGGCGCCCCACCACGGCCGCCCTCAGCGGCGAACAGCGGGCAGCCCAGCCCCGCCGGACCGTCGGCGGAACGCCGGGAGCACGGCGCAGAGGTCAGCCCGGCACAGCCGTCCCGCGGACCGGCGCTACCAGGCCGCCCACGGAACGCCGAGAGCACGGCGGAGAGGTAGGCCGGGCACCGGGGTCGGCCACGGGCGACCCCGCCCTGCCTCGCGGCGGATTTCGATGCCTCCCTGGTGGGGCCGGTTCCCACGGGCCGCCGCACCAGCACGCCGGCGCCCGATGTGACCTGGGATATACCCAATGACGCCCGATTGTGCCTACCCTGTCCGACCGATCCCGCTCGCAGTGCCGCGCCGCGCCGACGCATCGGGTGTACGCCACATCGATCGTCCAGGAGTCCCATGCGCCCCCGAATACCGTTCGCCTCCCGCACAGCCGCCGCCCCGCCCGTCGCCCTGGCGGGCGGCGCGCTGGCGGTCGGCGCGGGCGGGCTGTACCTCGCCGGACTGCTGCTCACCGGCGGGGAGATCGAGGCGGGTACGACGGTGCGCGGCGTGGACATCGGGGGCCTGACCCGTGAGGAGGCCACCCGGAAGCTGGAGCAGCGCCTGTCGGCGGCCGGGCCCCGCAAGCTGGTGGTGAAGGTGGGCGACCGCGAGGGTGCGGTCGATCCGCGCCGGGCGGGGTTCGGCTTCGACATCCCGGAAACCCTCGACCGGGCGACGTCCACCGGGGCCGATCCGATCGGCGTGATCGGCGGGCTGTTCCGCTCGGGCGGTGACATCGAGCCGGTCGTACGGGTCGACGAGGGCAAGGCCCGCGCCGCACTCGGGAAGCTGGGGAGGACCCTGGACCAGAAGGTCCGCGAGGGAGCCGTCTCCTTCGGCGAAGGCCGGGTGGAGCAGGTCGCACCGCGCACGGGATACACGCTGGACGTGAACGCCGCGATCGGCGCCCTGCGCAAGCCCTTCCTGCGCGGCGCGGCGGACTCGGTCACGGTGCTGCCGGCCCGCGAGACCAGGCCGAAGGTCACGGCGGAGGAGGTCAGGCGGGCGGTGCGCGAGTTCGCCCGGCCGGCGATGTCCGCGCCGGTCACGCTCACCGCGGGCGGCAAGCGGTTCACCCTCACCCCGGCCGTTCTGGGCGCGTACCTGACCATGCGGCCCGACCACACCGGCAGGCTCACACCCGATCTCGACAGCAAGGGCCTACGTGACGCCCCCGCGGTGTCCGACGCCCTGAACGGCCTGCCCACCACGCCCCGGAACGCCCGGCTCGGGCTCGAGGGCGACAGGGTCGTGGTGGCCGCCGACGCCGCTCCCGGCATGGAGGTCACCGACAAGGCCCTGGGCAAGGCAGTCCTGCCCCTGCTCACCAAGTCGGGCGACGCCCGCACCGCAGAGGTGGACGCCCGGCGGATCCAGCCGGAGGTGACCCGTGAGAACGCGGCACGCCTGGGGCTGACGGAGAAGATGTCCTCCTTCACCGTCAACTTCGAACCCGCCCCCTACCGCACGAAGAACGTCGGCCGGGCCGTCGAACTCATCAACGGTTCCGTCGTCATGCCGAACGAGACCTGGAGCTTCAACCGGACCGTCGGCGAGCGCACCGAGGCGAACGGCTTCGTCGACGGCATCATGATCCTCGACGACCAGTACACCAAGGCGCCCGGCGGCGGCGTCTCCGCCGTGGCCACCACGGTCTTCAACGCTCTGTTCTTCGCCGGTGTCAAGCCCGTCGAGTACGGTGCCCACTCCTTCTACATCGAGCGCTACCCCGAGGGCCGTGAGGCGACGGTGGCGTGGGGCAGCCTGGATCTGAGGTTCGCCAACGACTCCGGCAACGCCATCTACATCCAGGCCGAGTCCACCGACACCTCGGTGACCGTCACCTTCCTGGGTACGAAGAAGTACGACGAGGTCACGTCGGTCAAGGGACCGCGCACCAACGTGCGGCAGCCCGCCAAGAAGGTGAGCGGTGGCGAGGAGTGCGTGCCGCAGACCCCGCTCGAAGGCTTCGACGTCACCGTGGAGCGGGTCCTCCGCGACGGCGGCCGTGAGGTGGGGCGGGAACCCTTCCGCACGCGCTACACCCCGCGTGACGAGATCGTCTGCGAGGAGACGCCGAGCACGCGACCGTCCTCCTGAGACCTCGGGGGCCGCGAGCTCCGGGGATCCAGCCGATGCGCGCCCGCGACGGCACCCGCACGTCGCCGGCCGACCGGCCTTCCGCGCGGGTCAGCGCACGCGCCCCCGCGGCTTCAGCGGCGTCGCCGGCAGCGCCGGAGCCGGCAGCGGAGCCCCGTCGTACCCCTTCACCTCGCCGAAGCGCGTACCTTCCGTCCAGTCCCGGCGGGCCTGTTCGATCTCCTCCTGGGTGCGGCCGATCCAGTTCCAGAACATGATCAGCTCCTCCTCGAAGGGCTCGCCGCCCAGGAGCATCAGGCCCGCGTCCGACTCCGCGCGCAGGGGGAGTTCGGTGCGGCCGCAGCCGAGGTAGAGCATCGAGCCGGGGAGCACCGGCACCCCGTCCACGTGCGCCTCGCCGGACATCGCGAGCACGGCGTACTCGAAGTCCGGCTCCAGCGGCAGGCGGACGTCCGCGCCGCGCGCCAGGGCCAGGTCGGCGCCGACGATCGGGGTGTACGCCGTGCCCGGTGAGGTCGCCCCGTCCAGGGATCCCAGGATCAGCGTGGCCTCGACGCCCCGCGCCGTGACGACCGGCAGGTCGGTGTGGTGCTCGAAGTGCGGGTCGGTGTGGCGGTGGCTGTCGGGGAGGGCGACCCACAGCTGCGCCCCGTGCAGGAAGCGGGCGTGCGGGCGGGGGCTCTCCTCGGAGTGGCTGATCGCCCGGCCCGAGGTCATCAGGCCCAGCTCGCGCGGGCGGATCATCTGGAGGCTGCCCGTGGAGTCGCGGTGCAGTACCTCCCCCTCGTGCAGCCAGCTCACCGTCTGGAGGCCCATGTGCGGGTGCGGGGGCACCTGCATCCCGGGCTCGTCGGCGATGTCGTCGGGGCCGTAGTGGTCGACGAAGCACCAGGCGCCCACCATGCGCCGGCCCAGGTTGGGCAGCAGACGCCGCACCTGGCTGGACTCGCCCAGCCTGACCTGCCGAGGGCTGAGGAGCTCGCGCACGGGCTCGGCCACCACGAAGCCGCGGCCGCCGCACAGCGAGGGAACCGCCTCGCGCTCAAGATTGCTCATGACGGACAACTTAGCCCCGGCGCGGGCGGTGCGTCAGTCGGGCGCGGCACCCCCGCCCATGGAAGTGGAACATTCAACTACCTGTCTTCGTTGTCGGCGGCGAAGGAGGTCACGAGTCGACACGACGTACTACGGCCACGGGACGCCCGCGGAACGCTGGGAGCGCGCGGGCATGTTCTTCGACGCCGAGGACTACGCCGCCGCGGCGCGTGTCCTGGGCCCACTGGTCGACGAGGTGCCGGAGCAGACGGGGCCGCGGCTGCTGCTGGCCCGCGCCTACTCCCACTCGGCCCAACTGCGCCGCGCGGAGGCCGAGCTGCGCGTCATCGTGGAGCGCGACCCGGTGGAGCACTACGCCTGGCTGATGCTCGGCCGCACCCTCCGGCAGGAGCGGCACGAGGAGGCCGCGTCGCACCTGCGGATCGCCTCGGCGCCGGCGCGGGACTTCGAGTCCTGGACCGTCCTGGCGGACGGCCCCGATCGACCCTGACCTGCGGTGACCAGAACGGCGGGGCCGTCCCGCGGGGCGGGGGGCGTGGCATCCTGGCGCGATGGGACATCCGGAGGACCACGGACCGACGCGAACGCCGGAAGGCCCCGGCCCGGGGGCGGACGCGGACCCTCGCGCGCCCCTCGTCGAGCGGGTCGAGGAACTCCTGTCCATCGAGGGACCGTTGAGGATCGTCACGGCCGGTGATCCGGTGCTGCGGCGCGGCACGGAGCGGTACGACGGCCTGCTGGGGCCCGCGCTGCTGGCCCGGTTCGTCGAGGCGCTGCGGCTCACGATGCGGGCGGCACCGGGAGTCGGACTGGCCGCGCCGCAGGTCGGGGTGGGGCTGCGGATCGCGGTCATCGAGGATCCGGCGCCGGTGCCGGACGGGGTGCGCCTGGCGCGCGGACGCGTGCCGCAGCCCTTCCGGGTGCTGGTCAATCCGGTCTACGAGCCGGTCGGCACCGGCCGGGCGGCGTTCTTCGAGGGGTGCCTGAGCGTCCCGGGGTACCAGGCGGTGGTCGCGCGGGCCGCCGCGGTGCGGCTGACGGGGCAGGACGAGCACGGGCGGGAGCTGGACGAGGTCTTCTCCGGCTGGCCCGCGCGGATCGTGCAGCACGAGACCGACCACCTCGACGGCACGCTGTACCTGGACCGGGCCGAGCCGCGCTCGCTGTCGTCCCACCAGGCGGTGGCGGAGCGCTGGTCGCAGCCGACCCCGGAGCGGGCGGCGCGGGCGCTGGGCTTCGAGCTGCCGTCGCCCTGGCCGCCCGGCGCCCGGACCGACGGGACCGAACCGCGGCGGGAAACCTGATGCGGCCGCCGCGGCGCCTCCGTTAGCGTGGCCCCATGTCGACGCCCCGCATCTCCTAGCCGAGGACCCGCTTCCACGCCACCCGTGTGTCCTCTGGCCCCTTCGGAGCGTCTTCCCATGATCACCTTCCGTGATGCCGACCTGCGCGTCGGCGCGCGTCTGCTGCTGTCCGGCATCTCCTTCCACGTCTCCCCCGGCGACCGCATCGGCCTGGTCGGCCGCAACGGCGCGGGAAAGACCACGCTGCTCAACACCCTGGCGGGGACCCTGCGCCCCGCCGCCGGGACCGTCACCCGCACCGGTGGCGTCGGCCACCTGCCACAGGATTCCCGCGCCGCCGACCCGTCCGTCACCGTCGGCGACCGCATCCTGTCCGCCCGCGGCCTGGACCGGGCCGTGCGGGCGCTGCGCCGCGCCGAGGCGGCGATGGCCGACGGCAGGGAACGGTCGATGAACGCCTATGTGCGCGCCGAGGCCGAGTTCCAGGCGCGCGGCGGCTACGCGGCGGAGGCCGAGGCGGCCCGGGTGGCCCACGGTCTCGGGCTGCCGCCCGACGTGACGGACCGCCCGCTCTCGGCCCTCTCCGGCGGTCAGCGCCGGCGGGTGGAGCTGGCCCGCGTCCTGTTCGCCGGGCACGGCACCCTGCTGCTGGACGAGCCGACGAACCACCTGGACACGGACGCCGTCGCCTGGCTGCGGGGCTTCCTGAAGGGCCATCAGGGGGCTCTGGTGATGATCAGTCACGACACGTCCCTGCTGGCCGAGACGGTGAACCGGGTGTTCCACCTCGACCCGCGGCGGGCCGCCCTCGACATCCACAACACCGGCTGGGACGCCCATCTGGCCCGGCGGGAGGCCGACGAACGGCGCCGGACGCGGGAACGGGCCAACGCGGAGCGCAAGGCCGCGTCCCTGCACGCCCAGGCCGACCGGATGCGCGCCCGGGTGTCCACCGCGGTGGCCGCGCGGAACATGGCCCGCCGGGCCGACCGCATGCTCGCCGGGCTGGAGCCGGCCAGGCGCGCCGAGCGCACGGCCCGGATCCGGTTGCCCGAGCCGGCGCCCTGCGGCCGGATCCCGCTCGGCGCCGTGAGTCTGACGCGGGCCTACGGCGACCGGCAGGTGCTGCGCGGCGTCGACCTGGCCGTGGACCGGGGCAGCAGGCTGGTGGTGCTCGGCCCCAACGGCGCCGGTAAGACAACCCTGTTGCGCATCCTGGCCGGAGGGGACACGCCGGACGACGGCAGGGTGGTGCGCGGCCACGGACTGAGGATCGGCTACTTCGCACAGGAACACGACACTCTGGACCTGAGCATGACGGTACGTCAACACCTGTCCGCCGCCGCTCCTCGGCTCACCGACGGTGAAGTGCGCGGCGTGCTGGGCTCGTTCCTGTTCACCGGCGACGACACGGACAAGCGGGTCGCGGTCCTCTCCGGCGGGGAGAAGACCCGGCTCGCGCTGGCGGGCCTGGTGCACTCGGGGGCCAACGTCCTGCTCCTGGACGAGCCCACCAACAACCTGGACCCGGCCTCCCGCGCCGAGGTGCTGGCCGCGGTGGGCACCTACCCGGGCGCGATCGTCATGGTGACGCACGACGAGGGCGCGATCGGTGCCCTGCGCCCGGACCGGGTGCTGCTGCTGCCCGAGGCGGACGAGGACCTGTGGAGCGAGGAGTACCTGGGCCTGGTGTCGTCCGTCTGAGCGGGAAGGGGTGGGCCGGGGCAACGGGTCAGCTGTCCCGGTACGCCTCCAGCAGCCGCAGCCACACCTCACTGATCGTGGGGTAGGACGGCACGGCGTGCCACAGGCGGTCCACCGGCACCTGCCCGGCGACCGCGATCGTGGCCGAATGGACGAGTTCGCCCACTCCCGGGCCGACGAGGGTGACACCGCGCAGGATCCCCTCGTCGAGATCGACGACCATACGGGCGCGTCCCCTGTAGCCGTCGCCGTACAGGCCCGCGCCGGCGACCGTGGACAGGTCGGCGTCGACGGCGCGGACACGGTGGTCCTCCTGCTCCGCCTCGGCCAGCGACAGACCGACGGCGGCCACCTCCGGATCGGTGAAGACGACCTGCGGGACGGCGGCGTGGTCGGCGGTGGCGGCGTGCGGGCCCCAGTCCTTCGCGCCCGCGGACCCGCCGGTGGCCCGGGCGGCGATGGCGGCGCCCGCGATGCGGGCCTGGTACTTGCCCTGGTGGGTGAGCAGTGCGCGGTGGTTGACGTCGCCGACCGCGTAGAGCCAGTCGTAGCCGCTGACCCGGAGGCTGTCGTCCACGCCGAGCCACGCTCCGGGCTCCAGCCCGACGTTCTCCAGTCCGATGTCGTCGGTGCGCGGGGCGCGTCCGGTGGCGAAGAGGATCTCGTCGGCCTCGATCCGGTCGCCGGTGCCGGTGATGACGACGACCGTGCCGTTCTGCCTGGTCACCGACCGCACGGAGGTGCCGGTGCGGATGTCGGCGCCGGCCTCGGTGAGCGCCTCGGCGACCAGTTCCCCGGCGAACGGCTCCATGCGGCCCAGCAGGCCCTTGCCGCGAACCAGGAGCGTGACCCGCGAGCCGAGGGCCTGCCAGGCCGTGGCCATCTCGGTGGCGACGACACCGCCGCCGACCACGATCAGCCGGCCGGGCGCGGACGACGCGCTGGTGGCCTCGCGGCTGGTCCACGGCCGGACCTCGGCCAGGCCGGGCAGGTCGGGCAGCTGGGCGCGGCTTCCGGTGCAGACGGCGACGGCGTGGCGGGCGGTCAGGACGCGCTCGCCGCCGTCGGCGCCGGTGACGGTCACGGTGCGGGGACCGGTGAGCCGTCCGTGGCCGCGGTGGAGGTCGGCGCCGATGCCCTCCAGCCACCGGGCCTGGCCGTCGTCCTTCCAGTGGGAGGTGTAGTCGTCGCGGTGGGCGAGTACCGCGGGCGCGTCGAGGGGGCCCTGCACCGACTGGCTCAGGCCGGGCACCCGGCGGGCGTCGGCGCGGGCGATCACCGGGCGCAGCAGGGCCTTGCTGGGCATGCAGGCCCAGTAGGAGCATTCGCCGCCGACGAGTTCGCTCTCCACGACCGCGGTGGTCAGGCCGGCCGCGCGGGTGCGGTCGGCCACGTTCTCCCCCACGGGGCCGGCCCCGAGCACCACGACGTCGTACGCGATGGGATCCGTTTCCGTCATGGGGTCAGTCTGGTGGGTGGTGTGCCCCCTGGCCACATGGGTAGGGGCGCGGAATACGCGACCGGTCGGCCGTGTTGTGCCGACGGCTCGACCCGATACCAGGAATGGGGAAACACGCCATGAGCAGCACGGTGGAGCTCACCAAGGAGAACTTCGACCAGACGGTCACGGACAACGAGTTCGTCCTGATCGACTTCTGGGCCGAGTGGTGCGGGCCGTGCCGTCAGTTCGCGCCGGTCTACGAGAAGGCGGCGGAGGAGAACCCCGACCTGGTGTTCGGCAAGGTGGACACCGAGGCGCAGCCCGAGCTGGCGGCGGCCTTCGGCATCCAGTCGATCCCGACGCTGATGATCGTCCGGGACCAGGTCGCCGTGTTCGCCCAGCCGGGCGCGCTGCCCGAGGCCGCCCTGACGGACGTCATCGGCCAGGCCCGGCGGCTGGACATGGACGAGGTCCGCAAGGCGATCGCGCAGCAGGAGGCCCAGCGGCAGGCCGAAGCGCCGAACCGGGGCGAGTGACACGGGGGCACCGGGCGCGCCCGAGCGGGATCAGCTGGACTCGCGGTGCACCACGGACGCCCCCAGCACCTTGTGGGCCTCGGGTGCGGCGGCCGGGTCGCGTACCGCACGGTCGACGAGTTCGGCCAGTTCGCGGCCGGACGGCAGTTCGAGGTGGACGGTGCTGAGCCGGGGCCGCAGCAGCCGGCCCAGCATGAGGTTGTCGGCGCCGACCACGGCCGTCTCCTCGGGGATGCGGATGCCCGCGTCCTGGAGGGCGCGCATCAGCAGCATCGCGTACTCGTCGTTGTAGGTGAACACGGCGTCGAGGCCCAGGTCGCGCCAGCGGGCGGCGAGCCGGGCGGCGGCGTCCTCGTCGTGGGCGAGTGGCAGTTCGGTGACCGTCGCGTCGGTGCCGTGCAGCGCCGCGCGTACCCCGGCCAGGCGCGGCGCGGAGAACGCCTCCAGGCCGGGCTCCCGCGGGACGACGACGCCGATGCGGCGCCGGCCGCGGTCGAAGAGGTGGGCGCCGGCGCTGTGGCCGACGATGTCGTGGTCCATCAGGAGGGAGTGGGCCCCCTCGACGGGCTCGGGGCCGAGGGTGATCACGGCCCGCGCGCCCGAGCCCTTGAGCACCGCCACGCCCAGCGGGCCGAGTCCGGAGCCGGGCACCAGCACGGCCACGGGCCGCAGTTCGGCCCAGGCGCGGGCGGCCTCGTCGTCGTGCACGCCCACGGTGCCGTACTGGACGACGGTGTAGTCGAGGCGGGCGAGCGCCCCTTGCAGGTCGTTGATGAACTGGCTGTAGAGCGGGCCGACGGGGAAGGCGGGCGCGGGCATCAGGACCATGCGGCTGTGCCCGGCGCGCAGACTGCGGGCCGCGGCGTGCGGCACGTACCCGAGTTCCCTCGCGGCCTCGCGGACCCGGCGCCGGGTGGGCTCGCTGATCCGGACGGCGCCGGCGTTGTTCAGCACGTAGGAGACGGTCGCGCGCGAGACGCCGGCCAGGCGGGCCACATCGGCGCTCGTGGGCACGGAGCGCGTCGGTGCGGGGGCCGCGGGGGCGGGCGTTTTCGGTATCTGCACCATGACGCACCGCATCTTCGCAGAAACGCCGACCGGCCATCGCGCCGGGGGAGTTGACGCGTCTGTCCGGCACGTCGGGGTGGGCCGCGCGGGCGGCCGTGGGGTTCGCCGGCCGTGCGCGTCGCGGCCGGTTCAGCCGGCAGGTGCCGTGCGCGTCACCCGGTCGACGAGGTCCGCCCACGCGGCCTCCAGGCGCGCCAGCGGCATGCCGCACTGCCGGGTCAGGTGGTGGACGAGGGCGGGGTCGAGCGGGGCCATGAGGGTGTGGGCGAGCAGTTCCCAGTCGGCGCCCGGGACCGCCTCGCGCAGCAGCAGGGTCACGTGGTGGCGCAGCACGCGGCGGGGCGGGCTGGTGAAGCGGCGGCCCGCGTCCGGTTCGGCGGCCAGCTGGAGTTCCAGTTCGTCGACGGTGCGGCGCAGCATGGCGACCCCGAAGGCGCGCAGCCGCTCGGCGGGAGGTGCGCCCGGTCCGAGCGGTGGGGGTCCGCTGAGGAAGGCGGCCTGGAACTTCTTCTCGGAGTGGTCCAGCAGGGCGCTGAGCAGTCCGGTGCGGTCGCCGAACCGGCGGAAGACCGTGCCCTTGCCGACCTGGGCGGCGGCCGCCACGGCCTCCATGGTGAGGCACTCAGCGCCGCGCTCGGCGACGAGCCGCGCCGCGGCCTCGAGCAGCTTGGCCCGGTTGCGCGCGGCGTCCGCCCGCAGGCACGGCTCGTCGGCCTCGGGTCCGAGTTGCAGCAACAGCTGCGGCCGGAGGGGCTCCTGCGGTGTCGAGGTCGGCGACTGGGCGGCGGACATGCAGCCAGGGTACGACATCGGGAAGAAACTGGACCACGGTCCGGTTAGGGTGCTACAACAGAGAAGCGGACCCCGGTCCGGTTCCCTGCAGCAGTGTTTTCACGCCCCCTGGAGTAAGCCATGTCTGTTCGTATCCTCGCTCTCGTCGGCAGCCTGCGTGCCGGTTCCCACAACCGCCAGCTCGCCGAGGCCGCGGTGAAGCTCGCACCCGAGGGCGCCGAGGTGACGCTCTACGAGGGGCTCGCGGAGATCCCCTTCTACAACGAGGACGTCGACGTCGAGGGCCAGGTCCCGGCCGCCGCCGCCCACCTGCGCGAGGCCGCCGCCGGCGCCGACGCGCTGCTGCTGTTCACGCCCGAGTACAACGGCACGATCCCGGCCGTCCTGAAGAACGCCATCGACTGGCTGTCCCGCCCGTACGGCGCGGGCGCCATCAGCGGCAAGCCGGTCGCCGTGGTCGGCACCGCCTTCGGCCAGTACGGCGGTGTCTGGGCGCAGGACGAGGCCCGCAAGTCCGTGGGCATCGCCGGCGGCAGGGTGATCGAGGACATCAAGCTCTCCATCCCCGGCTCCATGACCCGCTTCGCGCAGACCCACCCGGCCGACGACACCGAGGTCGCCGAGCAGCTGACCGAGGTCGTCGCCCGCCTCCACGGCCACGCCGCGGAGCCGGCCGCGGCCTGACCCGCGCCGCCCGGAGGGCCGGAGCCACGCGGGCTCCGGCCCTCCGGCACGCCCGCGCAGCCCCGCACGACGGCGTACGGTCATCGGATATCGGTTATCGGTTATCGGTCATGGTGAGCGGCCCACCCCGAGACGCACACATCGGATGTGCGCTGCCGGGCACTGCCGGGCAAGGCGCCGCCGGAGCGTCGGGCGTCCGTGGTGCCGTCCTGGGCGGGTGAACGGGGACGTCACGTTGACACGGCGTTCGGACCCGCCGTACTAATCGAGACCGGTGATCTCGGCGGCAGGAGGCGTGGGCGTGCAGCGGTATCCCTTGTCGGGGGTCACGGTGGTCAGTCTGGAGCAGGCCGTGGCCGCCCCCTACGCCACCCGGCAGCTCGCCGACCTCGGAGCCCGGGTGATCAAGGTGGAGCGGCCGGGCGAGGGCGACTTCGCCCGGCGCTACGACACGACCGTGCACGGCCACTCCAGTTACTTCGTGTGGATCAACCGCTCCAAGGAGTCGCTCACGCTGAACCTGAAGGACCCGAGGGGCCTGGAGATCCTGCACCGGCTGCTCGCGGACGCCGACGTGTTCGTGCAGAACCTCGCCCCGGGCGCCACCGGCCGCCTCGGCCTCGGAACCGACGAGCTCGCCCGCCGCTACCCCCGGCTGATCCCGTGCACGATCTCCGGCTACGGCACGAGCGGCCCCTGGGAGGACCGCAAGGCGTACGACCTGCTGATGCAGTGCCAGACGGGTCTGGTCTCGCTGACCGGGACCCCCGAGCAGACCGCCCGCACCGGCATCTCGGTCGCCGACATCGCCGCCGGGATGTACGCCTACAGCGGGGTCCTGACCGCCCTCTACACCCGCGCCACCACCGGTTCGGTGCACCCGGTGGAGGTGTCCCTGTTCGAGGCGCTCGCCGAGTGGATGGGCCAGCCCGCGTACTACACCCGCTACGGCGGCAGCCAGCCCCCGCGCCTGGGCACCCAGCACGCCACCATCGCCCCGTACGGGACCTATCGGGCCGCGGACGGCCGGGAGGTGCTGTTCTCGATCCAGAACGAGCGCGAGTGGGCGGCGCTGTGCGCACGGTTCCTCGGCCGGCCCGAGCTGGCCGACGACCCCCGGTTCGCCACCGGATCGGACCGCGTGGCGCACCGCGACGAGCTCAACGCCATCGTCGCCGAGCGCTGCGCCCGCTCCGACGCCGAGGAACTGCTCGAGGAGCTGGAGACCGTCGGCATCGCCTGTGCCGGGGTCAACGACGTGACCGCCTTCCTCGACCACCCCGTGCTCGCCGCCCGTGGCCGCTGGCGCGAGGTGGCCGTGCCCGGGGCCACGGTGGAGGCCCTGCTGCCGCCGGCCGACCTGGCGGGCATGCCCGCGCGCATGGACCCGGTGCCGGACGTCGGCGAGCACACCGAGGCGATCCTGAAGGAACTCGGCCACTCCCCCGAGGCGATCGAGGCGCTGCGCGCGGACGCGGTCGTCTGAGCGCACGCCGCCCCCGAGCCGCCCCGCGCTCCCGAGGCCGCGACGCGTCCCGCTCGGCGGGCCCCGCTCGTCACCTCGTCAGGGGCCGACCCGCCCCTCGTGTCCGTGCAGCGCCGTCAGCACGTCCTCGTCGGTCAGCTGCTCGAAGTCGTCGTACCACTGGCCCACGGCCATGAACCCGGCGGGCTCGGACAGGCACACCACCTCGTCGGCCTCGGCGCGCATCAGCTCGGCGGCGTCCGGTGAGCACACCGGCGCCGCGAGCACGATCCGGGCCGGGTCCTGCCGCCGCAGCGAGCGCAGGGCGGCGCGCGCCGTGGAGCCGGTCGCCAGTCCGTCGTCGACCACGATCACGCTGCGTCCCCGGAGCTCGGGGGCGGGGCGTCCGCGCCGGTAGAGCCGTTCGCGGCGGCGCAGTTCGGCGCGCTCCCGCTCGATCACCGGCGCCAGGTCGGTCGCGTCCAGCCCCAGGCGACGCAGGGCGTCCGCGTCGAACAGCGGGACCTCGTCGCCCGCCATCGCGCCGACGCCGTACTCCTCGTGGAAGGGCGCGCCGATCTTCCGTACGACGAGCACGTCGAGCGGGGCGGCGAGGGCTCGGGCGACCTCCTCCGCCACCGCGACACCGCCGCGGGGCAGCGCGAGGACGACCGGATCGGGCAGGGCTCCCTCGTCCTGCCGGGTGCGCAGCCGCTCGGCCAGTTCCCGGCCGGCCTCCCGGCGATCACGGAACCGCATGGCGATGCCCCTTCCTCCGTACCGGGGACGGCACCTGGTCAAGCACCCGCGTACCCCGCTCCACGGCGGGCGAAGCACCGCCCGCCGGCTTCGGGACGGCGCGATCCGTGGGATGCATGTCGTTGACGCCGTCACGGTGGTGACGGAGCGTGGAGGGGTGACCCAGCTCCGTGTCGTCTTCGTCGTCTACGACGGTTTCCAGCCGCTCGACCTCACCGGCCCGCACGAGGTGTTCCACCACGCGGGGCGCCGCTCCGGCGACTACCTCTGCCAAACCGTGGCGACGCGTGCGGGACCGGTCCGCACGGACAGCGGGCTCCTCCTGCACGCCGAGCACGGGGTGGCGGACCTGGACCCCGCCGGGGTGGACACGCTGGTGGTGGTCGGCGGCCGGGGGGTGGACCGGGCGCGGCACGACGTGACGCTGGTGGAGTGGATCACGGCCGCGGCGGCGGGCGCGCGGCGGGTGGCCTCGGTGTGCAGCGGCGTGTTCCTGCCGGCCGCGGCGGGGCTGCTGCACGGCCGCCGGGTCACCACGCACTGGAAACGGGAACGGCAGCTGGCACGGGAGCACCCCGAGGTGCGCGTGGACTGCGACCCGATCTTCGTCCGGGACGGTCACGTGTGGACGTCGGCGGGGGTGACCGCGGGGATGGACCTGGCGCTCGCCCTGGTGGAGGACGACCTGGGCCGGGACGTCGCGCACGCCGTGGCCCGGGAGCTGGTGCTGTTCCTGCGGCGTCCCGGCGGCCAGTCGCAGTTCAGCGTGGCCCTGTGGTCGCGGCAGCCGGCGAGCGACCCGATGCGGGTCGCCGTCGCCGCGATCCACGCCGACCCCGGCGCCCGGCACGGGGTCGCCGACCTCGCCGCGCGCGCCGGGCTCAGCCCGCGGCACCTCCAGCGCCGGTTCACCGCCGAACTGGGCGTCCCGCCGGCCGCCTACGTCGAGCGGGTGCGGGTCGAGGCGGCGCGGCGGGCGCTGACCGAGGGGGACGACCCGCTGGAGGCGATCGCCCGGCGCTGCGGCTTCGGCACGGCGGAGACGCTGCGCCGCACGTTCCACCGCCGTGTCGGGATCGCCCCGTCCGACTACCGGTCCCGCTTCCGCTCCACCTCGGGCACCCTCCCGCAGACCGGCACCTGACAGCCGGACACCGGCACCGGCACCGGCACCGGCACCAGACCAGCGACGGCGACAGCGACAGCGACAGCGACAGCGACAAGAAAGGTCAGCCCTTCATGACGACCTATGGCCTGCTCGTCTTCGACGACGCGGAGGAACTCGACTTCGTGGGCCCCTGGGAGGTGTTCACCGTCTCCGCCCGCATCCGCGGGCAGGAGGACCGTGCGGTGCTGATCGCCGAGCACCCCGGTCCGGTGCGCTGCAACAAAGGGCTGCGCGTGCTGCCCGACCACACCCTCGACGACCATCCGCCCCTGGACGTGCTGCACGTGCCGGGCGGCAACGGGGCGCGCCTGGTCCAGCCGTACAACCC
Source organism: Streptomyces sp. NPDC005931 (assembly GCF_042871235.1). Classification (NCBI taxonomy): domain Bacteria; kingdom Bacillati; phylum Actinomycetota; class Actinomycetes; order Kitasatosporales; family Streptomycetaceae; genus Streptomyces; species Streptomyces sp. NPDC005931. Next base: position 169,677 of record NZ_JBIAIG010000011.1, read on the forward strand.
GGTGGTCACGGACTGGGTGGCGAAGACGGCGGCGCGGGCGGACTGGGTGCACGGTGTGTGCACCGGCGCCTTCCTGCTGCACGCGGCGGGCCCGGCACGCGGGCGCCGTGTGGCCACCCACTGGATGCGCGAGGACCTGCTGGAGGCCCTCGGTGACGTGACGGTCGTACGCGACGCCCGCTACGTCGTCGACGGCAACCTCGTCACCAGCCAGGGCGTGTCCGCCGGTATCGACAGCGCGCTGTGGCTGGTGGGCCGTCTCCACGGCCGCGACCATGCCCGGGCGGTCCGCCGCGAGATCCACTACGACCCCGCCCCGCCCTATCTGGCGGACGAACCGGTCTGAGCCCCTCCAGGGTGCCCTTCCCCGGGCCCGTCACCAGGGCCCGGGCCCGTCGCATGGCCGGTGGCCGCGGGGGTACACCGGGGCACATGACCGGCATCGACATCGGCAGCGACGCGTTCAACGACCACGCCTTCATCGCGCGCCGGCACTCGTACGTGGGAGCCAACGTCTCCCCTCCGCTGACCTGGAGCGGCGTGCCGGACGACGCGGCGGAGCTGGTGCTGCTCTGCGAGGATCCCGACGCGCCGTCGGGGACCTTCGTGCACTGGATCGTGGTCGGCATCGATCCCCGCAGCGACGGCGTCGCCGCGGGCAAGGTCCCGCCCGGGGGAACCGAACTCGTCAACGGGTACGGCGACCGCGGCTGGGGCGGGCCGCATCCGCCTCCCGGCGACGACGCCCACCGCTACTTCTTCCGGCTGTACGCCGTGTCCGAGCCATGTGTCCTGCCCGACGCGCCCCGTGCCCAGCAGGTGCACGACGCGGTCGGCAGGACGGAGCTCGCCACCGGCACGCTGGTGGGCCTGTACCAGCGCTGAAGCGGTCACGAACCTCCCGGGGAGCGGCGTGGGCGGGCTCCTCAGTGGGTCGGGGACGCCCTGCTGATGTCCGCCAGGGCCGAGTGCGGGTCCTCCGTGGCGGCGAGGTCCCCCAGGCTGACGACGCCGACGGGGCAGCCGCCGCGTTCGACGACCGGGAGCCGGCGGACGGCGTACTGCCGCATCAGCTCGACGGCGTGGTCGGTCGTGTCGTCGGGGGTGAGCGTCACCAGGGGCGGGCGCGTGCACAGCGAGCCCACGGGCGTGACCTCGGGATCGCATCCCTCGGCGACGCCGCGCACCACGATGTCGCGGTCGGTGAGCACACCGAACAGGTCGCAGTCGTAGGCCACCAGGACGTCGCCGACGTCCCGTTCCCGCATCAGGCGTGCCGCCCGCGCGACGGTCGTCATGGGCTCGACGGACGCGGTGTCCGGTGACATCACGTCCTGTATCCGCCGGGTCATGGGAAACCTCCCGGGAACTGGTCGGCCGAGTGCCGTGTCCGCCGCGTAGCCCCTGCGGCCCCACGTAAACCGGCCGCGCCCGGCTCGGCCGCCCGCCGTGCCCGGCTCGGCCGCCCGCCGTGCCGGGCCCGGCCGGCCCGTGGATTGCCCGGACGGTCGACGGCCCGGTTGGATGGGCCGGCCGGTGCGGCGGGCGTCCGGTGGAGAGCGGGGGTGGACCGGGCATGGCGGGCGAACGGGCTCGGCTCGGGCGGCGGTTCGGATGGCTGTGGGCGGCGTACGGGGCGGGCGTCTTCGGCACCAGGCTCGCCTTCGACGCATTCCCGCTGCTCGCGGTGCTGGTGCTGGACGCCGGACCGGCCGAGGTGTCGCTGCTCGCGGCCGTCGGGCCGGCGGTGGGCGCGCTGCTCGCGGTGCCGCTGGGCCCGTGGGTGGAGTTCCGCCGCAAGCGCCCGGTGATGATCGGGACGGACCTGCTGCGGTGCGCGGTGCTGCTGAGCGTGCCGGCCGCGTACGCCCTCGGCACGCTCACCCTCGCCCAGCTGCTGGTGGTGTCGGTCGTGGTCGCCACGGCCGACATCGTCTTCAACGCGGCGGCCGGGGCCTTTCTGAAGCAGCTCGTCCCGAAGGAGGACCTGCTGGTCGCCAACGGGCGGCTGGAAGCGACCTCGTGGACCGCGACCATGCTCGGGCCACCGCTCGGCGGGGCCGCGATCGGCTGGTTCGGGGCGGTGGCGACCGTGCTGGCCGACGCGGTCGGTTATGTGCTCTCGGCGGCCGGGATCGGTGCGGTCGGAGGCGGGGAACGGGTCCCGGTGCGACCGGACCGCCCGCCCTCCGGCGACGCCTCCCGGCCGCGGCGCGCCGGACTCTTCGACGGGTGGCGGCACATCGTGGCCAGTGACGTCCTGCGCCCGCTGTTCCTCAACACCGTGCTCGTCAACGGGCTGATCATGGCCGTCTCGCCCCTGCTCGTGGTGCTGATGGTCGGGCCGCTCGGGTTCGCGCCCTGGCAGTACGGCCTCGCGTTCTCGCTGCCCTGCCTCGGCGGGCTCCTCGGTTCCCGGCTGGCGCCGCGGCTCGTCGCGCGGTACGGGCGGCAGCGGGTTCTGCGCACCGCCGGGACGCTGCGGGCGTGCTGGCCGCTCGGGCTGGCCTTCGTCGGGCCCGGCCCGTCCGGGCTGGTGCTGGTGATGGCGGTGGAGTTCGGGCTGATCGCCTGCGTGGGCGTGTTCAACCCGGTGTTCGCCACGTACCGCCTCGAGCGGACCCCGGCGGCCAGGGTGACCCGCACCCTGGCCGCGTGGTCGGTCACCGGCAAGGCCGGCATCGCCGCCCTGACCGCCCTGTGGGGCCTGCTGGCAGGCCTCACCGGGCCACGGGCGGCGATCGGCCTCGCCGGTCTGCTGCTCCTGCTCACCCCGCTGCTGCTCCCCCGGGGCGACCGGGGCCGGGACCTAGACCGCCCCGGGGACCTCCTCGGTGACGCCGTTCAGCGGTGAGGCGGGGTCAGTGCCGTACGGGCGCGTGAGCACCTCCAGGCCGTGACCCGCCGGATCACGGAAGTACACGCCGCGCCCCCCGTCGTTGCGGTTGATCCGGCGGGGGTGCCGACCGTGCGGATCGGCGTGGAGCGGGATCCGGGCCGCCACCAGCCGGGCAAGGACGGCGTCGAACTCCTCCTCCGGGACGAGGAAGGCGTAGTGCTGTACGGGAATGTCGTGGTCGACGGTGGCGAAGTCCAGCGTGACGCCGTTGGCGGTCGTCACCGGCAGGAACACCCCGGCCGACTCCCCTACCTCCAGCCCCAGCATCCGGGCGAGGAAACGGGCCGACTTCTCCCGGTCACGGGTGAGGACGATGGTGTGGTTGAACTCGACTGACACGATTGCAATGCCTCCACGGGCATCCGCGGCGCCTCCATGCCTCACCCGGCCGGTGACCGGCACGCGATGCCGCGCGGTCAGTCTAGGCACCTCGGTCCCGTGGGGTCGAGCCGTTTTCCGCGGACCGGTCCGCGGCGCACCGCGCCCGGCCGCCCCGGCATCCGCCGGGGAGCCGCCGCCCATCAAGACCTGGCAGACGTCAGGGCCGGACGCGCGGGAGCAGGGCGAGGTGCTCCTCCCGTACCAGGCCGAAGCGCAGGGCTGCGGAGGCGAGGCGGGCCCGCTTGGCCCCGGTGCGGCCGCCGTCGGCCGGGGGTGCGGTCCGGTCACCGGACTCCAGGCGCATCTTCGTGAACGCCAGGTAGTCGATGTGGTAGTTCACCGCCGAGCGGGTCAGGTCGCGGCAGGACTCGAGCGGACGCAGCCGTTCCACGATCTCGCCGGCGCCGGGCAGCGCCGTCTCCGAGGGGTCGCGGAGCCGGGGCTCGCACAGGGCGACGAGGACCAGGAAGTACTTGGCCGTCGGGTCCAGCGAGAAGGGGTGGACGGTCTGTTCGCCGACGGCGGCCACGAACCGGTCGCCCAGATAGGCGTGCTGGGGCGCGAAGACCTTGAAGGCGGCGGTTCCGGTCAGCGCGGGCAGCACCACACGGGAGAACTCGAAGGGCACCGGCGCGCCGAGCCGTCCCGGCGCGACGGTGAGGTACTCGCCGGCGCCCTCCAGGTTCTCCACCACGTAGGACAGGCTGTGGCTGTAGTTGGACAGCCGCCAGTAGTCCCCGGCCGCCTCCACCCGCCCGGCCCGGCGGGAGATCCCGGGGTCGGGCAGGACGATGGGCACCTCCCCGGTGCCGGGCAGTCCGCGTCCGAAGTCGGCGGCGTCACCGGGTCCCAGGTGCAGCAGTTCGGGCCGGCCCGATGCGGATCCGGCCGCCGCGCCCGCGGACGGCAGGTCACGGTCCGGTAGCTGAACGATGATCGTCTCCATGTACCCGCTCCCGCTCCCCCGACCGGTCGGGGAGCATTTTAGGGACGGTACCGTTCGCCGCCCAGGCGGACGCGCGCGGCTGATCCCCGCTTTCCGGGGCACCCGGACGGTACACCGTCTCAGGGAGGGGAAGTTCGTGCTCGCGGTCGCGTTGTCGCTGCTGCCCGGGCTGGGTCTGCTGCTGTTCCTCATGACGCACATCGAGGACCGGCTGCTGAGCCGGGACAGCTCACCCCGTCCGCCCCGTCTGCGTGTCCTGCCGGGAGGCAGGAGCGCGTCCGCCGGCACCACACCGGCCGAGGCGCGCCACGCGCGCCGGGGACGGCACGCCGCCTGACCGTGCGCCGGGCCGCGGCTTCGGTCCGGCGCACGGCCACGTCCCTCCACCGGATCGGCCATGCGGGGCGCCCCCTCGGCGACGCCTTCGTCGGCCCGCCCGGCGGCCCAGGGCAGGAAGCCCGGCACCGTGGAGCCCCTCACCCTGAACGTGAGGACCGCCTCCACGGCCTCTGTTCGGCGACCCGTGCCCGGTGGGACAGGAGCCCGCCGAAGCGGCTCCTTGAGCAGGCGGTCACCCGCCGAGTGCCCCGCGCAGAAGCCCTGTCCGCGCACACGTGCGCGGACGGACGGCGGACGGCTCGCCGGTCCGGATCCGGGACCGGCGGACCAGTTCTCGGGAGCGGCCCGCCGGAGCGGCCGATGACGTACCGGCAAGATTTCCGGTGGATGACCCGCCACGCCGCACGGGCGGGCGGCGACGCGGGCGGGTCGGACCGCGGACCCCGCACCGCGGACGCCGGACCCCGCACCGCGAACCCAGGACCGCGAACCCCGGACCGCGCACCGCGCGGGGGACGCCGTGCCGCCGGTGCCGGTGGAGGGATCGCTCAGGTCCACAGTTCGCCGCTGTCGCACACGTGCGCGCCCATGTTGCGCTCCATCATCCGCAGCGCGGCGTCCGCGAGGTCCGTGTGGATGTGGGCGACGGCATCCCTCGGGACGACCACCTCGAAGTGGCGGATGTGCGCGTCGAGAGAGGAGTAGAGGATGCACTGCTCCGTGACCTGACCGCACAGGACGAGCCGGTCGATGTCCTGCTGGGCCAGCAGATAGCCGAGCGGGGTCTCGAAGAAGATCGAGTGACGGGCCTTGACCACGAACAGTGAGGAGTCGTCCGGCCGCAACGGTTCGACGAGGTCCGCGTGCGCTCCCGCCAGCGCCTTGTCGAGGAGTTCACCGTGGTGGGAGCGCCACTCGCCGAAGTTGTCGTTGACGTAGATCACCGGCACGTCGTGTCGCCGGGCCTTCTCCAGCAGGCCGGAGACCACCGGGACCACGGACCGGGCGGACGGAATCAACTGGTCGGCGTCCGGGTGGTCGTAGGTGTTGATCATGTCGATGACGATCAGTGCGGTCCTGCCCATGCGCCCCGGGTTCCCCCTGTCACCCGACCCGTTCCCACCCACGCCGCGGCGGCCGGGCACCGAGGCCGCCCGCGTCCCGGCTGCGGTAGACGATGTACGGGCGGGTGAGGTAGCCGAGCGGTGCGGTGAGCATGTGCACGAGGCGGGTGAAGGGCCAGGCGGCGAAGAGCAGCAGGGCGCTGATGGCGTGCAGCTGGAACAGGATCGGGGTGCCGGTCATCAGGTCCGGGTCGGGCTGGAAGTAGAAGATGGAGCGGAACCAGGGCGAGATGGTGTGCCGGTAGTCATAGCCGCCGCCGACGATGTTCGCGGCGACGGTGGCCGCCAGTCCGAGGACGATGGTGACGGTCAGGGAGAGGTACATCGCCTTGTCGTTGCGGGTGGTCGCGGAGAACACCGGGCCCACGGTGCGCCGCCGGTAGATCAGGATGGCCAGCCCGCCCAGGGTGCAGACGCCGGCGATGGTCCCGAGGACGACCGCCACGACGTGGTAGGCGTCCTCGCTGATGCCGGCGGCTTCGGTCCAGCTCTCGGGGATGAGCAGACCGCCGATGTGGCCGAGCAGCACGACCAGGATGCCGAAGTGGAACAGCGGGCTGCCGATGCGCAGCAGGCGCCGCTCGTACAGCTGGGAGGAGCGGGTGGTCCAACCGAACTTGTCGTAGCGGTAGCGCCAGATGTGGCCGACGACGAACAGGGCGAGGGCGAGGTACGGCAGGAGGACCCACAGCAGGATGCCGCCGGTGCCCGACTCCACTGCCATGGTGACGGTCGGTGCGGATGCGGTCATCGCGGGCCTCCCAGGGTGGGGTCGGGCAGGAACTGCGGGGGCGGGTAGGGGTCGAGGCCGACCTCTTCCCCGGGCGGTCCCTCGGCGGCGAGCCGGGCCACGGCCTCGTGCTCGTCGCCCTCCAGGGCGGGCAGCGTCGCGGAGACCGAGTCCAACAGGGCGGCCCACGGGGCGTCCTCGTCGTGCAGGGCGAGGCGCAGCAGCTCGAGACCGGCGCGGTGCTCGGTGAGCAGGCCGTGGCCGGTGGGCGGGTCGGCGGCGGCGAACTCCAGGACGACCGCGAGGTGGTCGGGCAGCTCCCCGTCGGTGAGGCGGTGTCCGCAGGCCGCGTAGGCGCGTTTCAGGCGCAGCAGGGCGAGGCCGCGCTTGCGGGTGTCGCCGTGTGCGTAGTAGGTGAGGTACGGGCAGCAGCGCTTGCGGTGGTCGAAGGTGGCCACGTACGCGGCGGCCAGGTCGGCGAGCGGCGTCCCGACGGCCCGGTCGGTGAAGGCGACCAGGGGGCCGGCGACGGCCGGGGGCAGCGCGGGGGCGACCCTGCGGGCCAGGTCGAGGTGGCCCGGGTAGGCGTCGTCGGGGTAGTCCAGCAGAAGGGACTGGATCTGCCAGGCGGGGGCGTGCCAGGGCTGGGGCGCGGCCGACGTGACGACCGGCCTCCTCAGGAGGTTCTTCATGGCTTCGGTTCCACCTCTCCGCCCGTGGTGCCGGTGTCGCGTCCCCCGCCGGGGCCCTCGTCGGAGGAGGGCGGGAACAGGCCGGGCGGCGATCCCTTGCCGTCCCAGTTGAGGAGGTTGACCCGGGTGGCCTTGTCGACCGGGGTGGCGGGCGTGTCGGAGGTCTGCCGGTCGTGCAGGGCGCGGTAGTTCTCCACCGCGATCGGCGGGGCTCCGCCCGAGCTCTCGCCGAAGGGGCCCCAGCCGCCCATGCCGGGGCCGCCCTCGTAGTCGAGGCTGCACTCGGTGGCCAGTTCCTCGAGCTTGTGGGCCTGCTCGGCGTGCGCGGGCGGGATGACGTAGCGCTCGTCGTACTTGGCGAGGGCCAGCAGCCGGTACATGTCGTACAGCTGCTCGCCGGACATGCCGACCGCCTTGGGGATGGCGTCGTTCGGTTCGCGGCCGAGGTTGATGTCGCGCATGTAGGCGCGCATGGCGGCCAGCCGGCGCAGTACGGCGTCGACGGGGACGGGGTCGCCGGCGGTGAAGAGCTGGGCGAGGTAGTCGACGGGGATGCGCAGGGCGTCCACGGCGGCGAAGAGGTTGTGCGGGTCCTCGGCGTCGTGGCCGGTGTCGCGCAGGGCATCGACGACGGGTGACAGCGGCGGGATGTACCAGACCATGGGCATGGTGCGGTACTCCGGGTGCAGCGGCAGGGCCACCCGGAAGGTGTTGATCAGGGAGTGGATCGGGGAGCGCTGGGCCGCCTCGATCCAGTCGCGGGGGATGCCGGCCCGCTCGGCCTCGGCGACGACCTGCGGATCGTTCGGGTCGAGGAAGACCTCGCGCTGGGCGGCGTAGAGGTCCTTGTCGTCGGGGGTGGACGCGGCTTCGAGCACCTTGTCGGCGTCGTAGAGGACCAGGCCGATGTAGCGCAGGCGGCCGACGCAGGTCTCGGAGCACACCGTGGGCAGTCCGACCTCGACGCGCGGGAAGCAGAAGGTGCACTTCTCGGCCTTGCCGGTGCGGTGGTTGAAGTAGACCTTCTTGTACGGGCACCCGGTCACGCACATGCGCCAGCCGCGGCAGCGGTCCTGGTCGACGAGGACGATGCCGTCCTCCTCGCGCTTGTAGATCGCGCCGGAGGGGCAGGAGGCCGCGCAGGACGGGTTGAGGCAGTGCTCGCAGATGCGCGGCAGGTAGAACATGAAGGTCTGCTCGAACTCGAGCTTGATCTTCTCGGAGAGCTCGCCGAGCAGGTGGTCCTTCTCGCCGTGTTCGGCGGAGCCGCCGAGGTTGTCGTCCCAGTTCGCCGACCAGGAGACCTTCATGTCCTTGCCGGAGATCAGGGACTTGGGGCGGGCGACCGGGCTGTGCTCCTGGAGCGGGGCGTTGGTGAGGGTCTCGTAGTCGTACGTCCAGGGCTCGTAGTAGTCGTCGATCGAGGGCATTTTGGGGTTGGCGAAGATGCTGAAGAGCTTCTTCAGCCTGCCGCCCGCCTTCAGGGTGAGCCGGCCGCGCCGGTTGAGCTCCCAGCCGCCCTGCCAGGTGTCCTGGTCCTCGTAGCGGCGGGGGTAGCCCTGTCCGGGCCGGGTCTCCACGTTGTTGAACCAGACGTACTCCACGCCTGTGCGGTTGGTCCACGCCTGCTTGCAGGTGACCGAGCAGGTGTGGCAGCCGATGCACTTGTCGAGGTTCATGACCATCGCCATCTGGGCCATCACGCGCATGTCAGTACGTCACCTCCTGGTTGGAGCGGCGGCGGATGACGGTGATCTCGTCGCGCTGGTTGCCGGTCGGGCCGAGGTAGTTGAACGCGTAGGAGAGCTGGGCGTAGCCACCGATGAGGTGACTCGGCTTGATCAGCAGGCGGGTGAGGGAGTTGTGGATGCCGCCGCGCCGGCCGGTGGTCTCGGTACGGGGCACGTCGATGAGCCGGTCCTGGGCGTGGTGCATGTAGACGGTGCCCTCGGGCATGCGGTGCGAGACGATCGCCCGGGCGGCGACGACGCCGTTGCGGTTGACCGCCTCGATCCAGTCGTTGTCCACGACGCCGATCTTCGCGGCGTCCGGCGTGCTCATCCAGATGGTGGGGCCGCCCCGGGACAGGGACAGCATGAACAGGTTGTCCTGGTACTCGGAGTGGATGGACCACTTGTTGTGCGGGGTCAGGTAGCGGACCGTCAGGCCGAGTTCGCCGGTGTCGCCCACACCCGGCTCACCGAAGAGCAGGTGCATGTCCAACGGGGGCCGGTAGACGGGCAGTTGCTCGCCGAGCGCGGCCATCCAGTCGTGGTCGAGGTAGAAGTGCTGGCGCCCGGAGAGGGTGTGCCAGGGCTTGAGGCGCTCGACGTTGACGGTGAACGGGGAGTAGCGGCGGCCGCCGGTCTCCGATCCGGACCACTCGGGCGAGGTGATGACCGGTGCGGGCGCGGTCTGGGTGTCGGCGAAGGTGATCTGCTTGCCCTCGTGCTCGGCGGCGAGGTCGGCGAGCCGGGTGCCGGTGCGCGCCTCGAGGGCGTGGAAGCCCTGGGTGGCGAGGTGGCCGTTGGTGGTGCCGGACAGGGCGAGGATCGCCTCGCAGGCGTGCACGTCACGGGCGATGGAGGGGCGCCCGTCGGCCACTCCCCCGCGCACGGTGCCGTTCTTCTGCCGCAGGTAGTCGAGTTCGCGCTCGACCTTGAAGGTGACGCCCTTGGTGGTGGCACCGAGGGTGTCGAGCAGCGGGCCGAGCGCGGCCATCTTGGCGGCGACGGCGCCGTAGTCGCGTTCGACGGCGATCAGTTTGGGCATGGTCCGGCCGGGCACGGGCTCGCACTCCCCGGCCTTCCAGTCGCGCACCCGGCCGTGCGGGTTCGCGAGTTCGTCCGGGGTGTCGTGCAGCAGCGGAGCGGCCACCACGTCCTTGCGGACCCCGAGGTGCTCGGCGGCCTGGCGGCTGAACTCCTTGGCGAGGGTGTGGAAGGCGTCCCAGTCGGTGCGGGTCTGCCAGGGCGGGGCGATGGCCGGGTTGAAGGCGTGCACGAAGGGGTGCATGTCCGTGCTCGACAGGTCGTACTTCTCGTACCAGGTGGCGGCGGGCAGCACCACGTCGGAGTACAGGGTGGTGCTGGTCATGCGGAAGTCGAGGGTGAGCAGCAGGTCGAGCTTGCCGGTCGGGGCCTCGTCGCGCCACACGACGTCGGCGGGCCGGGCTCCCTGGGGGGCCTCCTCGGCGCGCAGATTCGAGTCGGTGCCGAGCAGGTGCTTCAGGAAGTACTCGTTGCCCTTGCCGGAGGAGCCGAGCAGGTTGGCCCGCCAGACGGTCAGCACGCGCGGGAAGTTCTCCGGCGCGTCCGGGTCCTCGCTCGCGAACTTCAGCCGCCCCGCCTTCAGCTCGCCGACGACGTGCTCGGGCACCTCGCGTCCGGCGGCGGCCGCCTCGTCGGCGAGGTCGAGCGGGTTGCGGTCGAACGTCGGGTACGAGGGCATCCAGCCCATGCGGGCCGAGGCGGCGATCACGTCGGCGGTGGTCTTCCCGGCGAACGGGCCGGCCGCACCGGCCGCGGCCAGGGTGTCGGCCGAGAAGGGGTCGTAGCGGAACTGGTCGGTGTGCAGGTACCAGTACGCGGTCTGGATCATGGTGCGCGGGGGCCGGCTCCAGTCGGCGGCGGTGGCGACGGTCTGGTAGCCGGTGATCGGGCGGACCTTCTCCTGGCCGACGTAGTGCGCCCAGCCGCCGCCGTTGACGCCCTGGCAGCCGGTCAGCGTGGTCAGTGTCAGGAACGCCCGGTAGATGGTGTCGGAGTGGAACCAGTGGTTGGTTCCCGCGCCCATGATGATCATCGAACGGCCGCGGGACTCCTCGGCGTTGGCCGCGAACTCCCGCGCGATGCGCGCCGCCCGCTCCGCGTCCACCCCGGTGATCGCCGCCTGCCAGGCCGGGGTGCAGGGCTCGTCGGCGTCGTCGTACGACAGGGGCCAGCGGCCCGGCAGGCCGGGGCGCGCCACGCCGTACTGGGCCAGCAGCAGGTCGAACACCGTGGTGACCAGGCGTCCGGCGACGCGCCGGACGGGGACGCCGCGCCGCACCCGGCCGGCGCCGCCCTCGGGTGTGTCGAAGCGGGGCAGCTCCACCTCGACGGGCGTCTCGCCGCCCCCGGCCGTCCCGTCGGCCGTGGACAGCAGCGGGTCGGTCCCGCCGAGGTCCAGGTTCCATTTCCCGGCGCCCGACTCCGAGAACCGGTCGCCGAGCGTGCCGTTGGGCACCACCGGGCGGCCGGTCGCCGCGTCCAGCAGGACGGTGCGGAACTCGGCGTGCTCGGCGGCCGCCTGCCCGCCGCCGAGGTCGGAGGCGGTGAGGAACTTGCCCGGCGCGAACGTGCCGTCGCCCCGTTCGTCCAGGGTGACCAGGAACGGCAGGTCGGTGTACTTCTTGACGTAGTCCTCGAAGTACGGTGCGCGCCGGTCGACGAAGAACTCCTTGAGGATCACGTGGCCCATGGCCATCGCGAGCGCCCCGTCGGTCCCGGGGCGGCCGGGCAGCCACTCGTCCGCGAACTTGACGTTGTCGGCGTAGTCCGGGGAGACCGCCACGACCTTCTGCCCGCGGTAACGGGCCTCCGCCATCCAGTGGGCGTCGGGGGTGCGGGTCACCGGCAGGTTGGAGCCCCACATGATCAGGTAACCGGCGTCCCACCAGTCACCCGACTCCGGTACGTCGGTCTGGTCGCCGAACACCTGGGGGGAGGCCACCGGCAGGTCGGCGTACCAGTCGTAGAACGACAGCATCGCCCCGCCGAGCAGCGAGTAGAAGCGGGCGCCGGCGGCGTGCGACACCATCGACATCGCGGGGATCGGGGAGAACCCGGCGAGCCGGTCGGGACCGTACTCCTTGATCGTGTGCACGTGGGCGGCGGCGACCATCTCGATCGCCTCGTCCCACGTCGCCCGGACCAGACCGCCCTTGCCGCGGGCCTTCTTGTACCGTCGGGCGCGCTCCGGGTCCGACACGATCTCCGCCCACGCGGCGACCGGGTCGCCGAGCCGTGCCTTCGCCTCGCGGTACATACCGAGCAGCACTCCGCGCACGTACGGGTAGCGCACCCGGGTCGGCGAGTAGGTGTACCAGGAGAACGCGGCGCCGCGCGGGCAGCCGCGCGGCTCGTACTCGGGGCGGTCCGGGCCGACGGAGGGGTAGTCCGTCTGCTGCGCCTCCCAGGTGATGATGCCGTCCTTGACGTACACCTTCCACGAGCAGGATCCGGTGCAGTTCACGCCGTGGGTGGAGCGCACCACCTTGTCGTGGGACCACCGGTCCCGGTAGAAGGTGTCGGCCTCGCGCCCGCCCTTGCGGTGCAGGGAGCGCAGGTCCCCCGAGACCTCGGCCCGGGTGAAGAACCGGCGTGACCGGACGAGTGCCTCCTCCAGTTCGCTGTCCAGACCGGGGGATCGTTTTCCTCGCCCGCCCTCGGCGGAGGGCTGGATGTCCGTGGCCACCGCTTCGCCCCTTCCCGGACCCGTTCGGCCCTGTGGACGCTCTCGTACCGTGCCGTGATCTCCGTCTCGCCTGCCCCTATCGTGCCGCGGGACACGTACAAAGTCAGCGCCAGTGCGCCATCCGGTCATATCGCCGGTCATACGACCGCCCGGCGTGGAGGTTCCACGCCGGGCGGTGGGGCGGCACCGGGTCGGGTCGGTACCGGGTCGTGCGGGGCGGGCCGGTGCCCGGGGCCGCGTCGTCAGGACGAGGGTTCGGGCACCCGGGTGCCGACGCGGGCCCGGACCTCCTCGACGGCCTCCCACTGGTCCGCGGTCAAGGTGGCCAGGGCGGCCGGGAAGACGCCGTCCTGCTCCTTGAGGATGTGGTCGCGGAGCATGGCCAGGACGTCCATCAGGCGGGCCGGCCACTCCGGGTCGGCCGGCACACCGGCCGCGGCCTCCGCCAGGACGGCCTCGATGCGGCGGTGCTCGGCCTCCAGGGCGGCGATGTGGTCCGGGAACTCCTCCGCCATGACCGGGAACAGACCGTGCTCCTCGACCGCGGTGTGCGGGGCGAGGACGTCCGCGATCGTGCGGGCCGTCGCCGCCATCGCCGCCACGTCCCCCGCCCGGTGGGCGGTGCGGACGGCGCCGATGAGGTTGACCACCGTGTCGTGCTCCCGGGTCAGCTCCGCCACCGTGTCCAGCGACTGGCAGCCGCAGTACTCGCACATGTCCTCGCTCCTTCCGCGTCGGCTTCCGCTCCGGCTGCCGTGTCGTGGGTGTCGGTGTCGTGTCGTGCGCGCCGTGCCGCGTGGGGCCCGTGCCGCGCCCGCGGTTGCGTCAACCGCGCTGGGCGGCGGGGGTGCGCCGGGTGGTGGTGGCGCGGCGGACGCCGGTGCCGGTGAAGGCCAGGGCGGCGGCGGCCACCACGGCCAGCAGGATCAGGCCGAGCGCGTAGTTGCCGTAGGTTCCGTACAGCGAGCCCATGACCAGCGGGGGCAGGAAGCCGCCCAGACCGCCGGCGGCACCGACGACGCCGGTGACCGAGCCGACCTTGTTCGCCGGGGCGAGCAGCGCCACCAGGGCGAACACCGCGCCGCTGCCAGCGCCGAGGGCGGCGGCCATGGCGAGGAAGGCGATGGTGCCGACCGGGGCGAGGGACGGGGTGAAGGACTGGATCGAGGCGCCGACGACCACGACGGCCAGCGAAGCGCTCAGCACCCGCACCGGGCCCATCCGGTCCGACAGCCAGCCGCCGAGCGGGCGCATCGCCACCGCCAGCAGCACGAACCCGGCCATGCGGTTGGCCGCGTCCGCCTGCTCGAGGCCGTAGCCGGTCTTGAGGTAGGTCGGCAGGTAGACGGAGAAGGCCACGTAGCCGCCGAACGCGACCGCGTACAGGGCGGAGGCCTGCCAGGTGATGCCCAGCTTCAGGGTGTCGGCCAGGCGGCGGGCCAGCGGCTCGGCGGGCACCGAGCGGCCGGGGGCGTCGCGCAGCACCAGCCAGGCCACCACCGCGTAGACGGCCAGCACGCCCGCGGTGATCAGGAACGGGCTCGCCATGCCGTTGGCGTCGACCAGCTTCACGGTGGTCAGGGCGCTGATGGCGGTGCCGCCCATGCCGGCGCCGAAGACACCGATGGCCAGACCGCGCCGCTCGGGCGGGAACCAGGCGCTGACGAACGGCACGCCCACGGCGAACGCGGTGCCGCCGACGCCGAGGAAGAAGCCGCCGATCAGGAGGGCGGCGAGCGAGGAGTGTCCGGCCAGGCCCAGGTACAGCACCGGGACGATGGTCGTGACGGAGACGAGCGGGAACATCACCCGTCCGCCGAACCGGTCCGTCAGGGCGCCGACCGGGATGCGGCCCAGGGAGCCCACCACGACCGGCACCGCGACGAGCAGCGACTGCTCGAAGGAGCTCAGGTCGAGGCTGTCCTTGAAGCGCGGCCCCAGCGGGCTCAGCAGCGCCCACGCCCAGAAGTTGACCGCGAAACCGACGGTCGCCAGGGTCAGCATGGTCCATGCCCGGCCGGACACGGTGGCTCCCCCGGGCGATGCGGCGTTCTTGGCCGACGGCTTCAACATGCCGTCCTTCCCTTCCCTCACAGGTGACGCGGCTCGGGATTGTTCCCACCGGCCGCGGGTTCTCACGGGTTGACCGGAGCCCACTGCAACCTTGCTGGCTGGGAGGCCACGTCGGGATGGGCCGACCGTCCTCGCCACGGGCCACAGGGCCCGGGCGGCAGGGCCCGACCGTCCCCGCCGGACCCCGCCGGGGCCCAGGTTTCCCTCCCGCCCGCCGTGAAACGTCCCGGGGCGCGGTACGAGCGGTCCCACATCAGGGCCGATAGGCCCTATCGCTGCCGGGCCCGGCGCCGGACCATGGACGGATGTCCCCTTCCGAAGGCTTCCGCGTACTCGACCGCGAGGAGTGTCTGCGCCTGCTGGCCAAGGTGCCGCTCGGCCGGGTCGTCTACACCCGCAAGGCGCTGCCCGCTGTTCTCCCGGTCAACTTCTCCCTGGACACGGACTCCTCCGTGGTCCTGTGCACCTCGGCCGCGTCCGATCTGGTGCGCGCGATCGACGGTTTCGTGGTCGCCTTCGAGGCCGACGACTTCCAGGCCGAGCGCCAGGCCGGCTGGAGCGTGGTGGTGACCGGCCGCGCGTCGGTGGTCACCGACCCCGCCGAGCACGAGCGCCTTCAGCGGACCGGCCCGCGCTCCTGGATGCCCATGAAGGACGGCGTGTTCGTACGCATCGAGGCCGGCATGGTCACGGGCCGCGAACTGGCGGGCCTGCGCACGGCCACCTGAGTGAGGCAGCGCCCTCCCCCGGTGGGGCGGGGCGGGCGCCGGAAGCGCCGACGTCTCCCCGTGCGCCCGCGCGGACCGGCTGTCCACCGTGGCACGGTGGGCCGAGGACCGCGGGGCGCCGCTGCACGTCCACCCGTCCGAGCAGACCGCCGACAACGTCCCGGCAGACCGCCCAGAACATGGGCCCGCCCGCACGGGTGAGCCCACGAGCAGCGGCCCCCGCTACGGGGCGGGTCACAGGCGGCGGCTCCCGCACGGCGCGGGCCCGGACAGGCCCGGTCAGTCCGTCGAGGGCCGGGCCCTCGGGGTGCGGCCGCCGTCGGGGCCGTAGCCGAAGCGGACGAGGAGCTGGGGCGAGCAGCGGCGGCGGGTGCCGGCCGTGGCCGCGCGCAGGTCGGGCCACTCCATCGCCTGGTGCAGGATCGAGGTGCGCACCCCGTGCGCGGTCGCCACCAGCAGGACGCGCTCCATGGCCTGGCCGGCCCGCAGCCAGTCCCGCCGCCGGTCGTGCGTCGTCCACAGCAGACCCACCTGGGCGTGCCGTTCGAAGCGCAGCGCCGGCGGCACCAGTCCGGGCAGCGGCCCCGTGAAGTCCCGCATCGGCATCCGCCCGCCCGCGTCCCTCGCGCCGAGCGCGGGCAGCGGAACGCCGTACGGCACGTCGGCGCCCGGTGCGGTGACCCATGCCCGGGACTCGGCGGTGCGCGCCGGGTGCGCCCGGTTGCGGGCCTCGCCCGCGGCGGTCAGCCGCAGCAGCCGACGGGTGCCGGGGATGTCGGGCACGTACAGGTGTGCCCCCTCCGCGCGGGCCGCGGCGGTCATCTCCGCGACGACCGGGTCCGGCACCGGCCGCCCGGTGAACGGCATGCGGCTGGTGTGCCGGCGCCCCACCGCCTCGTACAGACCGGCCAGCACGGGCCGGCTCTCCCCCAGCGGTTCGGCGAGCAGCACGGTGGCCATCAGGTCCGGCTCGCGGGAGTCCGGAAGGAGTCGTACGACCGGGTTCCAGCCGCAGTGCGCGGCGGCGACCCGGAGGTTCAGCACCGCCGCGCCCACGGACAGGTGCTGCGCCCGCGCGTCCGGGTCGGTCAGCGGGAGGGTCCTGCGGTGGTCCGCCCGCACCTCGACCGTGCCGGTCACCGCGTCCAGGCCGAACCGCCACGGCTGCGTGTTGTGGATCGACGGTGCGGCGACCGCCGCGGCGAGCAGGGCCTCGACGGCCGTGGCATCGACGGTTCGGGTCTGCATGTCGGCTCCTTCTTCCTTGGCTCCCCGTGCCCTCAACTCTCCGTCCGCGCACGGGTGCGGGCGAGGGTCCACCGGATCCGGCCGCTGGGCCGTGCGGCCTTCCGTCACGTCGCGGGCAGGGCGGTGGCGAGCAGCACGACGCCCAGGGAACCGACGAGGGAGACCACGGCGAGGGACCGGGCGATGTCCGTACGCCCCTTCGAGTGGGCGAAGCCGTGCGCGGCCGCGGCGATCATCACCACGGCGAACAGGCCGAGCTTGGTCGCCAGGGTGCGGCCGTAGCCGGGTTCGGCCAGCGAGGCCCAGGTGACGCCCTTGTGCCAGGCCATCGCCCAGCCGGTGCCGAGCTGCACCGGGAGGAACACCGCGCCGGTGAGCATCCCGAAGCGGCGCCCCGCCTCGGCCGTGAAGCGGGCCCTGGCCTCCGGCTCGAGCATGCGCCGAGCCAGCGGCAGGATCACCAGGGAGAGCGCCAACTGTCCCCCGACCCACAGGGCGGCCCCCGCGACGTGCAGGAACCTCACCACGGACCAGGGACCGACGGTGTCCACTACCGCGTCACCCCCCGCCTTCGCGTCCTCCGCAGCGCGTCGTCGTCCTGGTGCGCCCCGCCCCTCGGGCCCTCCCGCGCGATCACCGCGTCACCTTCACGACCCCGTGGGCCCCCGACTCGGCGTGCCGCATGTCGTGGTCGACGAAGGAGTAGTGGCCGGCCTCGGGGAAGACCGTCTCCACGTAGCCGCCCTGCGCGGGGGCCAGGTCGAGGACCTGTGCGCCTCCGGGGTCCCCGCGCTCCAGGAGCAGCGCGCCCTCCTTGTACACGGTGTCGAAGACGGTTCCGACGATGTGGAAGGCGACCCCGTCGGTCGGTCCGGCGGCGACCACCCAGAACCTGGCCCGCTGGCCGGCCCGCACGGTCAGCGGCTGCTTGCCGTACTGGGCCGCGATCCCGTTGAACGCCCAGGCGTCCGGGGTGCCCGCGCGCATCTTGGCGACCTGGGCCTCGCTGCCGGGGGTGCCGAGGTAGAGCTCGGAGGAGACCAGGACGTACTCGTGGTCGACCTTGGGCAGGCCCGGCGGGTCGATGACGACCGCGCCGTACATGCCGTTGCCCATGTGCTGGAGCATCGGCGCGGTGCTGCAGTGGTACAGCCACGCGCCCGCCTTCTCGGCGCGGAAGCGGTAGACGAGCCGTTCGCCGGGCTGGATCGTGCGCATGGGACCGTCGGGGGCGAGGGAACCGGCGTGGAAGTCGATGCCGTGGCCCATGCCCTTGTCGTCGTTGATCAGGGTGATCTCGAAGACGTCGCCGACCTTGCCGCGCAGAGTGGGACCGGGGGCGGTGCCGCCGAAGGTCCACATCTGCTGCGTTACGCCCGGGGCGACCTCGACGTCGGTGTGCGCGGCGCGCAAGGTGGTCCGGTGGAGCGTGCCGCCGGGGGCGGGGGCGAGGTCGGCGGAACGGCGCCGCCAGTTCTCGGAGAAGTCGGCCATGAGATCCGGTCCGCCGCCGGCGGCGCGGGCGGCGTGCCCGTCGTGCGAGCCGTGCCCGGCGCCGGCGTCCGTGCCGCTCCCGGACGTCTTCCGCACGACGATGTCCATCGTCATCCCGGCGGCCCGATGCCCGGGCAGGGTGCACCACGCCTCGCGGTCCCCGGTGATCCGCCCGAGGTCGAGGGTGTCGCTCTCGCCCTTGGACAGCAGCGCGGTGGCGGGGCCGTCCTCGACCGCGAGGTCGTGGCGCTGCGCGTCCTCGTTGGTGACCTTCAGCGTCAGGGCCGTGCCCTCGGCTACCTCGACACGGGCCGGACGGACCCGCATGTCGTCGAGGGTGACCTCGACGGTCCGGGTGACCGGGGCGGCGCCACCGGCCGCGGCGTCGGCGGCCACCGCCGGTCCCCCGGTGGTGCCGCCGCTGTTCGCCACGAGCACGGCCAGCACGGTGACGACGGCTCCCGCCGCGGTGCCCCACACGACGGGTCGCGGGGACGGGCGGGCCGGGTCGGTGGCCCCGCCGGCCTCGGCACCAGGAGTCCCGGCGGGGGTCCCGTCGGCCTCGCGGGTGCGGGCCGCGGCCGAGCCACGCACGAGGACCACGACGGTCAGGGCGACGAACGCGAGCCCGGAGGCGGCCGCCAGCAGCATGCCGCCGGTGCCGAAGGGGCCGGGCAGCGCCAGCAGCGCGACACCGGTGTTGAGGGCCATGAGCCGGATCCGCCATCCCCGTTCCAGGACCGCCCGCAGTGCGGGCCGCTGCCGTGGACCACTGCCGAGCACGACCGGCAGCAGATAGGTCAGCGCGCCGATCAGCACCTGCGCGACGAGACCGAGCAGCAGCACCGGCACCAGCACGCCGGTGCCTTCCTGCGCGTCGGCGGACGAGCCGGTGGCCAGCAGGACGAGGTCCGCGATCACGCCGAGGAACAGCCACACCGAGGCGGCGCCCAGCATCCAGGCGGCGGCCGCCGAGACCGGGCGTCCTCCCCGCAGTGTTCCCACGAACAGCCACAGGGCGACGGCCACGCCGGCCGCGTACAGGGCCATGCCCACCGCACCGGCCCACAGCAGGCCGTGGGCCGTGCCCGCGACCGCGAGCAGCAGCCCCGCGCCGGTCGGCACGAGGACGCGCCGGGCCAGTGCCGCGGTGCGGTCCGCCATGCGCACGCCCAGCACGGTGGGCCAGAGCATGAACAGCGTGCCCAGCACGGGCAGGCCGATCCACCCGAACAGGGTCACGTGCACGTGCGCCAGCCGGTACGCGGCGTGGCTCCCCGGCCCGGCGCGGCCGGTGGCCAGCAGCCAGCCCAGGACGACGCCGAGGACCAGCGCCACGGTGGCGGCGCGGTAGTAGCCGACGACCGGGGCGAGCCGTCCGCCGAGCGCGCCCCGGCCCAGCCGCACCAGCATCACCAGATGGGCGACGACCGCGGCGGCCAGGAGCGCGGCGGCGGCGGTGACCAGGCCCGGCAGCTGTGCCCACACGCCGGCGACGACGCCCAGGACCCCGGCGTTGGCGGCGGTCAGCCGGACGGTGCTCCAGCGCGGGTCCGGTGGCGTGGCGCGCAGCAGGGCGATGGCGAAGTGCTCGCTCCAGACGACGAGGGCGGTGGTGGCGCCACCGAGCAGGAAGAGGTGGATCGCGAGCCACCTCGCCACCGGCAGCGACTCCTGGGCGCCGGCCGCGCACAGCGCCGCGACGGCCCAGGCGACCACGACGACGTGCGCCCACAGCTGGCGTGAGCGCATCCCGGCCCCGTGGAGCCTGCGGGCTCGGTCCCCGGAGGAGGGCAGCACGGGCAGTTCGCGCATACCCGGGGCGGGCCCGACGGACAGGGCGGACGGACCCGGCTGCCCGGTGCGGCCCAGGTGCGCGACGGGGGTGGCTTCGGCGGGCCGGCCGGGCGCGGGCGCGGCTCGCCCGCCGGCGGCCGGCTCGTCGTTCGGCGTGGTCACGGTGCTCCTTGCTGCTCTCCGTGCGGGTCGTACGCGGGGGCGGGCACCGGGACAGGCGCGGGGGGCGGGGACGCCGGGGCCGGGGTGGGCGCGGGGGGCGGGGCGTCCGCGTTCAGCAGCGCCGTCAGCTCCCGCTGGTGGGGGAAGGAGCCGGGGCGGTAGCCGCACCACGGTTCCTCGGCGTACGGGTCGCGGGTGAGGCCGTAGGCGCGGGACCGGGAGCCGCCGCAGACCCGGCGGAATTCGCAGCTGCCGCAGCGCCCGCCGAGCCGGTCGGGGTCGCGCAGCCCGGTGAACAGCTCCGAGGTGCGGTAGATCTCGGTCAGCGGGGTCGTGCGGACGTTGCCCGCGTCGAGCGGCAGGAAGCCGCTGGGGTGCACGCTGCCGGTGTGCGAGACGAAGACGAAGCCGCGCCCGGCGTTGACGTCCAGCGGGGGGCGCCGGACCCGCCGCGCCGCCTCCAGCAGACCCAGTTCCCGGGCCCGCTCGCGCAGCTCCAGGTACAGCGGTCCCAGGCCGAGCGTCCGCACGTGGTCGTCACCGGTGTCGGCGAGGATCTGCCGCTGGAGCGCGACCCGGCGGAAGTGGTGGGCCTCGGTGGTCTTGGCGGGCACGGTCAGGCCGACGTCGTAGACGAAGTTGAGGACGTCCTCGACCTCGGACGGGGTGAGCAGGCCGAGGCTGCGGGCGCGTCCGGTGGGCACCAGGAAGAAGGCGCTCCACAGCATCGCCCCGTGGTCGGCGACCAGGCGGACGATCTCCGCGAGGTCGTCCAGGTTGTGCCGGGCCACGGTCGTGTTGATCTGCACCTTCAGGCCGAGCTCGCGCGCGGTGTCCCAGGCGTCCAGGGTCCACCGGTACACCCCGTCCACGCCGCGGAAGCCGTCGTGCAGTTCGGGCGTGGAGGCGTCGAGGCTGAGCGAGAGCCCGGCCGCGCCCGCGGCGTGGATCTCCTTCAGCCGGTCGGCGGTGAGGGTCGGGGTGCCGGAGGGCGACACGGCGACGCGCACACCGACCTCGTTGCCGTAGGAGATCAGCTCGGTCAGGTCGGGTCGCTGGAACGGGTCGCCGCCGGTGATCACGAACAGCGGCGCGGGGCGGCCGAACGCGGCGATCTGGCGCAGCAGGTCCTGGGCGGCCGGGGTGTCGAGCTCGCGGGGATCGCGGTTGGGCACGGCCTCGGCCCGGCAGTGCAGGCAGGCGAGGGGGCAGGCCCGGGTGGACTCCCAGATGACGATGAACGGCCGGTCGGCGCTGTCGTGGCGCTGGTGCCGGATGACATGGGGGTTGCTCATCCCCGCACCGCCGTCGGCAGGGTTCGGCCGGCCGCCCGCGAGTCAGGGCAGACAGGGCGGGCGGCCGGACGGTGACCGGTCCGTCCCACGGTCCGTCGCACACGCGGCGCACGCCTCGGCGGACGGCGGCGGAGAGAGCCGGGCGGGCGGTGGGTGTGGTCGTGCACGTGAGTACCTCCGGATCGGTCGCCGT
Organism: Streptomyces sp. NPDC005931; assembly: GCF_042871235.1. Classification (NCBI taxonomy): domain Bacteria; kingdom Bacillati; phylum Actinomycetota; class Actinomycetes; order Kitasatosporales; family Streptomycetaceae; genus Streptomyces; species Streptomyces sp. NPDC005931. The sequence goes on from NZ_JBIAIG010000011.1 coordinate 191,235, forward strand.
CAGCTTCCGGCACGGAACGCCCCCGGCGGAGCGGCCGAAGTGCCCTCGGGGGAGGGCCGACGGTCCCTGAATTGCGCGCGGGCTCCGGTCCCGGGGGCGCGGTGCGCTCCGGCCTCACGGGTACGAGGCGGCGCCGGAGCGAGGGGCCGGGGGCGGGGAGGCACGTGAGGGCGGCTGCCGGGCGTCGCGGTGGCTGCAGGTCCGCGACGGCGCGTGACCGGTGCGGGCCCGTGATCCGCTTCGGTACGGGCGTGTCCATGCCGGGGACTGGTGTGACGTGCCGGGAGGGCGGCGCGTGGTCGGGCGCCGTGGCCCTGGGACACGAGAAGACGGGGCCGGGCGGTCCGAAGCGGCCGTCCCTGGCTCCCTCCCGGCCGTCACGTCTGTCAGCATCGGCGGCCCACGGGTCCCGGCACAGGGGCCGAACGGCCCCCGTCGGGGACCTTCCGTCCCCGGGGCGGGCCCGTGGGCGGTCCCGGGGGCCGCGCGGGGACCGCCCCGACCCACCCGCCGCCACTGCGGCGAGCGGGCCGCCCCCCGTCCCGGTCCACCCGTCCCGCGGGCTCGGGACCTTCGGCCCGGGTGGGACACCGACCGCGGTGCCTAGGGTCGCTCACCGGCGCCCCGAGTGGGGAAGAGAGCGAGGTCCGAGCATGGTGAGCGTCGACCACGGCCAGTCGTCCGCCATCGGCGCGGGCCTCCTGGACGACGACGTGGGCCTCCTGGGCGACGAGTGGGACGCGTCCTGGATGCCGGGGCATCCACTGTTTCCGGCCCGGCTCGGCACACGGGTGCCGGGACCCGGCGGCACGGAGCTGACCCGCTGGATGCTCGACGCCCTCGGCATCGGGCCGGGCGACCGGGTCGTGGAGCTGGCGGCCGGGCTCGGCGCGGCCGCCTCGCACACGCTCGCACGCGGGCCGGCCGCCTACACCGCGGTCGACCACGACCCCGCGGCCGTCGCCGCGCTCAGCGTCCTCGCCGGTCCCGGGCCGACCGCCGTCCGCGCCGTGCGGTCGGGCGCCGCCGCCACCGGGCTGGCCGACGGGAGCGCCACGGTGGTCTACGGGGAGGGGCTGCTCACGATGCGGCCCGACTCCGGCAAGCAGCGCGTCGTGCGCGAGGCCCGCAGGCTGCTGACGGGGGCGGGCGGCCGGTACGCCCTCCACGAACTGTGCCTGCTGCCCGACGGTCTCGACCCGGCGCACGCCGAGCGCATCCGTGCCGACCTCGCCGAACGTCTCCACGTCGACGCCCGTCCGCTGACGGCGAGCGGCTGGCACGGCCTGCTCGCCTCGGAGGGGTTCACGGTCACCGCGCGCAACACGGCTCCGCCGGCACCGCTCCGGGCACGCCGGCTGGTCGCCGACAAGGGGCTGGGCGGCGCCCTGCGCGTCACCGGCCGGACGCTGCGGGATCCGGTCGCCCGACGCAGGGTGCTGGGGATGCGGCGCGTCCTCCACCGCCACCGCGACCATCTCGGCGCGATCAGCCTGGTGGCCGCCGCCCTCCCGCCCGCGCCCTGAAGGGGCGCCGTGTGTCCGCCACCGGGTCCGTGCACCGGCGTGCCCGGTGGGGTCCCGTCGGTCCCGTCAGACGATCTCGAGGACGTCCCGCACGGGGCGCCGGGGCGTTGCCGGGCCCGGGGGGCCGTAGCCGAGGCGCAGGACCATCTGGACGTGGCCGCCGCCCAGGGCCGGGTCGCGGGCGACCCAGCGCAGGTCGGGGCTCTCCAGCGGGTGGGAGGTCAGGGAGGTGGCCAGGCCGGCCAGGGTCGCCTCCAGCAGGACGCGTTCGAGGGCCTGGCCCGCCCGCAGCCAGTCGGCCGGGGTGTCACCGGAGGTGCCCAGCAGTACCAGGTGCGGGGTCTGCTCGAAGTCGGCCTCGCCCCGGTCGGCGACCGGTCGGCGACCGGCGAAGTCCCGCATGGGTGCGTTGCCGTCCCGCCGGCGCGGTCCGAAGGCGTACTCCGGGACGCCGTCGACGGCGGTGTCCGCATCGGTCCCGATCCGGGTCCAGCGGTCGAGGTCGGCCGTGCGGCCGGGGTCGTGCGCGTCACGGCTCTCGGCGTCGCGGACCAGCTCGAGCACGGTCTCCAGGTGCCAGGCGCCGGGGAACAGCAGGGTGGCGCCCTCCCGGGCGCCGGCGTCGCGCAGGGCGTCGCGGACGTCCTCGGGGACGTCCTGGTCGTCGAAGGGGTGGCGGCTGGTGTGCCGCAGGCCGATCGCGGGGTACAGCCGCGCCAGGTCGTCCGGTGCGGCCGGTCCGGTACGGGGGGCGGCGGCCAGGTGAACGGCGGCCAGCAGGTCCGGCCGGTCCGGGTCGGGCAGCAACCGGTACTCCGCCGCGAGGCCCGCGTCGGCGGCGGCGACCCGCAGGTTGAACAGGGCCGCCCCGCAGCCGATGTGCAGGGCGCGGTGGTCGGGGTCGGAGGTGGGCATGGCCCGGTCGAGGTCGGCGTGCAGCAACAGGAGGCGTTCGCCGACGACGTAGCGGAAGCGCCACGGCTGCGCGTTGTGCATGGAGGGGGCCGCCGTGGCCTCGGCGACCAGTTCCGCCACCGTCTGTCCGTCGAGCTGCCGCACGGTCATGGCAACCTCCTCGCCGCTCACCCCCCGAGTGCCCCCGCACCCGCCGGACGCACCTCACGGTACGCCCGGGGAACGGCCGCCGTTCCCGGTACGCCGGGGAACGGCGGCCGGGCCGCCCCGACGGGGCGGGGCGGTCCCGCATCGCGCGGCTCCGAGGCGAACGGGGCGGTCCCGGTGTCCGGCCGTCGACGGACACCGGGACCGCCGCGGCCCCTCAGACGGCCGTGGGCTGCCGCGGTCCGGGGACCGAGCGGAAACGGAAGGGCTCCGGTTCGCGGCCGGGCTGGACGAACCAGCACTCCCCCGTGCCGTCACCGGTGAGGATCCGGAGCACCGTGTCGGCGACGACCTCGGCCGGGATGACGGGCAGCCCCTGCGCGGAGAGCATGTCGCGCAGCGAATCGATGATGCGCGACTCGGCGAAGCCTGGGCAGACCGCGTTGAAGCGCACGTTGTGGGGTGCGAGGGCCGGCCCCAGGGAGCGGGCGAGTCCGACGACCGCGTGCTTGTTGGCCGCGTACAGCGGGTCGAGGGGCACGGCGGCCAGTCCCGCGAGGGAGGCGGTCGCCACGATCGCCCCGCCGCCGCGTTCCCGCAGCGCCGGCAGCACCGCGTGGGTGCCGTAGACCACCCCGTCGAGGTTGGCGCCCATCGCCCGGCGGTAGCGCGCCGGGTCGAAATCGTCGCCGACACCGCATCCGGTGGCCACGCCCGCGTTGAGCAGCGCGATGTCGACGCCGCCGTAGGTCTCCCGCGCGAAGTCCACCAGGGCCCGGTTGGCCTCCAGGTCGGAGACGTCGCAGGCGCGGAAGGCGCCGCCGACCAGGTCGGCCACCTCGCGTCCGCCGCGCGCGTCGAGGTCCGCGACCACCACGCGCGCACCGGCCTCCGCCAGGGCGACGGCCATGGCCCGGCCGAGACCACTGGCACCGCCGGTGACGATCGCGACCTTGTCCGTGAGCGCGCCGCCGTCTGTCCGCCCTCCGCCGAGGGTCTCGGCGGCGCTCACGCCAGCTCCAGCACGAGCTTGCCGACGTTCTCGCCGCGGAAGAGCATCTGGAGCGTCTCGGGGAAGTCGTCCACGGTGCCCTTCACCACGTGTTCCTTGACCTTGATGCGGCCGTCCGCGATCCAGCCGGAGATCTCCCGGGCCGCCTGGGCGTACTGCTTGGCGTAGTCGAAGACGACGAAGCCTTCCATGCGGGCGCGGCGCACCAGCAGCGTCAGGTAGTTGGAGGGCCCCTTGACCGGGGTGGCGCTGTTGTACTGGCTGATCGCGCCGCAGACCACCACGCGCGCGTGCATCGCCAGCCGGGTCAGGGCGGCGTCGAGGATGTCTCCTCCGACGTTGTCGAAGTAGACGTCGATGCCGTCGGGGGCCTCCCGGCGCAGTGCCTTCCTCACGTCCTCGGCGCGGTAGTCGACGGCCGCGTCGAAGCCGAGTTCGCCGGTGAGCAGTGCGCACTTCTCGGGCCCGCCGGCGATGCCCACCACCCGGCAGCCCTTGGCCTTGGCGATCTGGCCCACCATGGTGCCGACGGCGCCGGCCGCGCCGGACACCACGACGGTCTCACCGTCCTTGAGCGCACCCACGTCGAGGAGCCCGAAGTAGGCCGTCATGCCGGGCATACCCAGCGCGCCGAGGTAGGTGGAGGGCGGGGCGAGCGAGGTGTCGATCTTCATGGCGCCCTTGCCGTCGGAGACGACGTACTCCTGGACGCCGAAGGTGCCGACCACGTGGTCGCCGGGCCGGTAGTCGGGGTGGTTGGAGGCGGTGACCTCGACGACCGACCCGGCGCGCATCACGTCGCCGATGCCGACGGGGGGCAGGTAGGAGGGGCGGTCGTCGAGCCAGCCGCGCATGGCCGGGTCCAGGGAGATGACGCGCGTGCGGCCCGCGAACCGGCCCGGGCCCGGTTCCTCGACGGGCTCCGCACGGTGCTCCCAGTCCTCGGGTTTCACTTCGCCTACGGGGCGGGCTGCCAGACGGATCTGGCGGTTGGTCGCAGACATCACGTCTCCTGTCGTTCACGGTCCACCGTGAGGGTACCGACCGGTAGGTATGTCGTGGACAGTGATGTCCGTCACAGACGACCTGGTGGGCGCCGCCACTCAGCGGTAGGTGAGCAGGTGCCTGCGCTCCCCGGCGAAGTGGGAGTGGTCGTTGAAGGTCAGCAGGCCCACCCCCGACCCGCCCGCCACGAGCGTGGTGATCGCGGCGTTGACCGCGACCCGGTGGAGGGCGACCGTCCCAGCGGCCGAGGTGCCGAGGAGCCGTCCGCACAGCGCGGCCAGCACCCCGCCGGAGGTGACCACGATCGCGTCGCGGCCGGGGCCGAGGGAGGCGACCAGCTCACCGAGCGCCGCGACGGCTCCCCCGGAGAAGACGGTCCAGCCGTCGTCGTCCGGATCGTCCATCCACGCCCCGAGCGCCCGGTCCAAAGCCCCCTGCACACCTCGCGCGTCCGCGGGGGCACCGGGTTCCGCCGGGCCGTACCGGTCGAGGAGGCCGATGTGGTCGTACTCGTTCCAGCGCGGGTCCCGGCCCGGGGCGCCGCCGAGCCCGGCCGCCTTCATCAGCAGCTCGGCCGTGTCGAACTGACGGTCCAGGGTGCCGCAGACGACGAGCGGGTCGCGCGGCCCGCGGCGCGCGAGCTCGGCACCGGTGACGGCCGCCTGCTCCCTCCCGCGGTCCGAGAGGACGTCGTACGTCGCCGAACCGTACGACGCCTGACCGTGCCGTACGAGGTGGATGACCGGCATGATGCACCTTTCGCGAGGAGGGGCCGCCGCGGGATCGCGGGGCGGGTCACCGGGATGCGGCCGGCTCCGCCGGGATCGTGGCGGAACCCCTCGGCCGCGCCCCGGCCGGTGACGGTACCCCGGCCGGTGACGGCCGGGCGGGACGGGGCCGGCGAACTGCCGTCGTCGCCACGGTCGTTCCCTCTTGGCCCCCTGGGGGTTACCGTTCGGTAGACACGACGCTTCCGGAGGTGTCCGCATGACGTTCGACCGTGCCGCGGGTCTGGCGGAGACCGCCCGTGCGCTGGCCGCCGGGGAGGTGACGTCCCGGGAGCTCGTCGAGCGGACCCTGGCGCGGATCGAGGCCACCCGGTCCTCCCTCAACGCCTTCCGGATCGTCCGCGCCGAGGCCGCCCTCGCCGAGGCGGATGCGGCGGACCGGGAGCTGGCCACCGGGGTGCGGCGGCCCCTGCTCGGGGTGCCGGTCGCGGTGAAGGACGACATGGACGTGGCGGGCGAGCCGACCGCCTTCGGCTGCCGGGGCGACTTCCCGCCCGCCGCCGAGGACGGCGAGGCGGTGCGGCGGCTGCGCGCGTCCGGGGCGGTGATCGTCGGCAAGACCAACACCTGCGAGTTCGGGCAGTGGCCCTTCACCGAGGGGCCCGCCTTCGGGGCCACCCGCAACCCCTGGAACACCAGGCACACGCCCGGCGGTTCCTCGGGGGGCTCCGCCGCCGCAGTGGCGGCCGGCCTGGTCCCGGCGGCGCTCGGCTCCGACGGCGCCGGCTCGGTGCGCATCCCGGCCGCCTGGACGCACCTGGTCGGGATCAAGCCGCAGCGCGGCCGCATCTCCACCTGGCCGAAGGGCGAGTCCTTCCAGGGCATCACGGTCAACGGCCCCCTAGCACGCACCGTGGCCGACGCCGCGCTGCTGCTGGACGCCGCGAGCGGCAATCACGCGCACGACCCGCACCGGCCCCCGGCCGTCGACGCGTCCGAGGCGGTCGGCCGCGACCCGGGCCGGCTGCGCATCGCGCTGTCACTGAAGCCGCCGTTCACCGCGGTTCCCGCCCGGCTCCACCCCGAGGTGCGTGCCCGCGTCGTCGAACTCGCCGAGAGACTTGCCGCGTCCGGGCACACCGTCGAAGAGGCCGACCCGCCCTACGGGCAGATCGGCCTCACCTTCGTGCCGCGCGCCACCGCGGGAATCGCCGAGTGGGTGAGCGAGGTGCCCTGCCCCGACCTGCTCGACCCGCGCACCCGGGGCGCGGCACGGATGGGCCGGCTGCTCGGCGGGGCACCGCTGCGGGCGGCCCGACGCGCGGAGGCGGCGCTGCACCGGCGCATCGGCGCGTTCTTCACGTCCTACGACGTGGTTCTCGCGCCCACCACGGCTGCTCCACCGCCCCGCATCGGTGCGCTGCTGGACCTGGGCGGCATGGCCACCGACCGGGCGATGATCGCCGCGTGCCCCTACGCCTGGCCGTGGAACGTGCTGGGCTGGCCGGGCGTCAACGTCCCGGCGGGCTTCGTGACCGGGGGCCTCCCGGTCGGCGCCCAGTTGCTCGGCCCGGCCGGGAGCGAGGCGCTGCTGGTGAGCCTGGCCGCCCAGTTGGAGGCCGGCCTGCGCTGGCACGAGGCGTGGCCGCCGCAGCCGGCCGTGGTGGACTCACCGGCCGTGTGAGCCGGTTCCCCGCCGCACGGCCCTTCCGGTGCGGGCGCTCGCGGGCGTCCCGTACCGTACGCCCGTGATGTTCGCCGCTGAGGACGTACCGGGCCGCCACGGGCCCAGCGCCACCGTCGAGACCGACCCGCGGGAGGTGGGTCCGGTGCGCACGGAGTACTCGCCCGCGCACGACGGTGATCCCGACCCCGGCGAGATCGTCTGGACCTGGGTGCCCTACGCCGAGGACGACGGGCGGGGCAAGGACCGGCCGGTGCTGGTCGTCGCCCGGGAGGCGGCCGGGACCTTCCTCGCCGTGCAGCTCTCCAGCAGGCCGCGCGACGGCGACCGGGAGTGGGTGCCGATCGGCAGCGGGCCCTGGGACCGGTCGGGCCGCGCGTCGTGGGTGGGCGTGGCCCGGGTCCTGCGCCTGCACGAGGAGGGCATGCGCCGGGAGGCGTGCGCCCTGGACCGGATGCGGTTCGACCTGGTGCGCCGCCGGCTGCGCGAGCGCTACGGCTGGAGCTGACGCCCGCCGTCCGCGACGGCGAGGAGCGCGACCGCGTCGACGAACGCCGGGTGGAGCCCGCCACCCCGGGTGCGAGCCCGCCTGCCGGAGCTCCCGTGGTGCAGCTCCCCGACGCAGGCCCGCCGGGCTCCGGAACGCGGCCCGCCACCGCCCCCGGTCGTCGAGGAACACACCGCAGCCCCAGGCGCCGGGCACCAGCCGCCGGTATGCAGGAGCGGCAGCCTCCGGCACATTCGCCCAGCCCGGACCACCAGGGGCCCACCGCATCCACCGGCCCACTCGAGGCCGTCCCGGCGAAGGCCCAGGCACAGGCCCCCCGGGGCTCCGGAACGCGCCCGGAACGCGCCCGCCACCGCCCCCGGGTCGTCGAGGAACACACCCCAGCCCCAGGCGCCGGGCACCAGCCGCCCGGGCGAAGGGCCCGCCGGGCTTGGGAAAGTCGCCGGAAGGCGTCCCCACACCGCTGTCGGGTTGTCACGGCAACGCCACACCTCAGGCAGCGGGCACCAGCCCGCACGGTGACACGGGGGCGCATGCACCGGCATTCGCCCGACCCGGACCACCAGGGACCCGCACCCCACCGGCCTCGCCCAGGGACCTCCACGGAACCACGCCGTGTCCCGCGCCGGGGGGATGAGGAAGCCGGCCGGGTACGGCTCGTCCAGGAGACGGCCGTGGCCGTCACGGAGGACCGGAACGGCGGGCGCGTGGATGACTCGTCCCGGGGGCGACGGGCCCCGGTGGTCTGCCGGCGGTCGTGGGAGCCGGGGCCCGCAGCAGGCACCGGTACGGCGCGGAGGCGCGGCACCGGACCTGTCCGCGACCTGCGCGCCGTCGAGGTGGCCGCCGCCGGGGTGGCGCACGGAGACGAGGCCCGGCACCGCGGCCCGGCCGCGCGGGATGTCCGGCCCGGCCGGTCGCGCGGTCGACTGCCGCGCGGCCTACAGGCCGCTCTCGCCGGTGGCCTCCGCCCGGCTCCGCACCTGCCGGCTCCCGGGGAGCGTCACCGCCTGCGGCCCCTTACGGCCCGCACGTCCGCGTGCCGTCCAGGGCGCCCGGGATCACCGCCGCGAGGGAGACCTCCCACCGCCGGACGCACGGTGGAAGCCCGGCGTCCGCCCTTCTCCCGCACGCCGGGGCACGCAGCCGCGCGCTCACGGCGCCACCCCCGTAGCCGCCGTGACCGTGCGCCGCGCGTTCCTCCCCGTCGTGCTCACGGAGGCATCGTGGGTGATGCTGGTGATGCGACGCAACGGAATTTCCGCCCGGGGAAACTCTCCGCAAACACACGGACGGAGCCCAGGAAACGGGCAGGACGGAGGGACGAGCGGCCCCCTGCGCCCCGTGAGGCGCCCTTGTGCCCGGCGACGTGAGGGTCTTGGGTGGTACGGGTTGATGCCGGCCCGGACCGAGGACCCCGAGCCGGCGACATGGTGGAATCTCAGGAGGATACCGACATGTCCCATTCGGCACGTGGCTGTACCGAGCCGCGTACCGCCCTCGGCGAAGCCGAGGCGGAAGCCCTGGTCCGGGGCATCTGCTTCAAGACCGGACCGCCCCGCCGCCTCGGAGTCGAGGTGGAATGGCTGGTCCACGAGTCGCGCGACCCGCGGCTCCCCGTAACATCCGAACGGCTCGAAGCGGCCTACGCCGCACTGCGGACCGTGTCCCGGAGATCGGCGCTCACCGTCGAACCCGGCGGCCAGCTGGAACTGAGCTCGCCGCCCGCCGCCTCGCTGATGGAGTGCATCCGCACCGTCTCCGCCGACCTGGACGCCGTCCGCGCGGTCCTGCGCGAGGACGGTCTGCGTCTCGTCGGCCTCGGCCACCACCCCTGGCACACTCCGCGCCGGTTCCTGCGCGAACCGCGCTACGACGCCATGGAGGCCTGTCTGGACCGCACCGGACCGGCCGGCCGCGCCATGATGTGCGCCTCCGCCTCCGTGCAGGTGTGCGTGGACGCCGGACACGAGGAGCCCGGCCCGATCGGCCACGTGCGGCGCTGGTGGCTCGCGCACCAGCTGGGCGCGGTACTGGTAGCCGCGTTCGCCAACTCCCCGCTGGCCGGTGACCGGCCCACCGGCTGGCTGTCCACGCGTCAGTTGCGCTGGGCCCAGATCGGCGCCGGGCGGGCCGGTGGTCCCCCGCTGAACACCGACCCCCGCGGTGCCTGGGCCGGGCACGTCCTGGACGCCCCGGTGATGTGCGTACGGCACCGCGGCGGGTCGTGGGACGTGCCCGCGGGGCTCACCTTCCGGGAGTGGATCCGGTCCCGGGTGCCCCGGCCGCCGACCCGGGAGGACCTCGACTACCACGTCACGACGTTGTTCCCGCCGGTAAGGCCGCGCGGCCACCTGGAGCTGCGGATGATCGACGCGCAGCCCGGGGACGACGGCTGGATCGTGCCGCTGGCCGTGACGGCGGCGCTGTTCGACGATCCCGAGGCCGCGGAAACCGCCTACCGGGCGGTGAAGCCGCTGGCCGAGCGGGCGCTGGGCAGGCCCGCGCCGCACAACCCGCTGTGGCGGGACGCGGCCCGCGACGGCCTCGCCGACCCGGAGCTGCGCGAGGTGGCCGTCCTCTGCTTCGGGGCGGCGCTGCGGGCCCTGCCGGGGCTCGGGGCCACCACCGAGGTCACCGACGCGGTCGCGGCACACCTGGACCGCTATGTCGCCCGGGGCCGCTGCCCCGCCGACGACCTGCTCGACCGGCTGCGCGACGAACACCGCCGTGCCGACGGCCGCCCGCACGCGACGCACCCGCACCGGAAGGACACCCGCCCATGACCGACCCCGCCCTCGACGCCGACAGCCTGCGTGAGCGCGCGGTCACCTCGCTCGTCACGGCTCGGGACCGCACCACGCTGCTCACCGACTGCGTCGACGAACCCGACCTGACCGCGCAGCACTCACCGCTGATGTCGCCGCTGGTGTGGGACCTCGCCCACATCGGCAACCAGGAGGAGCAGTGGCTGCTGCGGGCCGTCGCCGGCCAGGAGGCGATACGGCCCGAGATCGACCACCTCTACGACGCCTTCGAGCACCCGCGCGCCGAACGCCCCCGGTTGCCCCTGCTCCCACCGGACGAGGCCCGCCGGTACGCCGCCGACGTGCGCGGCCGGGTGCTCGACGTGCTGGAGAGGACCGCGTTCGGCGGGACGCGGCTGACGGAGGCCGGCTTCGCCTTCGGGATGATCGCGCAGCACGAACAGCAGCACGACGAGACCATGCTGATCACCCATCAGCTCCGCCGCGGGCCGCAGGCGCTGACCGCCCCGGACCCAGACCCGGTGCCGCTGTTCACCGGCCCGGCCGAAGTGCTGGTCCCCGGTGGCCCGTTCACGATGGGCACGTCGACCGAGCCGTGGGCGCTGGACAACGAACGCCCCGCGCACCGGCGCGAGGTGGCGCCGTTCCACATCGACACCACGCCGGTGACCAACGCCGCCTACCAGGCGTTCATCGAGGACGGCGGCTACGACGACCCGCGCTGGTGGGCGGCGGAGGGCTGGGCGCACATCCGCCGCCACTCCATCACCGCCCCACTGTTCTGGCGCCGGGACGGCCGGCAGTGGATCCGGCGCCGTTTCGGTGTCACCGAGGTCGTGCCGCCCGACGAGCCGGTGCTGCACGTGTGCTGGTACGAGGCCGACGCCTACGCCCGCTGGGCCGGGCGCCGGCTGCCCACCGAGGCCGAGTGGGAGAAGGCCGCCCGCCACGACCCGGCCGGCGACCGTTCGACGCGCTTTCCGTGGGGCGACGCCGACCCCGGACCCGAGCACGCCAACCTCGGTCAGCGGCATCTGCGGCCCGCCCCGGCCGGGAGTTTTCCGGCCGGTGAATCCCCCCTCGGTGTGCGCCAGTTGATCGGGGACGTCTGGGAGTGGACGGCGAGCGACTTCCTGCCGTACCCCGGGTTCCGGGCGTTCCCGTACAAGGAGTACTCGGAGGTGTTCTTCGGGCCCGAGTACAAGGTGCTGCGCGGCGGCTCGTTCGCCGTGGACCCGGTGGCCTGCCGGGGCACGTTCCGCAACTGGGACTACCCGATCCGACGGCAGATCTTCTCCGGATTCCGCACGGCGCGGTCGGGGGAGGCCTGATGTGCCGTCATGTGGCCTACGTGGGACCCGAGGAGCCACTGGGGCGGCTCCTCGTGGAGCCGCCGCACGCCCTGTACCGCCAGTCGTGGGCGCCCCGGCACCAGCGGTACGGGACGGTCAACGCGGACGGCTTCGGCGTCGGCTGGTACGCGCCGGGGGATCCGGTGCCGGCCCGCTACCGCAGGGCGGGGCCGGTCTGGGCGGACCTGTCGTTCGCGGATCTCGCCCGGGTCGTACGGACCACCTCGCTGCTCGCGGCCGTACGGGACGCGACCCTGTCGGGGGCCGACGCGGAGGCCGCGGCGGCGCCCTTCGCCGCGGGCCCCTGGCTGTTCAGCCACAACGGGGCCGTGCCGGGCTGGCCGGGCTCGCTCGCCCCGCTCGTCGCCTCCCTGCCCGCGGTGGACCTGCTGTCGATGGAGGCGCGCAACGACTCCGCGTTCGTCTGGGCCCTGGTACTTGCCCGCCTGCGGGCCGGTGACCCCGAGGGGCAGGCACTGGCGGACACGGTGCTGGAGGTCGCCGCGGCGGCGCCGGCCGCCCGTCTCAACCTGCTGCTCACCAACGGAGACACCGTCACCGCGACCGCCTGGGGCGACACCCTGTGGTACCTGACCCGGCCCGGCGGCGGCACCGTCGTGGCGTCCGAGCCCTACGACGACGATCCGCACTGGCGCGAGGTCCCCGACCGCACGCTGCTCGCGGCGAGCGGCGCCGATGTGCTGCTGACCCCCCTCAAGGAACCGAGCGACCAGGCCGAGGAGCCGCGCGGCGACACGGCCCCCTCCCCCGCATCACGCAAGGAGCCCTGTACGTGAGCCCGTTCCGTCTCACCCGCACCCTGCCCGAGGACGCCACCGGCGCCGCTCTGCGCGCCGACGTCCGTGAGGGCCTGTCCGCCCGGCCCCGGACGCTGCCGCCGAAGTGGTTCTACGACGCGCACGGCAGTGAACTGTTCGAGCGGATCACCGAGTTGCCCGAGTACTACCCGACGCGCGCCGAGCGCGAAATCCTGCTCACCCGGTCCGGCGAGATCGCGGCGGCCTCGGGTGCCCGCACGCTGGTCGAACTGGGTTCGGGCTCCTCGGAGAAGACGCGTCACCTGCTCGACGCCCTCACCGGCCTGCGCGCCTACGTCCCCGTCGACGTCAGCGAGAGCGCCCTCACCCGGGCGGGCGAGGCACTTGTCGCCGAGCGGCCGGGGCTCGAAGTCCACGCGCTGATCGCGGACTTCACCGCCCGGCTGGTGCTGCCGGAGACGCCGGGACCGCGGCTGGTGGCGTTTCTCGGCGGCACGATCGGCAATCTGCTGCCCGCCGAGCGGGCCGGGTTCCTCGCCTCGGTCCGCGCGCTCCTCGCCCCGGGCGACGCCCTGCTCCTGGGCACGGACCTGGTCAAGGACGAGGCGGCCCTGGTCAGGGCGTACGACGACGCGGCCGGGGTGACGGCCGCCTTCAACAAGAACGTGCTGACCGTCATCGACCGGGAGCTGGGTGCCGACTTCGACCCGTCCGCCTTCGACCACGTGGCCCTGTGGGACGCCGAGCACGAGTGGATCGAGATGCGGCTGCGCTCCCGCGAGGCGCAGACGGTGAAGATTCCCGCGCTGAACCTGGCCGTCGAGTTCGAGGCGGGCGAGGAACTGCGCACCGAGGTGTCGGCGAAGTTCCGCAAGGAGGGCGTGCGCGCGGAACTGTCGGCGGCGGGGCTGGAGATGACCCGGTGGTGGACGGACGCGGAGGGCCGGTTCGCGCTGTCGCTGAGCGTGGCGCGCTGACCGGCGCCCTCCGGTGGCGGGGGCCCGGCGCGGCCCCCGCCGTTCCGGGGGTGCCTACTGCGGGTCCAGGTCGAGGGTCTCGGTGATCCGGCGGGAGGCGCGGGCCGCCTCCGTCGCCGGGTCGGCCCCGGTGAGCACCTCGGTCATGTACGCCTTGATCGGGTTGTCGGCCTCCACCGCGCCCCACCGGGGTGTGGCGGGGGTGGCCCGGCCGCGCGCGGCCCCGGCCGCCATGGCGGCGACCGCCTCCTCACCGGCCACCGCGTCGGCGAGGGTGGTCTTGTTGGGCACGTAGTTCATGGTGCGGGCCAGGTCGGTGTTCCACTTCTCGCCGGCGAGCGCGGCGACGACCGCGACGGCGCCCTCCTTGTCGTCGGTGTTCGCCGGGACGACGAGATCGGAACCGCCGGTGAACACGGCCCCGGGTCCGCCCGGTTCGCTGCCGGGGACGGGGAAGTAGCCCAGTTCTCCCTTGAGTCCGGGGTTCTTCTGGAGGATGGTGGCGGTCAGTCCCGGCACCGCCACGATCTGGGCGGTCCTGCCCTCGGCGAACACACCGGCCTGCGGCGGGTGTTCCTCGTCGGCGTCGACCGGGCCGTCGCCCAGCGCCTGGAGCCTGCGGTAGAAGTCCATGCCGCGCAGCGCGGCCGGGGTGTCCAGGGTGCCCCGCCAGACGCCGTTGCGTTGCTCGGCGAGGTCGCCACCCTCCTCCCAGATGAAGCCGGCGAGCGTGTACCAGTCCTGTCCGGCCAGGTAGATGCCCTGGTTCCCGCCGGTGTCGAGCTCCTCGGTGAGGGTGAGCCACTCGTCGCGGGTCCTGGGCGGGGCGGTGATGCCGGCCTGCCGGAAGAGGTCCTTGCGGTAGATGACGACGCGGTTGGCGGCGTACCAGGGGATGCCGAACTGCTGGGATCCCCACTGTCCCGGCTCGGCGAGACCCGGCAGCCACTCGCTGCGGCCCCAGTCCCGCATCGACTCCAGCGTGAGGTCGAGCAGTCCGTCGCCCTCGGCGTACTGCGCCACTTGGGTGTTGCCGACCTCGATGACGTCGGGACCGGCGCCCTCCTGCGCGTCGAGCGCGCTCTGCACCTTCTCGCCGATGCCGGTCCACTCCTGGATGCGGATATCGACGTCGAGGTCCGGGTGGGTGCGCTCGAAGTCCTCGGTGAAGCGGTCCAGGAACTCCTGGGAGGCACTGTGCCGCATGAGCCACACGGTGACCGTCCGCCGTGGACCGCTGTCGTCCCCCGGCATCAGGCCGCAGCCGCTGAGCAGGGTGGCGGACGCACAGACGAGGGCGAGCAGGCGACGTCTCACGGGGGTCCTGTTTCTGTCTGACGGACAGGGCGGAAGCCCGACGTGGGGGGTGAGCCGACGGCTCGTACGGGTGTCCCGGGATTCTGGTATGGACCAATGCGAGGGGTCAAGGGGGTCCCGCGTCCGGGGCCGACGTCTCGCGCTCCACCACGGCTTGGGGCACGGTGGAGTGACGCGTGACACAAGGCGACACCATCGCGTCGGCGACTGCCGCCGGGGAGAGGAGCACCCGCATGTCGAACCACACCTACCGGGTCACGGAGATCGTCGGCACGTCACCGGAGGGCGTCGACCAGGCCGTCCGCAACGGCATCGAACGCGCCTCGCAGACGCTGCGCAACCTGGACTGGTTCGAGGTCACGCAGGTGCGCGGCCAGATCGAGGAGGGGCGCATCGCCCACTGGCAGGTGGGTCTGAAGGTGGGCTTCCGCCTGGAGGAGTCGGCGTAGGGACCGGCCCGCGGGTGAGGGCCGGCCTACGGGCGCGAACGGGGCGGGACGGGCCCCGGCAGGCTCACTCGCAGCCGGCGACCGGCCCACGAGCCTGCCGCCCGCCGCGAACCTCCCAGGGCACGCCCCGGGTCCGGTTCACGGCAACCCCGGGTCAGGTGCGGCCCTCCTTCTCCTGCGCCTGCCGGAGCTCGCCCGACGGAGCCGTCCAGCGTGCCTGGAGGACGGTGAAGCCGGCGCGGCGGGCGTCTTCGCAGACCAGCGCGTCGTCGTCCACGAGGACGCGGATCTCCCGGGTGCGGGCGAGGCGGCGCAGGACGGCCAGCTTGGTGTGGCGGGCGGGCCTGCGGTCGGCGTTGCCGCGCATGTGGAGGGGCCCCTCGGGCAGCCCGTGGGCGGCGAGCCAGTCGAGCGTGTCGCGGCGGCACCACTCGGGCCGTCCGGTGAGGTACACGATCTCGCACTCGCGGGCGCTCTCCCGCACCAGGGCGATGCCCTCCGTGAGCGGGGGATCCTGCGGGGCGGCGGCGAAGAACGCGTCCCAGTCGCGCGGCCTGCGCTCCAGGAACCGCTGCCGGTGGGCGGTGTCGGCGAGGGTGTTGTCCAGGTCGAAGACGGCCAGCGGGCGCTTGCTGCTCTCGGTCACGGGTCCACCCTAGACACGGCCCGAAACGACGCGGCGGGGAATGCCTCGGCACGCGTGGCGTTGCACCGGGTGTGAGTTCCCTGATCGCCGCGACCCGTTTCTCCGTCCTCGACCGCTCCCGGATCCGCGAGGGGCACACCGGCGCCGAGGCACTGCGCGACACCGTCGAGCTGGCCGGGGAGGCGGAGCGGCTCGGCTTCCACCGGTTCTGGGTCTCCGAGCACCACGGGGTGCCCGGCGTGGCGGGTTCCGCGCCGACCGTGCTGGCCGCCGCCGTGGCCTCGGCGACCCGCACCATCCGTGTCGGCACCGGCGGGGTGATGCTGCCCAACCACCGACCGCTCGTGGTGGCCGAGCAGTTCGGGGTGCTGGAGTCGCTGTTCCCCGGCCGGATCGACATGGGCCTGGGCCGCTCGGTCGGCTTCACCGACGGGGTGCGCAAGGCGCTCGGCCGGGACAGGAGCGACGCCGAGGACTTCGCGGCCCTGGTCGAGGAACTGCTCGGCTGGTTCCGCGGGACGTCGCCGACCGGCGTGCACGCCCGCCCGGCCGAGGGCCTGACCGTGCCGCCGTTCGTGCTGGCCGTGGGAGAGGGCGCCGTCGTCGCGGCCCGCGCGGGCCTGCCCCTGGTGATCGGCGACCTGCGCGACCGCGAGCGGATGCGCCGCGGCGTCGACCACTACCGCGCCCACTTCCGCCCCTCCCCGTGGGCGAGCGAGCCGTACGTCGTCGTCTCCGGCACGGTCGCGGTGGCCGCCACCCCCGGTCGGGCTCGTCGGCTGCTGCTTCCGGAGGCCTGGTCGATGGCGTACTCCCGCACCCACGGCACCTTCCCGCCGCTGCCGCCCGCCGAGCGGGTCGAGGAGCTGGCGCGGTCCGGCCGGATGTCCGCGAGGGAACGGGAGTTGTACGCCTCCGGCCTGACCGGGCACATCGCCGGCACCGAGGAGCAGGTCGCGCACGAGCTGGAGACGGTGCTGAAGGAGACGGGCGCCCAGGAGGTCCTGGTCACGACCAGCACCTACGACCGGGCCGCCCTGCTGGACTCCTACCGGCGGCTCGCGGCGGTCGTCGGCCACTGAACCGCCCGGCCCGCCGGGGCGCGGTCCGGGCGGCGGTCCGGTGGGCTCAGTCGGCGTCGCGCGGGTCGAACGACCCGGTGTCCACCGTCAGCGGCTCGGGGAACGCGCCGGCGACCGCGTCCCAGGGCACCAGCTTGAAGTTGGTGGCCTCCCGATCGCCGTCGGCCGGGGTCGCCTCGCCGTCGTGGGTGACGAACAGGCCCTGGGGGAAGGTCGCCCCCAGTGGCACGTTGGCCACGGTGGAGCCGTCGGAGTGCTGTACGCCGTCCGTCGCCGGGCCGTCGGCGACGGCGAAGGACCCGACGTAGGCGTTGCCGCCTTCGCGCCGGTAGACGGCGTAGGTGTTGTCGCCCTGGCTGGAGGCGAGGACGTACCCGGCACCGTCACCGGCGTGGTAGACGGTCACGCCCTCGGCGTCGGCGCCCAGCCGGTCACCGCCGAGACCGGGGTCGTTCGCGGTGTCGAGGACGCACTCCTCCTCGACCTCGTCGTACGTCCACGGCGTGCCGTACTCGCGGACGCGGTCGAGCAGCCGCGGCGTCCCGAACTCCTCGTCGTCGAGGTCGACGCGCCACAGGCCGACGTCCTCCTGTGCCGCGTACAGCACGTGGTCCTCCTGGTCCACGGCCATCCCCTCGACCTGCGGGCCCTCCCCGGGGTCGGCACACGGCGTCCAGGTGGTGCCGTTCGGCAGGCGGAAGGAGGAGGGCAGCGCGAGGGTGTCCTCGGTGCGGTAGCCGACCCGGCCGCCGCGGTCCTCCAGCCGGAGCAGGCGCACGCGGGTCTCCGAGCGCTGCGAGACGGTGACGTACGCGTCGTCGTCATCGGTGTAGGCGGCCAGTCCGTAGGCGGTGCGCTGCTCGTCGACGTCCGCCTCGCTCGCGGCGAACACCGGGGCGACGTCGGCGGCGGTGACGTCCCTCAGGGGCGGCCGGCCCGCGGCGACGGCGGCCGGGTCGATGGCGTAGGCCCGGATGCGGTCCCGGCCCCGGTCACTGACGAGCGCCAGGTCGGTCCTGCGGCCATTCAGTTCGAAGCCGTAGACGACGTCGACGTTGTTGAAGCGGCCCGGCGCGGCGTCCTCGCCGGGGGCCGCGGGAGCGGCTATGTGCTGGAGGCGCCTGCCGTCGAGGCCGTGGACGTCGAGTCCGGCCTTCTTCAGGGTGCCGATGACGAGGCTGCGGCCGGGGTGGGCGGGGTCGACCCAGACCGCCGGGTCGTCGGCGTCGGCGTTGCCGCCCGCCGCGTCGTCGTACACGGCGGGCGTCTCGACGCGCGCGGCGGTGGACACGGGCTGCTGGGCGGCGGCCGGGGTGACCATCAGGAACGCGGCGGTCAGCGCGGTCAGAGCGGAAGCGCTCACGATACTCCTCGGTAGGGGAAGGGCCGCGCGAGAGGTTAGGGGCGGCCGGTGCAGGCGGGATTGCGCGAACGTGAACGCGGCGTGGCTCCCCGGGGCCCGTCCCGTCGCCCCGGCCGGGCGGGTGGATCAACCCGGGTGAGGGGCTCGTCCGTGAGCGTGCCGCCGTTCCTGCCGAGTACCTGCGGACCCTGCCCGCACCGCGGCCGGGGCCGCCGCACCCGCGGGACGCTCGGCATGCCGTCCTCCGGTCACGGGGGCCCCGGTGTCCTCGCACAGGGCTGCTCGGGCGGCGGCGGCCAGTGCGCGCCGGTCGGCCGCACCGTGCGGTGCCAGCGCCGGGCGCACGTCCACCTCGGCCACCAGCCCCCGCGCCGACACCACCCGCCACACAGAGGCGAGCAGCGGGTCGTCGCCCACGAACGCGGGCACCGTGGTGACCGCTCCCCCGGTGAGGCGGTAACGGATCCGGACGGGCTGGACCGGCACTCCGGCGTCCAGGGCGGCCTGGAACACCGCCCGGCGGAACCGCCCCCGGGCCCGCCCGCACCAGGTGCTGCCCTCCGGGAAGGCCGCGACCGCGGCGCCCTCACGCAGCGCCCCGGCGATCCGGGCGACCGTGCCGGGCAGGGTCCGCAGCCCGTCCCGCTCGATGAAGAGGGTGCCGCCGCGCGCCGCCAGCGCTCCCGCGACCGGCCAGCGCCGGATCTCCGCCTTGGCCAGCATGCGGGCGGGCCGCACCGCCGCGAGCAGCGGCACGTCCAGCCAGGAGATGTGGTTGGCGACGATCAGCAGTCCGCCGGCGGGCGCGGCGCCACCGGTGAGCCGCACCCGGACGCCGGCCGCCCACAGGATCCACCGGCACCACCGGCGCGTCAGCTCCGCGGGGATCCGCCGTCCGGCCGGCAGCAGGGCGATCCCGGCCAGGACGAGGGCGGTGACGGCCGCGAGCCGCAGTGCCGCGCGTCCCGCGCCCCGCACCACGGCCGGCTCCACGCAGCCCGCGGGGGTGCAGGGCGCGACGGGCGACCAGGCGCTCACCGGGCCGGGGCGAGGGAGAGGAAGTGCCGCATATAGCGCGGGTTCACCCGGCTCATCGGCAGCAGCACGTACAGGTCGGCGACCCCGAAGTCGGGGTCGTGCGCGGGTTCCCCGCACACCCAGGCGCCGAGGCGCAGGTAGCCGCGCAGGAGGGCGGGCAGTTCGGCGCGGGCGGCGGGCTCCGACGCGGCCGGCCGCCAGGGCAGCCGGGGGCGTACCCGGTACTCCTCGGGGGCCAGGTGCCCGGTGCGCACCCGGTCCCAGGTGGCGGAGGCCAGGATGCCCCCGTCGGCGAGCGGGACGGAGCAGCAGCCGGCCAGCCAGGCGTGGCCGTGGTCGGTCATGTAGCGGGCGATGCCCGCCCAGATCAGACCGATGACCGCGCCGTCGCGGTGGCCCGGGTGCACGCAGGAGCGGCCCACCTCGACGAGCCCGGGCCGGATGGCGTCGAGCGCGGAGAGGTCGAACTCGCCGTCGGCGTAGAGCCGTCCGGCGACCGCAGCGCGCTGCGGCGGCAGCAGCCGGTAGGTGCCGACGACCTGTCCACCGGTCTGCTCGCGCACGAGGAGGTGGTCGCAGTACGCGTCGAAGGGGTCGACGTCCAGCCCGGGCTGCGGGCTGGACAGCAGGGCGCCCATCTCGCCCGCGAAGACGTCGTGCCGCAGCCGCTGCGCGGCGCGCACGTCCTCCTCGTCGCGGGCGAGGGAGACGGTGTAGCGGGTGGGCGCCGCGGGCTGCGGGGGCCGGTCGAGCGTGGTGACGCCGGTCATGGCGGGACTCCTGGGCACGGGCCGGATACGGCGGGATCGGGCACGGACCGTGAGGCACGGTCCGCCGCTCCTGTTCTCCCGATGCCGGTTGGCGTGTACGTGACCAGTGCCGGGAGCGTGGATGTGAGGCTGTTGAACGGCGGACGCGGCGGCCGCCGCTGGACGAGTTATGCCGCACACCGTCAGTGCTCGTAGGCGGTCGGTGAGCGGCCGACCGCCTGGCCGGTCCGGAAGGTGTACCAGATCGCGGCGGCCATGGCCGGCACGCGCTGGGCGACGCGGCCGGCGACGCCCTCGACGGTGCGCCCACCGTGTCGAGACAGGTCGAGCCGGCTCGGCCGACCCCCTTGCTCCGACACGAACTCGACCGGGGTGTGCACCGTTCACTGGTGCACGGGGCATGCTGCATCACGGTGCGGACATCCTGCGGCATGATCCCGCGCACCGGCCGGGTGCAGCTCGGGACCGCCGAGCCGGGTTGCGTGCGAGCGTCCCACGACGTCGGCCGGATCGGTGATCAGGGGCAGGCGGCCTCGCCGTCCGGCTCGGGCACACCGATCAGGAGCAGCGTCACGTCGTCGTCGTGGGCGGCCGTGTCATGGATGAGGGTCCCGATCAGCCGGGACGCCGCCATGTCGAGGGTGTTCGCGTCCATGGAGGCACCTTTCAGTGCGACGTCGGCGGTGTGGATGAGGACGTCGATCTGGGCGTCGATGTCGGTGCCGGGCCGTTCGACCAGCCCGTCGGTGTAGAGCACGAGGGTGCTGCCCGCTGGAAGCGGCTGGGTGATCTCCTCGTACGGCACGCCACCCACGGAAGCCTCGTTGACGCCCAGCGGCACACCGGCAGGCGCCCCCAGCCGACGGGCGGGCCCCTCGCGGTGCAGGACGATGACGGGCAGGTGCCCGGCGGAGCACAGGGTGACCGCGCGGGCACCCTGGTCGATCACCAGGTAGGTGCAGGTGACGAGCTGGTCCGCAAGGTCGCCGACGAACGCGTCCAGCCCCGTCATCAGCGCGCTGGGTGTCGCACCCGTGCGGGCCAGCGCGTGCGAGGCGGCACGCAGCTGCCCCATGACGGCCGCGGCTTCCAGGCCCCGGCCCATCACGTCGCCGATGACGACACCGGTGCGGCGCTCGTCGAGGGGAATGACGTCGAACCAGTCGCCGCCCACCCCGGGGCCCCGGGCGGACGCAAGGTACCGGTGGGCGCTGGGCAGATGGGGCAGGAGGGGCGGCTCCCCCATGAGGCTGCGCTGCAGCGTGTAGGCGATGTGTCGTTGCTGCTCGTAGCGCTCGGCGCGCTCGGTCTCGACCCGTCTGCGCTCGGTGATGTCCCGTACGGTCAGGAACACGAGCGCCTCCTGCCCGGACTGCAGGCTGCTGACGCTCACCTCGACGGGGAACTCTCCGCCGTCGCTGTGCGACCCGTACAGGTCCCGGTCCAGGACCGTCGGCTTCGGATCCCGCTGCCGCAGGTAGGCGTGGAGAAGCGCGCCGTGCCGTCGGCGCCGCGCAGCGGGCACCAGGGCGACGACCTCCGTGCCGACCAGTTCGTCCGGAGCGTGACCGAAGAGGCTTTCCACCTGTGCGTTGGCCATCATGATCACGCCGCGGTCGTCCGTGATCAGCGTGGCGTCGGGGGCGGACTCCAGCAGTGCGCGGAAACGCCGGTGGGCCCGCTGGACCTCACGCTGGGCCGCGACTCGTTCGGTGATGTCGGTGACCACCCCGCACACGGCGTAGGACGTGCCCGTCGCGTCATTGAGCGGGAACAGGGTGGTGAGGACGTCGCGTGGACCCCCCGGCAGGGGGAGCAGCTCCTCCCGCTGCACAGCCGTGCCGTCCGCGAGCATGGCGACGTCGGACGCCCGCGCCTGACGCGCGAGGGCGGGCGGCATGACCTCGTCGTCCCGGCGGCCCAGCACCCGGTCGCGGGACAGGCCCAGACTCTCCTCGAACGTCGTGTTGACCGCCAGGTAGCGGCCCTCCAGGTCCTTGATGAACACCGCCGCGGGTGTGTGGTCCATGAATGCCTGGAGGAGTTCGTTCTGGCGTACCTGCCATTCGGCGCGGGCGTGCGCCACCTCGACGCGGCGGCCTACGGTCAGGGCCGCGAAGACGATCCCGGTGAACGCCGCCGCGTTGCCGACCACCAGCAGAGCGGTACCCAGGTGTGCCCCGAAGAGCCCGGCGTCCTCGCCTGCCACCATTCCCCAGCCCAGCAGCGGCGGCACGACCAGAGCGGTGACGAGCAGGCGGCGGCCCAGCGCGCCCGTGGTGCCCCCGTTGGTCAGCAGGCCCGCGAGCCCTTCGTCCGGCCGGGCCAGAAAGGCGGCCGCGCCCAGCAGCACGAGAGCCAGCGCCGTGTGCAGGGCCATGCCCGTGTAGGCGCCGAACCGCTCCAACTGGGGGACCCCGTAAGCGGCCCCGTAGAGCCGCAGCATGCCGACGGCCACGACGGCCAGGCCCGGAATCTGACTCGTCCAGGCGGGAAGTCGGGAGGTACTCGCGCACAGCGATGCGGCTCCTCCGAGCGTCAGCGCCACGGCTGTGTTTGGTGCCATCCGCCCCGGTGTCCCCGTCTGCACCTGCGCGGTGTCGTCATCGAAGAGGAACTCGTCGAGGGCCGGGCCCGCCCCGGTCACGTACTCCAGCAGGGTCAGCGCACCGATGGCCGCGGCCAGGGCCGCCGCCGCACGGGCCGCGGCCGTCGTCCGGGCTGCGGCGGGACCGCCGGCGACCATGCGCAGGGAAAGGCCCAGCGCCACGAGGGCCACGGCGGTGTTCGGCTTCATGGACACCGCGACACCGGGCAGAACGCTCTTCAGCGCGTCGGCGTCGAGGATCCATCCCAGGAGGCTCACCGTGCCCAGCAGGGCGGCCACCAGGGAGGCGATCTCCGCAACCACCCGGGCGGCGGCCAGGACGCGCGGGTGGAACGGCAGGCCGTCTGTCTGCTCCGCTCCATGTACGCCGGGCAGTGCGGGCTCCTGCCGGTCTCTTGTCACCGCTGGCTCGTCCCTGTGGATGTCACACACCTCTGCATGAATCAGCTTAAATAGTGCGAAAGGCGCATGTCCGGTCGCGCACAGCCCCCGCACCGCCGTCACGGTCGCATCCAAACCGGCCGACTGCCACGCAGGGCCGTCCGGCCGGACGGAGGCGCCGCCCCTCGCCGGGGCGACCCCCGGGGGCACGTGCACAACCTCTGCCGCCGGTCGGCCCTCCGGGCTGCCGCGCGCAGTGCGGCTCGGCGGCGTCCGTCCAGCCTCGGCGCCCCGGAGGGCAGAACGGACGATGATCGACATGCGCGACGCCACCCCGCTCGACAGCGACTTCGACTCCCTCCCGGATCCGGCGGCCTCGGCCACGGCTGTCATCGACCATCGGGGGACCGTGACGGGGTGGAGCACTGGCGCCGAACGCATGTTCGGGTACCCGCGTCCGGCGGTCATCGGGCGCCCGGTGATCCCGTTGCTCGGGGCGGACGCGGACATCAGGAACAGTTTCCGCGCGGCCCTGGTCGGACGGAGCCCCACGACCGTTCTCCGGCATCGGGACGGGCGACCCGTGGAGGTGCGGCTGCGCGCGTATCCCTGGGTCGACGGTGAGGGCCGCGCCCGGCACCTCGTCGTCGCGACGCCACCGGAGCAGCAGGGACCCGATGCGACGATCACGCAGGAGGCGTTCCTGCAGTGCCATGTGCCGGTGATGGTGTACGACGTCGCACTGCGGGCCGTTCGGGCGAGCAGCGGCGCCGAACGCGAGCTCGGGCTGGGCGAGGAGCAGATGAGGGGTCGGCACGTCACCGACCTCCTGCCTCCCCACATCTGCCGGGCGGTCGAGGACGGCATGCGGCGGGTGCTCGTGACGGGGAAGACCGAGCAGTTCCAGGTACGGGGCAGAGCACGGCCCGAAGCCCGGGAGCGGGTCTGGTCGATCGCCGTCTCCCCACTGAGAGATCCGGCCGGGGAGATCCGGCACCTGGAGCTGTCCGCGCTCGACGTCACCGAGCAGCACCTGGCCCGGGAACGGCTCGCGCTGCTGAACGACATCAGCGCGCAGGTGGGCAGCACCCTGGACGTCATGCGCACGGCCCAGGAGATGGCCGACGTGGCAGTGGGCCGACTGGCCGACTTCGTCACCGTCGACCTCCTGGACTCCCTGTTCCGCGGAGTGGAGCCGAGGCCCTCCCCGACGCGCGGCGTCACCCTGCGCCGAGCCGCGCATCAGTCCGTCCTGCCGGGTATTCCCGAGGCGTTGATCCAGCCGGGGGATGTGGACGACTACCCCGAGTCGACACCCCCCTACCGCTGCCTGGTCACCGGTAAGCCCTCGCTGTACCGCACCCTGGACGAGGCCTTCCGGGTCTGGCAGCGGGCCGATCCCGGGCGAGCCGGAGTGGTCCGTGCCTTCGGCATCCACTCGGTCATGGTGATTCCCCTGCGCGCCCGCGGCATCGCACTCGGTGTGGCGGTCCTCGTCCGGCACCGGCGCGAGGAGCCCTTCGCGGACGAGGACCTTCTCCTGGCCGAGGAGATCGGCGCCCGAACCGCCGTCGCAGTGGACAACGCCCGCCGCTACACCCTCGAGCGCGAGGCCGCGCTGGCCCTGCAGCGTGGTCTGCTGCCCCGCCGGCTCCCCGCACAGGAGGCGACGGAGGTGGCTCACCGCTACTTTCCGGCTCGTACGCGGGCTGGGCTGGGCGGCGACTGGTTCGACGTGATCCCCCTGTCCGGCGCCAGGGTCGCGCTCGTCGTCGGCGACGTGGTGGGCCACGGGCTGCGCGCCTCGGCCACCATGGGACGCCTGCGGACGGCGGTGCGCACCCTGGCCGATGTCGACCTGGCCGCCGACGAACTGCTCACCCAGCTCGACGATCTGGTCACGCACGCGGCGGCCGAGGAGGAGGCGACCGCGACGCAGGAGACCGGCCACGAGCTCTCCGCCGATCTCATCGCCACATGTCTGTACGTGGTCTACGACCCGGTGTCACGTCGGTGCACCGCGGCCACCGCGGGCCACCCGCCGCCCGCCGTCGTCACGTCCGCCGGCGCGGTGGACTTCGTCGGCGTTCCTCCCGGCCCTCCGCTGGGTGTGGGCGGTCTGCCCTTCGAGAAGCTCGAGTGGGAAGTTCCTCCTGGCAGTCTCCTGGTGCTGTACACGGACGGCCTCGTCCAGGGCGAAGAGCGCGACATCGGGACCGGCCTCGCGCGGCTGCGCCGATGCCTCGATCGCCCCGCCCGGTCGCTGGAGGTCATCTGCGACGACCTGATCCGGACCTTGCTGCCCGCACACCCCCAGGACGACGTCGCCCTGCTCGTCGCCCGCACCCGGGCCCTGGACACGAACCACGTCGCCACGTGGGACCTGGCATCCGACCCCGCCGCGGTGGCCGGCGCCCGTGCGGAGGTTCTGGCCCGGCTGGGCTCGTGGCACCTGCAGGAACTGGCCTTCACCGCCGAACTGGTGGTGAGCGAACTGATCACGAACGCGATCCGCTACGGGCAACCGCCCATTCGGCTGCGGCTGATCCACGAGACCACGCTCATCTGCGAGGTCTCCGACAGCAGCAGCACCGCCCCGCACCTTCGCCGGGCCCGCACCTACGACGAGGGCGGCCGCGGGTTGCTGCTCGTCGCCCAGTTCGCGCGGCGCTGGGGCACGCGTCACCACGCCGACGGCAAGACCATCTGGGCCGAGATCGAGCTCCCCCGCCGACGGACGTGACAACGCCCCGGAACCCGGCCACCCGACGGCCGCCGGTTCCGCCTCCCACACGATGGCCGGGCGGAAGTCCGGCCCCCGGCCGCGCCGTCTAGCGCTTGCCCCCCTTGCGCGTCGCCCGCAGCCATTCCCTGTTCATGCCGGTGATGGAGGTCAGTGGGATGCCCTTCGGGCAGGCGGTGGCGCACTCCCCGGCGAGGGTGCAGCCGCCGAAGCCCTCCTCGTCCATCTGCGCCACCATGTCCAGCACGCGGGTCTCGCGCTCGGGAGCGCCCTGCGGCAGCACGTTGAGGTGGTTGATCTTCGCCGAGGTGAACAGCATCGCCGCCCCGTTGGGGCAGGCCGCCACGCAGGCACCGCAGCCGATGCACTCGGCGTGCTCGAAGGCGAGGTCCGCGTCCGGCTTCGGCACGGGCGTGGCGTGGGCCTCGGGAGCCGAGCCGGTGGGCGCGGTGACGTAGCCGCCGGCCTGGATGATCCGGTCGAAGGCCGACCGGTCGACCACAAGGTCCTTGACGACGGGGAAGGCCGCCGCCCGCCAGGGCTCGACGTCGATGGTGTCGCCGTCCCGGAACGACCGCATGTGCAGTTGGCAGGTGGTGGTGCGTTCGGGCCCGTGCGCGTCGCCGTTGATGACGAGCGAACAGGCGCCGCAGATGCCCTCGCGGCAGTCGTGGTCGAAGGCGACCGGGTCCTCGCCCTTGAGGATGAGCTCCTCGTTGAGCGTGTCGAGCATCTCCAGGAAGGACATGTCGGACGAGATGCCGTCCACCTCGTACGTGGACATGGCGCCATGGGCGTCGGCGTTCTTCTGCCGCCAGACGCGCAGGGTGAGCTTCATGCGTAGCTCCGCTGAGTGGGGTGGACGTACTCGAAGACGAGGTCTTCCTTGTGCAGGACGGGCGCCGTGCCGGTGCCCGTGAACTCCCAGGCGGCGGCGTACGCGAACTCGTCGTCCTTGCGCTCCGCCTCGCCGTCGGGGGTCTGCGACTCCTCGCGGAAGTGGCCGCCGCAGGACTCGGTACGGTGCAGTGCGTCGAGGCACATCAGCTCGGCGAGCTCGAGGTAGTCGACGATGCGGTTCGCCTTCTCCAGCGACTGGTTGAACTCCTCGCCGATGCCGGGAACCTTGATGCGCCGCCAGAACTCCTCGCGGATCTGCGGGATGCGCTCCAGGGCCTTGCGCAGCCCCGCGTCGGAGCGGGCCATGCCACAGAACTCCCACATCACTTCGCCGAGTTCGCGGTGGAAGGAGTCGGGCGTGCGGTCCCCGTCGACGGCCAGCAGCCGGGCGAGGCGGTCCTCGGTCTCCGTCACCGCCTCGCGGACCGCCGGGTGGTGGCCGGTGACGGGTTCCTGGTGCGGGTTGCGGGCCAGGTAGTCGTTGATGGTGGCCGGCAGCACGAAGTAGCCGTCGGCCAGGCCCTGCATCAGCGCCGAGGCGCCGAGCCGGTTGGCGCCGTGGTCGGAGAAGTTCGCCTCACCGATGGCGAACAGGCCGGGGACGGTGGTCCGGAGGTCGTAGTCGACCCACAGTCCGCCCATCGTGTAGTGCACGGCGGGGTAGATGCGCATCGGCACCTCGTACGGATCCTCGTCGGTGATCCGCTGGTACATGTCGAAGAGGTTGCCGTACTTGGCCTCGACGGCTTTGCGGCCCATCCGCCCGATGGCGTCGGCGAAGTCCAGGTAGACGCCCTGGCCGCCGGGGCCGACCCCCCTGCCCTCGTCGCAGACGTTCTTGGCGGCGCGGGAGGCGATGTCGCGGGGCACCAGGTTGCCGAAGGACGGGTAGATGCGCTCGAGGTAGTAGTCGCGCTCGTCCTCGGGGATCCGGTTCGGCGGGCGGGTGTCGCCCTTGGCCCTGGGCACCCAGATGCGGCCGTCGTTGCGCAGCGACTCGCTCATCAGGGTCAACTTCGACTGGTGGTCGCCGGTACGCGGGATGCAGGTCGGGTGGATCTGGGTGAAGCAGGGGTTGGCGAAGTACGCGCCGCGCCGGTGCGCCCGCCAGATCGCGGTCGCGTTGGAGTTCATGGCGTTCGTCGACAGGTAGAAGACGTTGCCGTAGCCGCCGCTCGCCAGGACCACCGCGTCGGCGAAGTGCGTGGAGATCTCCCCGGTGACGAGGTCCCGGGCGACGATGCCGCGGGCCCGCCCGTCGACGACGATCAGGTCCAGCATCTCGGTGCGCGGGTGCATCTCCACGTTCCCGGCCGCGATCTGCCGGGACAGCGCCTGGTAGGCGCCGAGCAGGAGCTGCTGGCCCGTCTGGCCGCGGGCGTAGAAGGTGCGGGAGACCTGGACGCCGCCGAAGGAGCGGGTGTCGAGGAGGCCGCCGTACTCGCGGGCGAAAGGGACGCCCTGCGCCACGCACTGGTCGATGATCTCGACCGAGACCTGCGCGAGCCGGTGCACGTTGGACTCGCGGGCGCGGAAGTCGCCGCCCTTGACGGTGTCGTAGAAGAGGCGGTGGACCGAGTCGCCGTCGTTGCGGTAGTTCTTCGCCGCGTTGATGCCTCCCTGCGCGGCGATGGAGTGGGCCCGGCGCGGGGAGTCCTGGTAGCAGAACTGGACGACCTTGTAGCCCTGTTCGGCGAGCGTGGCCCCGGCGGAACCACCGGCCAGGCCGGTGCCGACGACGATGACCGTGTGCTTGCGCCGGTTGGCGGGGTTGACCAGCTTGGCCTCGAAGCGGCGCTTGTCCCAGCGCTCGTGGATCGGGCCGGCGGGGGCCTTGGTGTCGACGACCGGCGTGCCGGTCGCGTAGTCGGTGTAGGAAGTCATGGTCAGCTCACCACTCCGGTCATGACGCCCACGGGTACGGCGAGGAACCCGGCCGTGAGCAGCAGCGCGAGGACATTGGCGACGGTCTTCAGGGCGCGGTCGCGGCGGCGGCCGCCGACGCCGAGGGTCTGGGCGGCGCTCCAGAACCCGTGCCGGATGTGCAGGCCGACGGCGAGCATCGCGACGATGTAGATGACGTTGCCGTACCAGGTGGAGAAGGTGTCCATGACGTTCTGGTAGGGCTTGCCGGACTCGAAGCCGCCGGAGTGCACGGTGCCGGTGGTCAGGTCCAGGAGGTGCCAGACGATGAACAGGGCGAGGATGATCCCGCCCCAGCGCATGGTGCGCGTGGCGTAGCTCGCCCGGGGCTTCTTGTGGACGTACTTGCTGGGCCGCGCCTTGATGTCGCGGCGGCTGAGCTGGTACGCGGAGACGGCGTGGGCGACGACCGCGACCACCAGCACGACGCGGACCAGCCAGAGCGTCCACTCGTAGTGCATGAACGGTTCGCCGACGGTGCGCAGCCAGTGGGCGTAGTGGTTGAACTCTCCGGCCCCGAAGAAGATCTTCAGGTTGCCGAGCATGTGGACGACCAGGTACAGCAGCATGATCAGGCCGCTGACCGCCATCACTGTCTTCTTGCCGACGGTCGAGTCCCACACGGTGCGTGCCATGGACGGCCGTCGGTCCGTCCGCGTTGCCAGAGCCATGTCCCCAGACGCTAGGGCCGGACGACCCCATCGGTCCAAGACATGGTCCGGCTTGATTCGATAGGCGCGCCCTATCGAAGGGCCTACGATGACGCCATGCAGTTCCAGCAGCTCCAGTACTTCGTCGCGGTGGCCGAGACCCGGCACTTCACCCGGGCCGCCGAGGCGGTCCACGTGGCGCAGCCCTCGCTGTCGCAGCAGATCAAGGCGCTGGAGCGGGAACTGGGAGCGGATCTGTTCCTGCGGGCGCGCGGGAACATCACGCTGACCGACGCCGGCGAGGCGCTGCTGCCGCTGGCCCGGCGGATCCTGGCCGACGCGGACACCGCTCGGTACGAGGTGCAGGAGCTGGTGCAGCTGCGCCGCGGGCGGATCCGGCTCGGTGCGACGCCGAGCGTGTGCACGGGCCTGCTGCCGGACGTGCTGCGCGCCTTCCACGACCGCTACCCGGGCATCCGGCTCATGATCGAGGAAGGGGGCTCGCACGACCTGGTGCGCGAACTGGCGCGAGGCGCGCTGGACCTGGCCCTGGTCGTACTGCCGCTGCCGACCCCCTCCCCGGCGCTCACCACCGTGGAGCTGCTGCGCGAGGACCTGGTGGTGGTGTCCTCGCCGGACGCCCCGAAGCCCGGCCGGGGACGGCGCACGGTGCGGATCGCCGACCTGGAGGGTGAGCGCCTGGTGATGTTCCGGCACGGCTACGACCTGCGCGAGCTGACCGTGGCCGCGTGCCGCGCGGAGGGCTTCGAGCCGGAGTTCGCGGTGGAGGGCGGGGAGATGGACGCGGTCCTCGGCTTCGCGCGGGCCGGTCTGGGCGTCGCCGTGGTGCCGCGCATGGTGGCCGCGCGCTCCGGACGCGGACTGCGGGTCACCCCGCTGGCCCGCCCCGGCCTGCACCGCACGATCGCCCTGGCCCACCGCAGCGACGTGGCTCCGCCCCGGGCCGCCAGGGAGCTGCAGCGGATGCTGCGGGAACGATGACCCGGACGAAGGTCTGTTCGACGTCCGGCGGCACCGGGGCGCCCTGGTGGTGGTACATGCGCCGCCCGGTCCGCTCGTCGCGCCTGCGCCACAGGGAGGTGCTGCGGGCCCGGCGCCCGTCGAAGCAGGTCTCGTACGTGAGGTGCACCAGGCTGGGGGCGAGGAGGACGCCTGTGATATCCGGCGCCTCGTGGACCGGGCCGTCCGCCGAGCTGCCCGGGCGGTCGGGCAGCCACGCGATCCTGTCCTCGT
The DNA here is from genome assembly GCF_042871235.1 of Streptomyces sp. NPDC005931. Classification (NCBI taxonomy): domain Bacteria; kingdom Bacillati; phylum Actinomycetota; class Actinomycetes; order Kitasatosporales; family Streptomycetaceae; genus Streptomyces; species Streptomyces sp. NPDC005931. The sequence continues at coordinate 221,760 of NZ_JBIAIG010000011.1, forward strand.
AGGCGTGGCGCCGGCCCGAGGCGCCCACCTCGGTGAATTCGGGGTCCAGCAGCCGCGCGACCTCGGTCCGGGAGGAACGCACGACGGGGTCGAGGAGGCGCAACTCGCCCCCGATCGCCGCTCTCACCTCTTCTCCCCGTCGGTCACCCGGGCATGATCGCCCACGTCCCGCCGCTCCCTCGAGCGGCCGTCGGCCGTCACCGCGTCGCGTCCACCAGGGCCAGCTCGTGCAGCCGGTCCGGGGGGCCCGGGCGGGCGTAGTACCAGCCCTGGGCGGTGTCGCAGCCGAGGACACGGAGCTGTTCCGCCTGGGCGCCCGTCTCCACGCCCTCCACGGTCACCGCGAGGTCGAGGCTGTGGGCGAGCGAGACGATCCCCTCGACGATCTTGAGGTCGACCGGGTCCGCCGGGAACTGCTGCATGCTCTGGGTGAAGGAACGGTCCAGCTTCAGGACGCTCACCGGCAGCCGCCGCAGATTGGCGAGGTTCGAGTAGCCGGTGCCGAAGTCGTCCAGCGCTATGTCCACGCCCATCTCGGCCAGTCGGCGCAGCGGCTTCAGCAGGTCGTCGTCCGCGCCGATCAGCGCCGACTCGGTGACCTCCAGGCACAGCGCGTCGGGGGTGACACCGCTGCGCTCCAGGATGTCGACGGTGTCCTGCACCAGCCCGGGATGGGTCAGCTGGCAGGGTGAGAGGTTGACGTTGATGCGCAGCGGGCCCTCGCAGCCGTGCCGCTCCCGCCACGCGCGGGCCTGGCGCACCGACTGCTCCAGCACCCAGCGGCCCAGCGGCACGATCAGCCCGGTGTGCTCGGCCAGCGGGATGAACCGGTCCGGGGACAGCACCCCGTGCTGCGGATGCAGCCAGCGCACCAGAGCCTCGGCGCCGCGGACGCTGCCGTCGCCGAGGTGCACCAGCGGCTGGTACTCGATGAAGAACTCGCCCCGCTCCAGCGCCGCGGGCAGCGCCGTGGTGAGCCCGTGCCGGGTGATGGCACGGGCGTCGGCCTCCGGGTCGGCGAGCTCGAAACGGTTGCCGCCCGCCGCCTTGGCCCGGTACATGGTGATGTCGGCGCTGCGCAGCACCTCCGCGGCGCTGCGCTCCCCCGCGGGTCCCTCCACGATGCCGATGCTGCCGCGCACGGTCAGCTCCCGCCCGTCGATGCTGATCGGGGCGAGCAGCGCGTTCATGATGCGGCCGGCCAGCTCGTCGACCGTGCGGGGGGTGTCGGGGCCGGTGGTCAGCGCCACGAACTCGTCACCGCCGAGCCGGGCCACCATCTCGCCGGGCGCGGTGGCGCAGGACTGGAGGCGGTCGGCGACCTCCACGAGCAGCCGGTCCCCGGCCGCGTGGCCGAGGCTGTCGTTGACGGTCTTGAAGCCGTCCAGGTCCAGGTAGCACAGGCCGAACCGCCGGCCCTCGCCGGCGCTCAGCGCCTTCTCCAGACGCTCGAAGAAGAATGTGCGGTTGGGCAGGCCGGTGAGCGCGTCGTGGGTGGCCTCGTAGCGCAGCCGCAGGTTGAGCAGGCGGCGCTCGGTGGTGTCCTCCATGAGGGCGAGCTGGTACTGCGGGTTGCCGTCGGCGTCGCGCAGCAGGGAGACGGTCAGATTGGTCCACAGGACCGTTCCGTCGGGGCGGTAGAACGCCTTCTCGAGGTGGTAGTGCTCGCGCTCGCCGCGCACCAGTTCCTCGTAGAGCCGCCAGGTCTGCGGCGCGTCGTCGGGGTGGGTCCACTCCATGACGTTGCCGCCCATGGTCTGCGCGGTCAGGCCGAACATGCGCCGCAGCGCGCCGTTGACCTGGAGGATGTTGCCCTCCAGGTCGGCGATGCCGATCCCGATGGCCGCGCCCTCGAAGACCGCCCGGAACCGGGCCTCGGTGGCGTGCAGCGCCTGCGCCACCACGCCCTGCGCCCTGAGCGCCGCCTGCGCGATGGCCTCCTGCTCGGCGAGGGTCCGCTCGCGCAGCGCCTGCGCGAACCCGGCGGCCATGGCGTGCTGGAGCCTGGCGCAGCGGGTCCGCAGGGTCTCGCGGTCGCCGTCCTGACCGCAGTACAGGACGAGGTAGGCGTCCACGCAGTCCAGGGTCCGGCAGAGCGCCTCGGGGTCGGTGCAGTGCGCCGTCACCAGGGCGGCGCCGACCGCCCGGCCCGCCTCCGCGTCGAAGGCCCGGGCCACCAGCGCCTCGCTCAGCGTGCGGGCCAGCGGCAGCAGTTCCCGCTCGAACTCGGGCCGGGTGGACGAGGTCGAGGTGACGGGGAACACCGCCCGGCTCCAGATCGTCGCGAAGCGGCGCAGTCTGTCTTCCGGCCCGTCCGGTTCCGCGCTCACGCCTTGTGCCCCACGCCCGCGAAACCGGAGAAGGCGTACGGGTCCTCGTCCTCCGGCGCGGTGTCCGGCCGCCACCGCGGCATCGGCACCAGTCCGGGTTCCACCATGTCGTACCCCTCGAAGAACCGCGCGATCTCCTCGCGCGAGCGCATGATCAGCGGATTGCGGATGTCCTTGTACACATCGACCGCGCCCCCGGCCCGCTCCGGCGGCAGCGGGATTCCCTCGTACGAGGCGTGGGTGAGTACGAGCATGCTGCCGGGCGGGAGCGCCTCGCGCAGTTCGGCCACCGCCGTATAGGGGTCGTCCGCGTCTTCCACGAAGTGAAGTATGGCAACGAGAAGCAGTGCCACCGGCCGATTCGGCTCGATCAGCCGCCGTACCTCGTGACTGTTCAGGATTTCCTGGGGCTTTCGGAGGTCGGCGGCCACGATGTCCGCCTGGTCGTTGCCCTCCAGAACCGCCTGGCTGTGCGCCACGGCCACCGGGTCGTGGTCGACGTACACCACCCGGGCGGCGGGATCGGCGGCCTGCGCCACCTCGTGGACGTTGCCGAAGGTGGGTATGCCGGAGCCTATGTCGAGGAACCGGGTGATGCCCCGGTCGACCGCGAAGCGCACCGCGCGGTGCAGGAACGCCCGGTTGGCCTGCATGATCTTGGGCAGTCCCGGCATGAACTCCATGGCCCTGCGGGCCGCTTCCCGGTCGACCTCGAAGTTGTGCGAACCGCCCAGGTAGTAGTCGTACATCCGGGAAACGCTCGGCACCGTGATGTCGATGCTCCGTGGGGCCCAGGCGGGACGTTCCATGTATCTCTCCAAGGCGTAGGCGATCCGGTGTTCGAGCAGAGGCTACTGATCGCCCGCCAATGGGGCGACCTGAAACGGAAATTGACCATCCGTTCCCGGTCACTGCCACTGGCACGTGCCGAATTGGCACCCTGCGGGGACGCCACGAGAAGTGGCCGAGGCATTCCGGAGAGTTCCGACACGCGGAGAAGTACACGGCTGACTGCGGGGAGAAGAGGACAAGGGGAGAAGAGCGCCGGAAATTTCCTGAGTTCCGGTGAACCACGGCAAAACGGTCCGCCCCTCCGCAGGCTTGCGGAGGGGCGGACCCGGGTCGGCGGTGCCGGAGTGGACGACACCCTGGGGAGGTTGCTACTTCTCCGGCGCGCCGACCGGCTTTCCGTCGGGCCGCACGGCGAACCACGTGCCGCCGACGCCCTGACCGTTGGTGTCGCCGGCGGCCTTGTCGCCGGCGAAGGTGTAGATGGGCCAGCAGTTGATCGTCTGCTGGGCGGCTCCGTCCGGGCGGGTGAAGGTCATGTAACCCTTCTTCTGGATGCCCTCGGTGTCCGCGAAGTCGACCGGTGACACCACGGGCCACTTCTCCAGGCAGGCGCCGGTGCAGGCGGAGACCGGCTTCGGCCAGGCCTCGTCCTTCATGAACCGGTACACGGTCATGCCGTTCTTGTCCACGACGATCTCGCCGAGCTCCGGGTCCTGGCGGGTGGACAGCCCGGGCTGGTCGGCCGCCTGCGCCTTCTTGCCCTCGGGGTTCAGCGCGTACCACTTGCCGCCGACGCCCTGCCCCTTGACGTCGCCGGCGTTGACGTCCTTGACGTAGCGGTAGGCGGGCCAGCCGCCGATGGTGAGCTGCTTGGTGCCGTCGGCCCGGGTGACCTCACCGAGCAGTGAAGCGTCGATGCCCTTGCCGGCCTCGGCGTCGTCGGCGGGCACCGGCGGCCAGGTCTTGGCGCAGTCGCCGTCGCAGTTGGACTTCGGCGGCTCGGCGGCGTCCTGGTCGAAGCGGTACAGGGTCAGGCCGAGACCGTCGGTCACCACCTCGCCGAGTTCGGCGTTGGTGGACACGGCCAGCTTGCCCGCGGCATCGGAGGGGCCGGTCGAGGCCTGCGCCCCGCCGGCCTCCTCCTTCTGGGCCCCGGCGTCGATGCCCGCGTAGTCGCCGGCCCCGGCCGTGGCCCCCACGTTCTGGCTGCCGGGCTGTGCGGGAGTGTCCTGACCGCACGCCGTCGTCAGGGCCAGCACCGCCGCGGCGCTCGCCACGAGTGAGGCGGTCCGCCAGGAGGTCTTCATCGTCAACTCCAGATCATCGCAAGGGTGTTGCAGCGCCCTGCTGTGCCGCCGCTCGACGATGGGTACGCACGGGAGCACCGGTTGTGTTCAACGGCGGCCCGAATTCTTTCCGGAACCCGTCACTCCTGAGGGCGCCGTCCCGCACATCCGTCCCCCCTGCAGGACCGGCGGGAGTGCGCGAGTCGAACCGGGACCCGCCGGTAGTACCCCCTTCGGGGCAATCACCCCGCTCCCGGGCATGGCCCGGTGGCCGACGCCTCATGATCCTCGTCGTGCAAGGACTCGTACCGCCCCGATCCGCCCTTGCCGTACGCGCGTTGGCCGCGGCGGCACTGACCTGGGCGCTCGTCGGCGCACCCGGCGCGGCGGTGGCCGACGCCTGCGCCTACGCCTCGACCGGGCCGGACGGCATCCAGGCGGTGGCGGTCGCGGGAGACGTCGGCACGCCGCTTCCCCCTCCGTGCGGGACGCCCCCGCAGACCCCCCCGCCGACCCCCACGCCGGTCCCCACCCCGACGCCCACCCCGACGCCCTCGGCCACTCCACCGCCCCCGAGGCCCACCCCGACGCCGCCCCCGCCACCGCCCCCGGAGCCCGGCCCCACGGCGGCACCCGAGCCGCCGCTCCCTCCCCGCCCGCCCGCGGCCCGCCCGGCTCCGCCCCCCGCCCGTCCGGCCCCGCCTCCACCGCGCCCGGCACCGCCACCGGCCCGGCCCGCCGCGCCCCCTCCCCCACCGCGCCCCTCCGCGACGCCCGTGCACTACCCGCGGTACCGCTCGGCCGCGCCGCCACGGCGGCCCTCGGGCGGCGCCACCGCACCGCTCACCTTCGTCCTGCTCATCACCACGCCCGCGGTGGTCGCCGTCGCCGCGCTGCGTCCGCGCTGACACTCGATCGCCCTGGAGGCCCTCTTGCCGGAATGGCTTGTTCTCACCCTCGCGATGCCGGCCGCCTGTGCCGTGGTGGTCGTCATCACGCTCCTGCGGCACCGCAGGGCGGCCGACGACGAGGATCCCAGCGAGACCCCGGACGTCATCGAGTACATGACGATGTGGATCGGTGTGGTGTACGCCATCGTCCTGGGGCTGGCCATCGCCGGGGTCTGGGAGGGACGCGGCGCCGCCCAGGAACAGGTGCGGGCGGAGGCCGTGGCGCTGCACGAGATCACGGAGCGGGTCCGGGTCTATCCGGCCGACGTACGGGACCGCATCCGCGACGATGTCAACGCCTATGTCGGACATGTCGTCCGCACCGAGTGGCGGACCATGGCCGACGAGGGGCGCGTCACCGAACGCGGCACCGCCCTGCTGGACCGCGTCCGCCGGGACGTCACCGACTACGAGCCGCGCACCGACTTCGAGGCGCAGGCGTACCAGCCGCTCGTCGACCAGGTGGCCGCCGCCGACCAGGCACGCAGCGCCCGCGCGGAGTCGACCGGCAAGACCATGCCGGGGGTGGTGTGGTTCGGGCTGATCACCGGGGCCGTGGTCACGGTGGGGATGATCTTCGCACTGCAGATCCGGCGCACCCGCAGGGAACTCGTCCTCGCCGGGGTGTTCTCGGCGCTGATCGCCTTCCTGCTCTTCCTCATCTGGGACTTCGACGCACCCCACAGCCGGGGCATCGCGGCCTCGGCCGACCCGTTCCTGCACCTGTTCCCGCACCTCGGGGGCTGACGGGCCCGCGTGCTCCCGCACCTCGGGGGCCGACGGCGCGGCGCCGGTGACCGCCCGGCGCGTCACCCGTCACGGCTTCGCCCCGGACCCCGCTTGCGGGTCCGGGGCGAAGCCCGTCGTCAGGTGCGAAACGGCTTGCGTGTGAGGGGGACGTGGGCTCAGATCCGCTTCTCGGCGCGGCGGCGCATCCAGAAGAGACCGCCCCCGGCCACCGCTGCGGTCACCAGCGCGCCGCCGATGGCGATGTCCGTCGGCGTCGCCCCGCTGGTGCTGCTGCCGCCGATGCCGCCGCGGACGCCGCCGATGACCGTGAAGGCGGCCGGCCGGGTCAGGGTGCGGCCCGAGCAGTGGACCGTGATGTCGTACGGACCGGGGCGGGCGTCGGCGTGGACGGTGGCGGTGCCCTTGGCGGTGCCGTGGGCGCCGCTGATCGGTGTCAGGGTCGTCCTCGGGAACGCGTTGGAGGTCGCGTGGCCGCCGTTCGGGCAGCCGTCGACCGTGATGGTCAGCTGGCCGCCGCGGGCGATGACGCTGGGCAGGGCCACGATGTTGGACGGGCTGGGGGCCCCGCCGCCGTCCGCGACGGCCGCGGGGGCGGCGAGCACGAGGACGGCGACCGCCGCACCGGCGGCCGCCAGGGCACGTGAGTTGCGCATGTGATCCTCCGCGGAAGACGCCCCGGGTCCCGTCCCCGGTCGATCGGCGAGAAAGCGTCTCCCAGAAAGACCCTCAGGTGCCTTGACCTGCACCGCACTTCGACGATGGTCCGTCCCGGTGAGGGGACACTCCGTCAGGCCACCGCACCGTCCGACATCGCCGCAGGTCACGGACCGTCAGAGGATCTTCTGGCGGACACGCCTCGGATGGCGCACCGGCGAGCGCCCCGACACCCGTTCGCCGCTTCCCCGTCGCCGGTCCCGCGCACGCGACTTAGCGTTCTGGCATGCGCGAGTGACGCGGCGACGGCCGCGTCGAGAGGGGATGGCGAATGTCTGCTTTCGAGCCGGCCGAAGCCGAAGAGGAGGCCAGGCCGAGGAAACGCGCCCCGTGGGGCGTGATAGCGCTGGTCCTGCTCACCGGTCTCGCGCTCATTCGCAACGGTTCGGGCGAATTCGACGTCGGCCCGCCGCAGCCGGCCAGCGCCGCCGCCGCGGACACCGATGTCCCCGCCACCGTCCCGGCCGGGTCGACGCAGCCGCTGCCGTACGCGGTCCCGGACCGGGTGACGATCCCGGCGATCCAGGTGGACGCGCCGGTGATCCCGGTGGGTCTGGACGCGGAGGGCTGGGTGGACGCGCCGCCGCCGGAGGACCCGAATCTGGCGGGCTGGTTCACCGGCGCCGTCTCCCCCGGCGAGAAGGGGACGGCGGTCGTCGTGGGCCATGTCGACAACCAGCAGGGCCCCGCCGTCTTCTACGGACTCGGGGCGCTGAAGAAGGGGAATCGCGTCGAGATCGCGCGCAAGGACGGAAGGACCGCCGTGTTCGAGATCTACGGCGTCGAGGTCTTCGCGAAGCACGACTTCCCCGGCGACCGGGTCTACGCCTCGAAGGGTGCGGCGGAGCTGCGGGTCATCACCTGTGGCGGCGGCTTCTCCCAGCAGAACGGCTACGAGGGCAACGTCGTCGCCTTCGCCCGCCTGACCGAGGTCCGCTGAGCGGACCCGGCCGGGCGGGCCGGTCCGCTCAGGCGGGCTGCCGGCGCGGCACGGTGACGTGGTAGCCGGAGTCCAGCAGTTCCGGAAGGTAGTCGCGCAGGGCCCGGACGCTCTGGGAGCGCTCGCCCCCGGCGTCGTGCGAGAGCACCACGACGCCGGGGGCGGCGCCGTTCTGGACCCGGGCGGCGATGGTGCGGGCGCCGGGGGACGTCCAGTCGAGCGTGTCGACCGTCCAGGCGAGCGGTTCCATGCCCAGTTCGGCGCCCAGTTGGAAGGCGGCCCGGTTCCAGGCCCCGTAGGGCGCGCGGAACCACTCGGGGCGTTCTCCGTAGGCCGCTTCGACGATGTCACTCGTGCGTTCCATCTCGACGCGGATCCGGCTGCGGCGCAGGCGGGTGAGCAGGGGATGGGACCAGGTGTGGTTGCCGACGACGTGGCCCTCGTCGGCCATGCGGGCCAGCAGGTCCCGGTTGGCCGCCACCATCTCCCCGCAGACGAAGAACATGGCCCGCACGTCGTACTTGGCGAGCGTGTCGAGGATGTCCGGGGTGTAGCGGGGGTCGGGGCCGTCGTCGAAGGTCAGCACCATGGTGCGGCCCCGCCCGGACACCCGCAGCAGCGGTGCGCGCCGCACCGGGGGCAGTCCGGGCACGCTGGGGGGCGGGCCGTAGCCGGTCAGGGGTTGGAGGCGGTACGCGGACGGCTTGAGCGGGCGCCGGGCGGCCCGGGGGCCGGCGGCGGGTGCTGCGGGGCTCGCGGTCTCTTTCCCGCGGCCCGTGACGAACAGTCCGGCCGCTCCGGCCGCCCCCACCGCGGCGGCGCCGACGGCGAACGCCCGGCGCCGCGTGAGCAACTGATGCTTGTGCATGACTCATCAGTCGCCCGGCGGCAGGCCGACGCACCCCTGCGACACCGGTGCGGCGGCACGATTCCACCCGCTCGGCCCAGTGTCGGCGCCGTGGTAGGGGGGAAGGCGGCGGCGCCGGTCCCGTCCCCTCCGGCGGGACCGGGCGCCGCCGTGGACGGGCGGCCCTCCTGCGGTGGCGGGCCGCCCGTCCGCCCACCGGGTGCCCGTTCCCCCGGAGTTAGTCCGGGACGGCGGAGACGAAGGTCTCGGTGAGGCGGGGAACGACGACGGCGGGAACGACCGGTCCCGTGACCCGCAGGGGCCGTGGAGTGCCCGGGTCCGGCGTGGCCCAGGGGGCCGTGGAGTGCCCGGGTCCGGCGCGGCCCAGGGGGCCGTGGAGTGCCCGGGTCCGGCGCGGCTCGGCGCGGCAGGACCGCCGCGTACCGGACCCGCGGGTCGTCGGCCCGCCGGGCCCGCGCGGTGGCACTCATGCCTACGACTGTACGAACACCTGTGCAGGCTCGCCCGTCGGGCGGCCGGCCACCGCTGTCCGGCGCGCGCCCGGACGTCCGGCGGCGCGGCCGGTCGCCCGAGGTGGGGCGCGGGACCGTCCGATAGCCTCGCTGCCGTGACGGAACAGCACTCCCAACGGTTCGAACGCGGCACGGACGGGCCCAAGGTGATCGTGGCCGGAGTGGACGGCTCCGACTCGTCGCTGCGCGCGGCGGCCTACGCCGCGGGCCTGGCCCGCCGCCAGGGCGCCGTGCTCGCCGTGGTGTACGTGCAGCCGGTGATGACGGCGAGCGCCGCGCTCGGGGCACCGGTGGCCGAGGCGACCGGCGAGATCGCCGAGGACCTGGTGGCGTACATCAGGGAGGCGGCCGAGCGAGTCAGGGGGACGTTCGACGTCCGCTGGGAGTTCCACACGTTCCGCGGTGATCCGTACAGCGGCCTGGTGAGGGCCGCGGACGACCTCGAGGCGGACGCGGTGGTGGTGGGCGCCTCCGAGCAGGCGGGCCACCGGATCGTGGGATCCGTGGCGGTCCGGCTGGTGAAGGCCGGACGCTGGCCGGTGACCGTGGTGCCCTGACGCGCGCATGCGCCCACGCCCGTGCGTGGCGCCTTCCGTCGGGACCCTGCCTTGGGCATCATGATCCGCCGTCAGCCGTTCGCCGATCGCGAAGAGGTGGGACACATGGCCGCTCTCCGCACGGGTGAGGGCGTTCTCCGCCGCAAACCCATCGAACACATCGAGGAGACGGAGGTCGGCGAGGGAACGCGGCTGGAGCGCACCCTCGGCCTGTGGCAGCTCACCGCCATCGGAGTGGGCGGCATCATCGGCGCGGGCATCTTCACGCTCGCGGGCACGGTCGCCAACGGCACGGCGGGGCCCGCGGTGCTGGTCTCCTTCCTCATCGCCGGCGTCGCCAGCGCCGCGGCGGCGCTGTCGTACGCGGAGTTCGCGGGCCTCATCCCGAAGGCCGGGTCGGCGTACACCTACGGCTACGCGGTGCTCGGCGAGCTCGCGGGCTGGTTCATCGGCTGGGACCTGCTGCTGGAGTACACGGCGATCGTCGCGGTGGTCGCGATCGGCATCTCCGGCTACTTCAGCTTCCTGGTCAATGAGATGGGCGCGGACCTGCCGAACTGGATGCTGGGGGCGCCCGGTACGGGCGACGGTCATCGCGTCGACCTGTTCGCGGCGCTGCTGTGCCTGCTCATCGCCTTCCTGCTGAACCTCGGTATCAGGAACGCCGCCCGCTTCGAGACGGCGGTGGTGGTGCTGAAGGTCCTGGTCGTGCTGCTGGTGATCGCGGTCGGCGTGTTCCACATCGAGACCGCGAACTACAACCCGTTCTTCCCGTACGGGATCGGCGGGGCGTTCACCGGTGCGGCGACGGTGTTCTTCGCGGTGTTCGGCTACGACGCCATGTCGACGGCGGCCGAGGAGTCCAGGGACGCCCAGCGGCACATGCCGAAGGCGATCATCTACTCGCTGGTGATCTCGATGGTGCTGTACGTGGCGGCGTGCCTGGTACTGACGGGCATGCAGAACTACACGGACATCGACCCGGAGAGCGGTTTCTCGACGGCGTTCAAGTCGGTGGGCCTGGGCGGTCTCGCCGACGTCATCGCGGTGGGCGCCATCATCGGCATCCTGACCGTCATGTTCACGTTCATGCTGGGTGTGACGCGCGTCTGGTTCAGCATGTCGCGGGACGGCCTGTTGCCCCGCTGGTTCGCCAGGACCCACCCGACGCGGCACGTGCCCACCCGCGTCACCTGGATCGTCGGAGTGGCGTCGGCCGCCATCGCCGGGTTCCTGCCGATCGGTGAGGCGGCCGAACTCACCAACATCGGGATCCTGCTGGCCTTCGTGGTGGTGTGCGCGGCGGTGATCGTGCTGCGCTACCGACAGCCGGAGCTGCCGCGCACCTTCCGCACGCCGTGGATGCCGGTGGTGCCGGCGGTGGGCGTGGTCTTCTCGATCTGGCTGATCACCTTCCTTCAGTGGCAGACCTGGGCGCGGTTCGCGGTGTGGTTCGCCCTCGGGCTGGTGGTCTACTTCGCCTACTCCTACCGGCACTCGGAACTGGCGGGGCGTTAGGAAGCGGGCGGGAGCGCCTCACAGGCCGCGGAGGAAGTCGAGCAGGATCTCGTTGAAGACCTCGGGCTGCTCCAGGTTGGTGTAGTGCCCGGCTCCCGCCATGGTCACCGAGCGGCCGTCGCGCACGCCGGCGACGAGGCGCCGCACGGCGCCGGTCAGGTCGTCGGGCTCGAGTGAGCCGTTGACGGCGAGGAGCGGCACGTCGATCTGCGGGACGCGGTCCCAGGTGCCGGTGAGCGGCACGTGCCAGTCCTTCTCCCCGGGGGCGTGCTTGGACATGGTGTGCAACGCCATCTCGCGCAGGCGGTGAGGGATCTGCGGGTCGATGTCGTCCAGGGACCGGTGCGGTCCCGCCACCACCCGCAGGAACGCGTTCAGCCAGCCCTCGAGGTCGCCGGAGCCCAGGGTGCGCGCGTACTCGGCCCGGATCTCCCGGTACCAGGCGTCGTCGTACTCGAACTCGCTGGTCGCCGCCCCGCACACGACCACCGCGCGGACCAGGTCCGGGTGTTCGAGCACCGTGTCGGTGGCGATGGCGCCGCCCATGGAGACGCCGACCAGGACCGCGGGCCCGGCGTCGAGGTGCCGCAGCAGGGCGGCGAGGTCCTCGGCCCAGCGGAAGGGGGCCGTGGCGTTGGCGGAGAACCCGTGGCCGCGCACGTCGGGGGCGACGACGCGGTAGTGGGCGGCGAGCGCCGGTATCTGGTCGTCGAAGAGACGGTGGTCGACGAATCCGGAGTGCAGCAGGACCACCAGGTCGCCGGAGCCGCTGTCGCGGTAGGCGAGGTCGCCGTCGGAAGAGGTGAAGTGGCACAGCTCGGAAGCGATACTCATGACAACCAAGGTGTCATCTTCGGGTCCATTTGGCAACCGAGGTGTCATGATGGGCGGGTGGACGACACCGGGAACGACACCAGGAACGACACCAGACACGGCAGCGGGAACGACAGCGACCAGGACACCGGCGAGGACACCGGTACACCCCTTGCTCCCGACGCACTCGGTCCCCGGCTGATGGAGGTGTTCGACCTGGTCGGCCCGCTCTACCGACGCGTGCAGCGCAAGGTCGAGCAGGGCGAGGCCGTCGAGGGACTGTCCGTGGGCGTACGCGCGGTCATGGACCTGCTGCACAAGCACGGGCCGATGACCGTGCCGCAGATGGGCCGTGCCCAGGCGATCAGCCGTCAGTTCGTGCAGCGCATGGTCAACGACGCCGCGGCACGGGGCCTGGTGGAGAGCATTCCCAACCCCGCGCACCAGAGGTCGTCATTGATCCGGCTGACCGAGCGGGGCGGGGCGGCGATCGAGTCGGTGGTCGCCCGGGAGCACGCGGTCCTGCGCGGCGTCGGGGGCGACCTCACCGACGCGGACGTGCGGTCCTGCGTACGGGTGCTCACCGAGATGCTGAGGCTGTTCGACCACGTGGACGTGAACTGACCCGCACGCGAACCGCCTCCGCCCCGGTAGACCGGGCCTACTGGCCCATGACCAGGCCGTCCTTCGCCGCGCCCCTGCTCAGCACCACGTCCCGGATGCGGTCGCGCACGGCCCCGACCTCCGCACCCCGGGCCAGCGCCCGGTTGAGGTCGACCACGCGCCCGGCGTCCACGTCGTAGAACTGGGGGACGAACTCCGCACGGGTCACCTCCCAGCGTCCGCCCGACCGCGCGGGCGGGGTGAAGGTGAAGCGGCCGAGCGTGGACTGGTTGCCGCGCGGGTCCGGCACGCCGTCGTGGCTGGTCATGGCGCCGGCGATCTGGTCGCCCATCCCGTAGACCACCCAGGTGCCGTTGACCTTCTCGTACGCCTGGGGCACATGAGCGTGGGTGCCGAGGATCAGGTCGATGTCGGGGCGTCCGCCGCTGGTGGCGGCGGTGAGCGAGCGGGCCAGGGTGGTCTGCTGCTCGTCGGGGGCGTCCTGCCACGCGGTGCCCCAGTGCAGGGAGACCACCACCACGTCGGCACCGGCCCTCCGGGCGGCCCGTGCGTCGGCGACGATCCTCCCCTCGTCGATGAGGTCGACCGCCCACGGCTGCCCGGGCGGGAACGGCAGGTCGTCGGTGCCGTGGGTGTAGGCGAGGTGGGCGACCTTCGCCGGGCCGGCGGGAAGCAGGGTCACGGCGCGGGCCTCCTGCTCGGTGCGCGCCGAGCCGGCGTGCCGCACGCCCGCCCGGTCGAGGGCGTCCAGGGTGCGGCGGACACCGTCGGCTCCGTCGTCGAGGGTGTGGTCGGAGGCGGTGGAGCAGCCGTCGTAGCCGGTGGCCGCGAGGGCCTCGGCCACTTCGGGCGGGGACGTGAGGGTGGGGTGGCCGGAGTGGTCGCCGGCGGTGCCGTACACGGTCTCCATGTGGCACAGGGCCACGTCCGCGCGGGAGACGACGGAGCGGATGCCGGACAGCATCGGCCGGAAGTCGTGGCCCCGGCCGCCGGCGTCGAAGGCGGCCCGGTCGACGACCGAGGCGTGCGGCAGCACGTCCCCGGAGGCGACCAGTGTGAAGCCGCGGGCGGCGGGGGCCGAGGGAGCGGGTCGGCCGGTCTGCGGTGACCGGTGGTCCCGGGCCTGGCAGGCGGCGCCCGCGGCGAGGACGACGGTCAGGACCAGGGCCACCTGTCGACTGCGTGTGATCATCACTTCACCCCGCTGTAGTCGTATTTACTGACAAACAGGTAAGAAGTGGGATGCGGGACCATGGTGCTCCGACACGCCCATTAGGCCGTCCGGCGTGCGGGAACGACCGCCCCGACCGTTCGTCGAACCGTTCGTCGACGCGATCGACCGTCCGTCGCACGCCCCTGTGCGCGCCCTGTCCCCGCGGGTCCGTGTGCGCTGCCATAACCGCCATGACGGCCGGAACCACACTCACGAACGCGACATCCGCCGAGCACGAGCTCGCCGCACTCCAGCGCGAGCACGGCCGGCCCCTCTTCGCGCTGCTGCTCCGGCTCTGCGACGGGGACCGGCAGCGCGCGGAGGACCTGGTCCAGGAGACGCTGGTGCGTGCCTGGCAGCACCCCGAGGCCCTGCGCGCCGACGACTTCGACTCCGTGCGCCCGTGGCTGCTCACCGTGGCCCGGCGGCTCGCCATCGACGCGCGGCGGGCCCGCCAGGCCCGGCCGGCCGAGGTCGGCGACGACACCGTGCTGGAGAACGCACGGGTGATCTCCGACCATGCCGAACGGGCCGCCGCCATGCTCGACGTCCGCAAGGCTGTGAAGACACTCACTCCCGAGCACCGTGACGTCCTGGTGCTCGTGTACTTCCAGGGGGCGAGTGTGGCGGAAGCCGCGCAGGCCCTCGGCATCCCGCCCGGTACCGTGAAGTCCCGCGCGTACTACGCGCTGCGCGCCCTGCGCCGGGTGCTTCCGGGATACGCCGCCGACCTGCGCTGAAACCGCCGGTCGAGTCAAACCTCCGTAAAGCGCCTTGCCGACGACCCCGGTTGAGTAATCGGCTGTCCTCATCCGTGTTCCGGACCGGGGGCCCGGGTTCGGGCGACGCGCACGCACCGGAGGAAGGCAGGAAGGGATGCTGGACAGAGGTCGAGAGAGCACGGACGGTTCCGGCGGCAATGAACTGACCGTCCCCATGGCCTGGTTGTACGCCGAATACATCGCCGACGAACTGCTGCGCAGCGGCGATCTGATGCCGCCGACGTCCTTCGAGTTCCGCGCCGGGCGGGACGCGCTGGCGCTCACCGTCTTCCTGTCGGACACCGACGGCGAGCTCTCCGGCATCCGGGTGGTCACCCAGCTGGAGACCTGGCTGTCGCTGACCGCGTACGACCAGCCGTGGCAGGAGTGGATCGAGGAGCGCCTGGCCGGCCTGACCGCGGACGCCGCCGCGTCCGGCCGGACCGCGCCGGACCCGGACCTGGAGCTGGCCCGCGCGGCGTGGCGCTGGCTCCAGGAGACGGAGCTGCTCGCGCCCGACCTCAACGCGGTGCCGGGCGGCGGCGCGGTGGCCGGTGAGGACGAGGGACCGAAGGTGTGGACGCCGGCCTGGCAGCTCGGGCTGCCGCTCGGCCATCTCGCCATCCATCTTTTTTAGAATCCGCGGGACATCCGACCAATCCGCGGGCCGCGCGGCTCCGAATCCCGGGGTTGCGATTCTGTGCGTGGCTTGAGTGATTCGGCGGTCTGGTGCGTACCGGTGGGAGCAAGGAGTAACCCCACCCGCACCCAACGGCACGAGGATTCGGCATGAGGTCCCTGGAGAGGCATCGCGACGTCGGCGCCTACGCGCTCGGTGTGCTGGACGAGGCGGAGGCGTTCCGCTTCGAGGACCACCTCATGGAGTGCCCCAGCTGCGCTGCCCAGGTGACCGAATTCGGCCCGACGGCGCGGCAGTTGATGCTCTACCGGCGCTCCACACCGCCCCTGACGCACCCGCTGGCCAAGCCGGGTCCGAGGATGCTGGACGGGCTGCTGTCGGAGATGGCCGCCCGCCGGCGGGCCGGACGCCGCCGGCTGCTGCTCGCTCTGGCCGCGTCGGTGGTGTTCGCGGTGGCCGCGCCGGCCATCGCGATGGTGACCGAGGGCGGCCCGGAGGCGGTGAGCCTCGCGGCGACCGACGAGCGGTCCGGGGTGTGGGCGCAGGTCACGACGGAGGGCGCGGTCTGGGGCAGCGAGGTGGAGCTCAAGGTCAAGGACGGTGCGGGGCCGCGCGCCTGCCACCTGGTGGTGGTCGGCCGGGACGGCTCCGAGGAGACCGTGACCAGCTGGACCGTGCCCCACCACGACGCCCGCCCCAACACGATGAACGGCGGCTCGGCGATGCACCCGGAGGACATCGCCCGCTACGAGGTCCGCACGGCGGACGGCGAACACCTGGTCACGCTGACCCCGCGCTGACCCGGAGTCCCTCCGGCGGGCCGTCGGCAGCACGCACTCCCCTCGACCCGCCGCCCCCGGCGTGCGGAGCCCCGTCCGGCGAACCCGCGCGAGGGAGTGAAGCCCACCGGAGCCGGGCGCTCACTTGAGGAGGCGGGAGAGCCTGCGGTCGGCCAGGGGTTTGCCGCCGGTCTGGCAGCTCGGGCAGTACTGGAGCGAGGAGTCGCTGAAGGAGACCTCGCGGACCGTGTCCCCGCACACGGGGCACGGCTCCCCCGTGCGGCCGTGGACTCTCAGGCTGCTCTTCTTCTCGGACTTCAGCCGGCCGGCGGCCAGCCCCCGCGAGCGTTCCACCGCCTCCGTGAGCGTGCCGCGCAGGGCCGCGTACAGGCGCGCGGTCTCGTCCTCGCTGAGCGACGCGGCCAGTTTGAACGGGGACATCCTGGCGGCGTGCAGGATCTCGTCGCTGTAGGCGTTCCCGACGCCCGCGATCAGGCTCTGGTCCCGCAGGGCACCCTTCAGCTGCCGGCGTTCACCGGACAGCAGCTCCGCGAAGCGCCGCTCGTCGAAGTCCTCCGCCAGCGGATCCGGACCCAGCCGGGCCACGCCGGGGACCTCGTGGGGGTCCGCCACGACGTGTACCGCGAGACGCTTCTGCGTGCCGGCCTCCGTGAGGTCGAAACCCGCGCCGGTCTCGAGGGCGACGCGCAGCGCGAGGGGGCCCTTGCCGGGGCGGGGCGGGCCGCTGGGCAGGCGGTCCCTCCAGTGCAGCCAGCCCGCCCGGGCCAGGTGGGTGACCAGGTACGGGCCGCCGCCGGTCTCCAGGGCGAGGAACTTGCCGTACCGGTGCACGGCGGTGACCTCGTGGCCCTCGACGGCCGTGAGGGGCGGGTCGTAGGTCTTCAGGACGCTGATCGCCACGGGCAGCACACGGACGATCTCACGGCCGACGAGGTGCTCGGTCAGGAAGTCCTTGAGCGCCTCGACCTCGGGCAGTTCCGGCATACGTCCAGAGTGCCACCCGGGGGCGCGGTGTTCAGGTCCGCATCCGCCGCACAGGCTCAAGTCCGCATCCGCCGCACAGGCTCAGGTCCGCATCCGCCGCACAACACGCTGAGGTCCGCGCCCGCCGCACCCGCTCACGACGGCCTCGCCACCACGAACTCGCACCACACGCACTTGCCGCCGCCGCGCGCCTCCACACCCCAGACGTCCGACAGGGCCTCGACCAGGAGCAGTCCCCGGCCGGAGACTCCCGAGTCCCCCGCCTCACGGCGCCGGGGCAGGGCGCTGGAGGAGTCCTCGACCTCCACGCGCAGCCGCCGGTCGCTGCCGGTGAGGGCCCTGAGGGTGACGACCGCGGCGCCCTCGGTGTGCATCAGGGCGTTGGTGACCAGCTCGTCGGCGGCCAGCTCCACCTCGTCGGCGCGGTCCCGGGCGCCCCAGGCGCCGACGGCGGCGCGGATCATGCGCCGTGCCCCGGAGAGCGCCTCGGGATCACCGGGGGCCACGTGCTGCTGGAGCCGTCCGCCCGCGCGAGGGCTGTCCAGTTCCCGGCGTCGCAGCAGGAGCAGTGCCACGTCGTCGTCGCCGCCGCGCTCCTCGGCGACGACGATGAGCCGGTCGGCGAGTTCCCGTACGTCGTCCGGGCCCGCGGCGACCAGCGCGGAGAGCGTCTCCATGCCGTCGTCGAGGTCGGCCCCGGGCCGCTCGACCAGACCGTCGGTGCACAGCAGCAGGGTGTCGCCGGGGTCGAGCTCCATGGTGCCGACCGGGTAGTCGAGCTGCCCGAACTCGGCGGACAGACCGAGCGGCAGGCCACCGGGCACGCACACGCGCCGGCAGGTGCCGTCGGTGCGCCGCACCAGCGGGTCGATGTGGCCGGCCCGCACCATCTGGAGCACACCGGTGGACAGGTCGGCCTCCGCGTACAGGCAGGTCGCCGAGCGGTCGGTGTCCAGCTCGTGCAGGAAGACGGAGGCCCGGGCCATGACCGTGGCCGGCGGATGTCCCTCGGCGGCGTAGGCGCGCAGCACGATGCGCAACTGGCCCATGACGGCGGCGGCGTGCGTGTCGTGGCCCTGAACGTCGCCGATGACGGCCCCGACCCGGTTGCCGGGCAGCGGGATCAGGTCGTACCAGTCGCCGCCGATGTCCCGGCCGACGGTGCCGCCGATGGCGGCCGCGCGGTAGCGGACGGCGACGTCGGCGCCGGGCACGCTGGGGATGGTGCGCGGCAGCATGGCCTGCTGGAGCCCCTGGGCGAGGTCCATCTCCTGCTCGTAGAACATGGCGCGCTGCAGGCTCTGGGCGATGCTGCTGCCGAGGGCGACGAGGATGTTGCGCTCCTCGGGGGTGAAACCGCGCCGGTCGCTGTAGAGCAGGCCCATGGCGCCGATCGGGCGGGCCTGGACGATGAGCGGCAGATAGGCCGCGGAGGTGATGTCCAGGCCGGTGATGTGCGGCCACAGCAGCGGGTAGCGCTCGGCGAACTCCTCCGGCGACTCGATGAAGCACGGGCTGAGGGTCCGTACCGCCTCGCTCATAGGGTACGGCTCGTCTATCCGGGTGACGCGGGTGCCGGGCACGAAGCTGCCGGCCGGTCCCTCGGCGATCAGCCGGATCCGCCCCGCCTCGACCAGGCCCATCACGAGGCTGGTGGCGCCCAGGTGGGTGAGGCCGTGGGTGTCCTTGAGGGCGTCGATGACGTCCTGCACGGTGCGGGCGTGGGCGAGGGCGGCCGTGGTCAGCTGGACGATGTTGGTCTGCTTGCGGCGGGCGTCCTCCTCGGCGGCCTGCTCGCGCCGCGCCTCGCTCTCGCTGAGCTCCTCGGTGGCGTCGCGGACGATGCCGATGATCCGGCGGGGCCTGCCGGTGTCGTCGCGGCGGATGTAGCCCTGGGTGTGTGTCCAGCGCAGGGTGCCGTCGCGGCGGCGGACCCGGAAGTAGGCGCCGTAGTTCTCGCTGCCGTCCTTCAGGGCGTGGGAGACGGCGGCGTCCAGCCGCAGGGCCTCACCGGACGGGACCCTCTTGGCCAGGGTCTCGGGGCGGTCGTCGTACTCGTCGGGGCGCACGTCGAAGATCTCGCGGGCCTGGGCGTCCATCTGCATCACGCCGGAGTCCAGGTCCCAGTCGAAGCTGCCCATGCGGTTGAGCGCCAGGATCGGGTCCGGGTGGTCCGGCCAGTCGTCCGGGAGTGACAGGGCGCTCGCTCCCCGATCAGCCATGGGCCCCACCTTGCCAGGATTCGTCCGATTCCACGACCGCTGCGCCGGGGCGCGTGCACCGCCCGGCACAGCGCGCCCTCGGCGAAGAAGACGCCGGTGGGGCCGCCGGGGATGCGTCGCGCCGGCGGGATTCCCGGGATGGGCGCGGCTTCACCCCACTTCACTCACGCGGGTTGCACAATCCGCGAGGTGGTATGCGCGGGTCAGCGGGTGGGGCGGCGACAATGGAGAAGGGAGCGCACGGCCGTGGAATGGTTCATCGCATCCGACTACTGGCTGAGCCGGCTGGTCTTCCAGCGGGCGCTGGCCGCCCTGTACCTGGTCGCGTTCCTGACGGCGGCGCTCCAGTTCCGTGCGCTGATGGGCGAGCGCGGGATGCTGCCGGTGCCCCGGTTCGTGGAGCGCGTGCCCTTCCGCCGGTCGCCGAGCCTGTTCCACGCCCACTACTCGGACCGGTTCTTCGCGGGCTGCGCGTGGACCGGCTGCGCGGTGTCGGCGGCGCTGCTGGCGGGGCTCGACTCGCTGCTGCCGCTGTGGGGCGGCATGCTGCTGTGGCTCGTGCCGTGGGCGCTGTACCTGTCGATCGTGAACGTCGGGCAGACCTGGTACGCCTTCGGCTGGGAGTCGCTGCTGCTGGAGGTGGGGTTCCTCGCGGTCCTGCTGGGCAACGACGAGGTGGGCCCACCGGTCGTGGTGCTGTTCCTGCTGCGGTGGGTGCTGTTCCGGGTGGAGTTCGGCGCGGGACTGATCAAGATGCGGGGCGACGAGTGCTGGCGCAGGCTGACCTGTCTGGACCACCATCACGAGACCCAGCCCATGCCCGGCCCGCTGAGCTGGTTCTTCCACCGTCTGCCGCGGCCCCTGCACCGCGTCGAGGCGGCCGCGAATCACGTCACCCAACTCGCGGTGCCGTTCCTGCTGTTCACTCCGCAGCCGATCGCCACGGCCGGCGCGCTGCTGATGATCGTCACCCAGTTGTGGCTGGTGCTGTCGGGCAACTTCTCCTGGCTGAACTGGATCACGATCGTGCTGGCCCTGTCGGCGGTCCGGTTCCCGGGCGAGCCGCCGGCGGACGTCCCCGACGCGCCGCTGTGGTACGTGGTCGTCGTCCTCGGGGTGTCCGCGCTGCTGTTCGGCCTCGGTTACCGGCCGGTCCGCAACATGCTCTCCCGCCGCCAGGTGATGAACCGCTCCTTCGACCCCCTCCACCTGGTCAACACCTACGGGGCGTTCGGCAGCGTCAGCCGGGTGCGCTACGAGGTCGTGGTCGAGGGCACCGCGGACGAGGTGCCGAGGGAGGACTCGCACTGGCGGGAGTACGAGTTCAAGGGCAAGCCGGGCGATCCGCGCCGCTGGCCGCGCCAGTACGCCCCCTACCACCTGCGGCTCGACTGGCTCATGTGGTTCGCCGCGCTGTCGCCGGCGTACGCCGGGCCGTGGTTCGGCGCCCTGGTGGAACGGCTGCTCGAGAACGACCGCGACACGCTCAAGCTGCTGCGTCGTTCACCTTTCCCGCCGGACGCGCCGCCGCGTTACGTCCGGGCCCGACTCTTCCGCTACCGGTACACGACCTGGCGGGAGCTGCGGGAGACGGGCGCGTGCTGGAATCGGACGTACGTGCGGGAGTTCCTGCCGCCGACCCGGCTGGCCCGGGCCGCTCACAGGTCGTAGACGCGTGGGGCGGGCCCGCGCGGACCTGGGCGTGTCCGTCGCCGAGACCCGGACCGGCTTCCGGGCGGTGGCGTGCACCCCGGCCGTGGCCACGGCCGGGGTGCACGCAGCACCATCGGTTCGAAGGGCGGAAGCCGGTCTCGGGGGCGGGGAAGCGCGGAGCGCGCAGCCGGGGACGGACGTGGACGGCGGTGGTGGCGCCCGGGCCGCCGTTGGGGTCCGCGCCGTGGAGGGGGCGGGTCGGGTCGTGGCCGCATGTCGGTCGTCGGCGGTCCTTCTCCCCGTTTCGGCCGTCCGGGGGACAATGGCCGCATGCGGCCGAGGGGCACCGCCGGTGCCGCCGCCGGACTGCTGCTGGCCCTCGCAGCGGCCGACTGCACCGGCGGCGAGGACGGCGCCGTGCCGAGGCGCTCTCCCGCGTCCACCGCCGAGAGCCGCCCCGCCACCGAGCGTCCCGGGGCCGAGAGCCCCCGCACCTCTCCCCCACCGGCCCCGTCCCCGGCCGACCCGGTGTCGATCGCCGGCCTCGCCGCGCGCGAGCACACCGGGTCCGGTCTGCGGCTCGGCTCCGTACTCGCCCGCACCTCCGCCTACACGCGGTACGCGGTGACGTACCAGGCCAATGGGCTGACGATCTCCGGGGTGATGAACGTCCCGGAGGGCGACGGCCCCTTCCCGGCGCTGGTGCTCGCGCACGGCTACATCGACCCGGACGTGTACGTGACCGGCCAGGGCATGCCCCGCGAGCAGGACCTGCTGGCCCGCAACGGCCACGTCGTCCTGCACGTCGACTACCGCAACCACGCCGGCTCGGACAAGGACCCGGACAACGACGTGAACCTCCGTCTCGGCTACACCGAGGACGTCATCGGTGCCGCGATGGCGCTGCGCTCCGCCGGCCGCCCGGAGATCGACGGCGACCGCATCGGGCTGCTGGGCCGGTCGATGGGCGGCGGGGTGGTCTACAACACGCTGGTGGTGGCGCCCGGGCTGTTCGACGCGGCGGTGGTGTACGCGCCGGTCAGCGCGCGCCCCGAGGAGAACCTCGACCACTTCCAGCGGCGCTCCGGCGACCCGGTGGTGGCCGAGATCGAGGCCCGCCACGGCACGCCCGACAGCGACCCGGAGTTCTGGCGGCAGTTGTCCCCGCTGACCCACGCCGACCGGCTGACCGAGCCTCTCCTGATCCACCACGGCACCGCGGACGGAACCTGTCCGCTCAGGTGGTCCCGCGAGGCGGCCGCGGCGTTCCGGGCGGCCGGCAAGGACGTCGAGCTGCGCACCTACGAAGGCGAGGGCCACACCTTCGGGTCACGGTGGCGGGAGTCCATGGAGGTCACGATGGCCCACTTCGACCGGCACCTGCGCTGAGCCGCCACGCCCGCCCGCTCCGACCGGCGGCCGGCACCGGCCCACCCGCTCCCGGCCGCGACCCGCGCCCCCGCTCCCGGGCGTCCCGCTACGCGATCTCGACGCGGCGTCCCCGCACGAGGCACAGTTCTCCGTACGTACTCGCCAGTACGCCCGCCCGTCCCCGCACCCCGAGGAGCCGAAGTTGACCAGTTGGGCCGGCCGGACCGCCGTCGAGATCGCCGCCGCCGTCCGGGAGAAGCGGGTCACACCGCGAGAGGTGGTCGCCGAGCACCTCGCACGGATCGGGCGGCTCGACGGACGGATCGGGGCCTTCCGCGTGGTCCGGGCCGTCGCCGCGCTGAGCGAGGCCGAGGAGGTGGCCGCGCGTCCCGACCTGGGCGACCTGCCCCTGGCCGGGGTCCCGGTGGCGGTCAAGGACAACCTGGCCGTGCGCGGCGAGAGCATGCGCGTCGGCTCCGCCGCGACCCCGGACACTCCCGCCGAGCGGGACCACGAGACGGTGGCCCGGCTGCGGGCCGCGGGTGCGGTGGTCGTGGGGCTGACGAACGTGCCGGAGCTGTGTGTCTTCGGTACCACCGAGGGCGTCCACGGCACCGCCCGCAACCCGTGGGACCCGACGCGCACGGCGGGCGGCTCCTCGGGCGGCAGCGCGGCCGCCGTCGCGGCCGGGATGGTGCCGATCGCCCTCGGCAACGACGGCATGGGCTCCCTGCGCATACCGGCCGCCAACTGTGGTCTCGTCGCCGTCAAGCCGGGCGGTACGGTCGTTCCCGCGGGCATCGGCGAGGGCGACTGGTTCGGCATGTCGGAGAACGGCCCGCTCGCCACGACCGTCGAGGACGCCCGCCTGATGCTCGCGGTGCTGGCCGGCACCGGGTCCGTGAGCCGCCCGGGGACCGGCACCCGGCGGATCGCCGTCTCCCTGCGCAGCCCGCTGGCCGGCGTCACCGTCTCCATGCCGTACGCGACGGCCGTGCGGGAGGCGGCGGCGGTGCTGATGAAGGCCGGGCACGAGGTGCGGCGGGCCGATCCGCCGTACCCGGCCTCGCTGGGGCTGACCGCGGTGGCCCACTGGACTGCGGGCACGGCTGCGGACGCCCGGGGGCTCGACGCGCGGCTGCTGGCCCGGCGCACCCGGGTGCACGCGGCCATCGGCCGACGCTGCGAACGGTTCGTGCGCGGGGGCACCGGCCGGGAGCGGCTGCGTCACCGGCTCGAGCCGTTCTTCGCGGAGTACGACGTGCTGCTCACCCCGGCGCTGGCCCGCCGCTCCCCGAAGGCGGCGCCCTGGCACGAGCGGGGCTGGCTGCGCAATGTGCTCGTCAACTCGGCGTACTCCCCGCTGACGCCGCCGTGGAACCTCACCGGCTGGCCGGCGATGGCCGTCCCCTTCGGCACGCTGCCCTCCGGTGCGCCGTGCGCGGTGCAGCTGGTGGGACCGCCGGGGTCGGAGGCGGTGCTGCTGGACCTGGCCGAGCAGATCGAGCGGCGGCACCCGTGGCGGCGGACGGCGCCACTGGACGGGCGCGGCTGAAAAACGCGGTTGCCGTGATCGACGGCCGGGTCCTAGGGTCGGCCGGGTGACTGCCGGGTCGGCCATGGGCCATACATGTGAGGCGCTCCCGGCCTCCGCGTGAGGCCGCCGGGGGTGTGCCCCCCGCGGCCGGGCCGGGTGCGGGGAGGCATCCGCGCCCCGCCCACCTCTCTGCGTTCCCTCCTGCCGCGCCCGTCCTGCGCGCGGCTTCCCGAACAGGCTCGAACCCGGAGACGTATCCCATGTCCGAAGCACAGCAGCGCCCGCACGCGGTCGAACTGCCCACTACGACAGCCCACTTGAACCACACCGTCGTCTTCGCGAGCGACCGGCGGAGCTCGGCGGAGTTCCTCGCCACGATCCTGGGTCTGGAGGTCGGAGCGCCCTTCGGCCCGTTCCTTCCCGTGGACCTGGGCAACGGTGTGACCCTCGACTACTACGAGAAGCGGGACGAGCCGATCCAGGGTCAGCACTACGCGTTCCTCGTGCCCGAGGACCGGTTCGACGCGATGATCGCCCGCCTTGAGGCGGCCGGGGTGACCTACTACGCCGACCCCGGCCACCATGAGCCCGGTCGGGTCAACGATCTCTTCGGCGGTCGCGGCGCCTACTTCGACGACCCGGACGGCCACAACATGGAGATCATGACCCGGCCCTACCTGCGCCCCTGAGTCCGGGGCCGCCGGTCACAGCGACCGGTACATGATGTGCAGCCCGACGAGGCCGTGCCGGGGGTGTTCGTACGCCTCGGGCACGGTCCCGAGGACGGTGAAGCCGAGGGACTTCCAGAGGTCCACGGCCGGGTTGGTCTCGACCACCGCGTTGAACACCATGCCCCGGTAGCCGGCGGCCCCGGCTTCGGCGAGGACGTGCTCGGCGAGGGCGCGGCCGATGCCGCGGCCGGCGTGGCGGGGGTCGACCATGAAGCCGGCGTTGGCGATGCGGGCGGCGGGGCCGCCGTAGTTGCGGGTGAGGTAGGCGGAGCCGACGACGGCTCCGCCGTCGTCCTCGACGACGTAGACCCGTTTCGCGGGGTTCATCCACAGGTTCCGGGCGTCCTCCTCGGAGGTGTCCGGGTCCCAGGTGTACGTCTCGCCCGCGGCGACGACGCGGTGCCAGAACGGCCAGATGTGCGGCCAGTCGCCGGCGGTCGCTTCTCTGATCGGCATGGGCGTGAGTCTCGCACGCCCATGCCGGGGGCGATCACGAAAGGAGGGGGGTCAGTCGACGCTGGGGAGGATGTGGGGCTCGGCGAGGTCGTCCTCGTAGCCCGCGAGGCGGATCGGGGCCGAGCGGGCCCACACGTCTAGGCTGCCGAGCTCCCCGGGCCGGCGGCCCGCGCGCTCCGGGCGTTCCTTGGGGCGCTGATCGCGATTCGTCTTCTCCGGTGTCACCGCGCACTCCTTATGTGTCGGTCACCCTAGGGACGTGCTGCGCCGGTCCTGCCGCGCCTGGCGTCCGACGTCCGCTCGGGACTGGGTCGAAAGCGGTTCGGACGCGGTGGCGCCGGTAACTCGCGGGAGAGCAGGACGTTGTGAACCGGCTTGTCCCATGACGGACCGTGGGTGTGGGTAGGACCCCGTTCTGCTGTCCGTCCGCTTCAGATTAACCAGATGAGCGGGCCCCCGCTCGATGGGGCTGAAAACGGAGCGTAACAATCGCGCGTCGGATCGCTCTCAACGGGTCACAATATGCTCCTATTTCACTATTGATGCCTCTTGGTGCAGTCACTCTTTCGGACTACATGGGCGTCGACGTTTTCGAGAAGGCGGCATGGTCATGGCCCAGTTCAGGCCCCGTTGGCCGGGCCGCAAGGTCGTCATGGTCTGCTGCCGAACGGCAACGGCTGTCTCCCGGGAGGACCGGCGCATGGAACTGCGCAGCGTCGAGGAGCTGATGGACCTGCTGTACGCCTGCCGCGGCACGCGGGACGTCCCGGAGTCCGGTGGCCCTCCGGTCGACGCCCACGACCACGCCCTGCGCACCGCCGCGCTGCTCCGTCGCGGTCGCCCCGCGGACAAGGAGCTCCAGGTGGCGGGGCTGGTACGGCCCGTGGGCCGGCTGCTGTGGCCGGGCGACGGCGCAGGGCACGCGGCGCAGGCGGTGCGTGCTCTGCTCGGCGAACGGGTCGCCGGACTGGTCCGGCTGCATCTCCGGAGCGACGTGTCCGCCGACGACCTGCTCGCCCTGCGGATGGCGGACGAGGAGGCGCGCACCGCCCGTTTCGACGCCGGGGTGCTGGAGGACTGGCGCACCGTGCTGGAACTGCTGTCGGAGCGGCAACTCCCCAACGCCGGTGGTCGGCTGACGGCGCGCCGGCGTCACCACTTGCCGGGCGCGTAGTCCTTCAGGAAGACGCCGTACAGGTCCTCGCCCGCCTCGCCGCGCACGATCGGGTCGTAGACCCGGGCCGCCCCGTCGACCAGGTCGAGCGGGGCGTGGAAACCTGCCTCGGCGAGGCGGACCTTGTCGGGGTGGGGCCGCTCGTCGGTGATCCAGCCGGTGTCGACGGCCGTCATCAGGATGCGGTCCTTGTCGAACATCTCCTGGGCGCTGGTGCGGGTGAGCATGTTCAGGGCGGCCTTGGCCATGTTGGTGTGCGGATGCCCCGCACCCTTGTAGCCGCGGGCGAACACGCCCTCCATGGCGGAGACGTTCACGATGTACGTCCGCCTCGCCGGGGAGGCCGCCATGGCCGGGCGCAGTCGGCTGATCAGCAGGAACGGCGCCGTCGAGTTGCACAGCTGCACCTCGAGCAGCTCGACCGGGGTGACCTCCTCCACGGTCTGCACCCAGCTGTTGGTGTCGTGCAGATCGGGGACGAGACCGCCGGCGTCGATCGCGGTGCCCGCGGCGATGCGTTCCAGGGAGGCCGAGCCGGACACCAGGGCGAGGTCGGTGACGTCCTGGGCGGTCAGCGCACCACCGCCGGCGACCGGGAGCTGGGCGACCGCGCCGGAGCCGAAGGTGCCGATGACCTCGGCGGCGGGCAGCTCACCGGCCGGCAACGGGGCCGACTCGGCGGTGACCAGCTCGCTGTAGGCCTGCGGGGAGCGGCGCACGGTCTGGGCGGCGTTGTTGATCAGGATGTCCAGCGGTCCCGCGGCGGCCACCGAGTCGGCGAGCGCGACGACCTGGGCCGGGTCGCGCAGGTCGATCCCGACGATCTTCAGCCGGTGGATCCACTCGTCGCTGTCGGGCTGGGCCTTGAAGCGGCGGATGGCGTCGTTGGGGAACCGGGTGGTGATCGTGGTGTGGGCGCCGTCGCGCAGCAGTCGCAGCGCGATGTACATGCCGATCTTGGCCCTGCCGCCGGTGAGCAGTGCCCGCTTGCCGGTGAGGTCGGTGCGGGCGTCGCGGCGGGCGCGGTTCTCGGCGGCGCACCGCCGGCAGAGCTGGTGGTAGAAGTAGTCGACCTCGACGTAGCGGGTCTTGCAGACGTAGCAGGAGCGGGGGCGCTGGAGTATCCCCGCGATCCGGCCGGGCGCGACGCGCGAGGAGGGCAGGATGCCTTCCGTCTCGTCGTCGATGCGCTCGGCGGAGCCGGTGGCGGTGGCCTCGGTGACCGCGCGGTCGTGGGCGGTCTTGGCGGCGCGGCGTTCCTGGCGGCGGCGCTGCTTGACGGTGCGGTAGAGGTGCGAGGTGGCCCGGCGGACCAGGATCGCGTCCGGGTGGTCGACGTCGAGCTTGTCGAGTTCCTCCAGCACGCCGAGGCAGACGGCCAGCCGCTCCGGGTCGATGCCGGGCCCGTGTGCCACCGCGTCCGTGGCCTCGGGGCCGTTCTCTGTCACCGTCATCGCCGTCGCCGTTTCCTGGTGTGCCGTCGCGGCGCTCCGTACGCGCCCACTGTCGAACGGGGGATTTTACGGAGCGCCGGGCCGCAGCACCAAACCCGCGGCCTCAGGGATCGCAGGCGGTGAGCAGCGCCTGGACCTCCTCCGACACGGAACGGGCGAGCAGATCGAGGTCCGGGACGGCCGCCGCGTCGGCGACCAGCCCGTAGTGAACGCGCCCGCGGTAGGTGGAGACGGCGACCGCGAGGGAGTGCCCGGGAGCCAGGGGCGCCAGCGGGAAGACCGCGCCGAGCGGGTTGCCGCCGAGCCGCAGGCCGAAGCCGGGCAGCGGGACGCTGGTGACCAGGACGTCGAACCAGAGCCGGGCGGCCTGGCCGACCAGCGGTCCGCCGAGCCGGTGGCCGAGCGGCGGTACGTGATCGGCGAGCAGGGCGACCGCGCCCGCGCCCCGGTGGGGGCCCGCCTCCTTGTTCCGGTCCATGGCGATGCGGACGAGGTCGAGGCGGGCGAGCGGATCCTGCTCGTCGACGGGGAGCCGTATCAAGTAGCCGGAGAGCCGGTTGCCCTGGGGGTGGGCGGTGCGCGGGCGGCGCCGGGAGACGGGGATGAGCGCGCGCGGCGACACGCCCTCGCTGCCGTCGCCGCGCTCGTCCAGCCAGCGGCGCAGGGCACCGGCGACGACCGCGATCAGCACGTCGTTGACGGTGCCGCCGGCGGACTTGCGGATCCGGTGCACGTCGTCGAGGTCGGCCACCACCCCGGCGGTGCGGCGGGTGCCGCTGGGCAGGCAGGCGAGCGCGGGCGAGCTGCGCGCGGCGAGGGTGGAGCGGGCGACGCAGGCGCCGATGTCCAGGGCCCGGCCCGCGTCGGACAGGGCGCCGCGGACGAGTTCGGGCACCCTGCGCACGTCGGGGAGCAGCCCGCGTTCCGGCTCGGTCGGGCCGGGCCGGGGGGCGGGCAGGTCCATGGGGTCCATCAGGGCGGCGGCGAGGGTGAGGGCGCGCAGTCCATCGGCGAGGGCGTGGTGGAACTTGAACAGCACGGCGAAGCAGGCGCCGTCCTCCCCCGGCAGAACGTGGGCCTCCCACGGCGGCCGGGAGCGGTCCAGCTGGCGCTCCATGAGCCGCCCGGCCGCGGCGTGGAAGTCGGCGGCGGGGTCGTGCAGCCGTACGTGGTCGGCGGGGTCGAAGCCGGGGTCGGGCTCCCGTGCGGCACCGCCGAAGGCGAGCGGGCGGCGCAGCACAGAGGCGAGCGGTTCGCCGAGCGGCGGCCACGGGCGGCGCAGCAGCGACGGCCGCGCAGCGAGCGGCTGCCACACGTCGCGGATGCGCATCCGCAGTCCGGGCACGGCCGCGGCTCGGGCGGCGAGCAGGTCGGCCGCGTGGGCGCCCGCATTGGGCGAGCCGGCCGGGAAGACGCCGAGGGCCGCGAGGTGCATGGGGTGGGCGGCGGACTCGATGTTCCAGAACGCCAGGTCGAGAGGGGCGAGCAGGTCTGCGTTCAAGGGCTTGCCTCGCGTCGATGACGGATGGACAGCAGTCAATCGCCCTCACCCGATTACGGTCAAGTACGATCTCGCTACGCTCAGTTAACAGCAGATGAAGTCCCGTCTCCCCCCGGCGGGCCGGCGGGGGGAGACGGGGCTCAGGGCTGACGTGGTCACATCGGTGCGTCGGGTCCTCGTCGGGTGACGAACACCACCCGGACGGCTGCGGGCCGCCGGGGGGACCGCTCACGGTGTCGCGCCCGTACTCGCCCGGAACAACGTTGCCTTGAACACAGCGCGACATAACAGCACGGATTCCGTCGCCCGTCCAGGGACATGTCAAAGGCCCCGGCGGTCTCGCGCACCCGGCCGGGGCCCCATGACGGCGCGCCCTACAGCACGCGCTGCCCCTTGCCCAGGGCGATGACGCCGCCCTTGGACACCGTGTAGAGCTCCGCGTCCCGCTGCGGGTTGACGCCGATCGTCGCGCCGGGCGGCACCTCGACGTTCTTGTCCAGGACGGCACCGCGCACGACCGCGCCCCGCCCGATGTGCACGTTGTCGTGCAGCACCGAGCCCTGGACCACCGCCCCCGGGTCGACCACCACACCCGGTGACAGCACGGACCGGGTGACCTGGCCCCGGATCAGGCAGCCGGCGCTGATGATGGACTCGCTCGCCATGCCACCGGCGTTGAAGCGGGCGGGCGAGAGCTGGCCGGAGTGGGTGTAGACGGGCCACTGGCGGTTGTACAGGTTGAACGCCGGCCGCTCGGCGATCAGGTCCATGTGCGCCTCGTAGTACGCGTCCAGCGTGCCGACGTCCCGCCAGTAGCCCTGGTCCCGGCTGGTCTCGCCGGGGACGTGGTTGGCGCTGAAGTCGTACAGGGCGGCCTCGCCGCGCTCGGTGAGCTGGGGCAGGATCGAACCGCCCATGTCGTGGACCGAGTTCTCGTCCTCCGCGTCCCGTTGCAGCGCCTCGATCAGGGCCTTGGTGGTGAAGACGTAGTTCCCCATGGAGGCGAACACGCACTCGGGATCGTCGGCGAGGCCGGGCGGGTCCGCGGGCTTCTCCAGGAAGCCCTCCACCCTCTGGCCGTCCGAACCCGGGGTGATCACCCCGAAGGCCGAGGACTCCGCGCGCGGCACCCGGATCCCGGCCACCGTGACGCCCGCGCCGCTCTCGATGTGCTGGGCGAGCATCTGGCGCGGGTCCATGCGGTAGACGTGGTCGGCTCCGAACACGGCGACGTACTCCGGCCGTTCGTCGTAGATCAGGTTGAGCGACTGGAGGATCGCGTCGGCGCTGCCCAGGTACCAGCGCGGACCGAGGCGCTGCTGGGCCGGCACCGGGGTGACGTAGTTGCCGAGCAGGCTGGACATCCGCCAGGTGGTGGTGATGTGCCGGTCCAGCGAGTGCGACTTGTACTGCGTCAGCACGCAGATGCGCAGGATGTCGCCGTTGACGAGGTTGGACAGCACGAAGTCCACCAGGCGGTACGTGCCGCCGAAGGTGACCGCCGGTTTGGCGCGGTCCGCCGTGAGGGGCATCAGACGCTTGCCCTCGCCACCCGCGAGCACGATTCCCAGGACCGAAGGACCCCCACGACGCATGGCCGCTCCCCTCACGCAGAATTTCCCCATCCCTGCCCCGGTCGGGGCCGGCTAAGCCTGTTCGAGGATCTCCTCGTAGAGCCGGACGGTACGGCGGGCCACCGCGTCCCAGCCGAACTCGCCGACCGCCCGTTCCCGTCCCGTGGCGCCCATCCGCCGGGCGGCCTTCGGGTCGTCGAGAACCGAGTCGAGCGCATGCGCGAGGCCTGCCTCGAAGTCGTCGTCCATGTCCACGAGCAGCCCGGTGACGCCGTCCTCCACGACCTCGGGGATACCGCCGACCCGGGAGGCCACCACGGGCGTGCCGCAGGCCATCGCCTCCAGGTTGACGATGCCGAGCGGCTCGTACACCGACGGGCAGACGAACACGGCGGCGTGGGTGAGCAGCTGGATCACCTCGGGGCGCGGCAGCATCTGCGGGATCCAGTGCACGCCCTTCCGGACCCGGCTCAGCTCCTCGTACAGTTCGCGGAACTCCCGGTCGATCTCGGGCGTGTCCGGGGCCCCGGCGCACAGCACGACCTGGGCGGCCGGGTCGATGCCGCGCACCGCCCGCAGCAGGTGGGGCACGCCCTTCTGCCGGGTGATCCGGCCGACGAACAGCACGTAGGGGCGGGAGCGGTCCAGGCCGACGCGGTCCAGGGCGTCGGTGCCGGGGTCGGGTCGGTACAGGCTCGTGTCGATGCCGTTGTGCACCACGTGCACCCGGGCGGGGTCCAGCGCCGGGTAGCAGCCGAGGATGTCCTCGCGCATGGCGCCGGAGACGGCGATCACCGCGTCGGCGGCCTCGATCGCGGTGCGCTCGGCCCAGCCCGACAGCGCGTAGCCCCCGCCGAGCTGCTCGGCCTTCCAGGGGCGCAGCGGCTCCAGGGAGTGGGCGGTCATCACGTGCGGCACGCCGTACAGCAGCTTGGCGAGGTGCCCGCCGAGATTGGCGTACCAGGTGTGGGAGTGGACGAGTTCGCTGCCCTCGAGTGCGGCCGTCATGGCGAGGTCCACGGAGAAGGTGCGCAGGGCGTCGTTGGAGCCGTCGAGCGCGGACCAGGGGCGGTGGCGCAGCACGCCGTCCGCGCGGCCCTCGCCCCAGCAGTGGACCTCCAGGTCCACCAGCGGGCGCAGCTCCCGGGCCAGGAACTCGACGTGGACACCCGCGCCGCCGTACACGTCCGGGGGGTACTCCCGGGTCAGCAGTCCCACTCGCACCCGTGAACCCCCTGTCTGAACGGCCGTTCCCCTCATGGTCACCCAGATGGGGCGCGTGGGGAAGGGCGGGGCGGCCGTGCGAGGCAGCAGTCGCCGCAGACGCCCGAGCCGGGGACCCGGTAGTACAGGCAGCAACTGCGGCGGCGGAAGGCGGTGAGCGGGCCGGTTCCGGCGCCCTCGAGCAGCGGGTGGGCGAGCAGTTCGCGGGCCAGGGCGAGGGCCCGGGCGCCGGCGTCGGCCCGTCCGTGGGCGCCCGCCCAGCGGTCCAGTTGCCGGGCGGAGGCGACCAGGGCGGAGGCCGCGTTGCCCCGCAGCAGCCCCGGGGCGAGACGGTGGCGGGAGCGCAGGGCCGCCGCGAGGGGGGCGAGGTGCCCGTGCAGGACGAGGTCGGCGACGGTGCCCGCGTCCGCGGGCAGCGGGCGCACTCCGGTCAGCCACAGGTCGTCGGGGGCGCTCGCCCCGGGGTCCCAGCGCAGTAGACGGGGGTCGAGGTCGGGGACCGTCCCGTACCGGGCGGCGCAGCCCAGCGTCACGGACCACAGGCGGGCGGCGAGCCCCTGGTGGGCCACGGAGGCGGCGACCCGCGCCTCGGGGGCGCGCAGGGAGCGGGCGACCGCGGCCACCCGGGAGCCCAGGGCGTCCCCGTGAACGCCCGGCGGCTCGGCGCCGTATACCTGTGCGAGGGTGGGCAGGGGCCGTCCGGCCGCGCCCGCCGTGCGCAGGACGAAGAACCCGCCGAGCGGGCGCAGCGCGGCGAGATCCGGGTCGGGCCCGGGGCCGGGATCGGGACGGGAGCCGGGATCGGGACGGGAGCCGGGAGCGCGGCCGGGTTCGGGAGTTGGGGGGTGTTCACGGTCCACGGAGTGCAGTAGTACCAAGACCCCTAGGGGGCGCCGTCAGGGACCCTCCGCCCCGCGGCACCCACCCTGGGGATGACCGGGGGGTCGTCGTACTCCATCGGCAGTAGGACTCATTGAGTGCTCAGGGACGACGACGGGAACATCCGGACACGGCATGGTGTTGGTTATGGAAGCCGACCTTTCGCCGCGCCGGGCCCAGCGCCCCGGCCTCACGCAGAGGAGCAGCCGATGAGCGCCCTCGCGTTGTCCGTGCTGCTGTCGTTCGTGTCCGCGGTGGCGTACGCGGGCGGGGCGATCGTGCAGGAACAGGTCGCGCTCACCTCTCCCGGCGAACAGTACGCGCCCCTGCGCCGGCCCGGCTGGTGGGCGGCGGTCGCGCTCAACGGCCTCGGCGGACTCCTGCACGTGGTGGCGCTCGCCTACGGCCCGCTGAGCCTGGTCCAGCCCCTGGGAGCCCTGACCATCGTCTTCGCGCTGCCCATGGCGGCGTTGTTCGTCGGGCGCAGGGCCGGGGCGACCGCCTGGCGGGGCGCGATCATGGCGACCGTGGGTCTTGCGGGCCTGCTCTCCCTGGTAGGCGCGTCCGACGCCCAGTCGCTGGACACGGCGCAGCGGATCGCGGCCGCGGTGACCACGGCCGGCGCGGTCGTGACGCTGATGATCGCCGCCCGCGCGGCGCACCGGCACCCCGCGGTGCGCAGCATCCTGCTGGCCACGGCGTCCGGAGTGGCGTTCGGCATGTCGTCCGTCTTCACGAAGACCGTCGCGGTCGACTGGACCGGCGGGGTCTCGGTGGCGGACCTGCCGTCGCTCGCGGTGATCGGCGTACTGGCCACGGCCGGCATGCTGCTGTCCCAGGCTTCCTACCGGGGCGCCGGACTCGCGGCGCCGCTCGCGACGCTGACGGTCGTGAACCCGGTGGTGGCGGCGGCGGTCGGCATCACGATGTTCGGTGAGACGTTCCGCTACGGGGCGACCGGCACGGCGCTGGCGCTCAGCTGCGGCGTGGTGGCGGCGGGCGGACTGATCCTGCTGACGACGGAGCGGCTGGCCCGGGAGCAGGCGCAGGATGCCGCACCGGAAGCCGTCCCGGCGGCCGGGTCCGCGGTGCCGGAGCCGGTGTCCGAGGCGGAGACGGGCGACCCGGTCTTCGAGGCGGTGCCCGTGGCGAAGCCGCCGACGGCCGACGGGGTGGTTCCCGACCCCGCCGAAGAGCTGCTGGCGGCGCTCGAACTGCCGGCGGACGTACGTCTGGCGGCCGCGGCGCCCGTACCCTCGCCGGCCGCGCCGCACGAGTCGACGCCGGTCCTGCCGCTGGTGTCCTACGCGCCCTTCTACGGCGGCCCGTACGTCCCGGTGCCGGCCGCGGACCGGCACCGGATGCGCATCAAATCCTGACGCCCGCGGACCCGGTGGGCCGGTGGGCGTCAGAGTCTGACTCCGCCCGCTCTCAGATAGGCCACCGGGTCGATGTCCGAGCCGAAACCGGGCCCCGTCCGCACCTCGAAGTGCAGATGCGGGCCCGAACTGTTGCCGGTCGAGCCGGAGCGACCGATCCGCTGGCCCGCGCCGACCGACTGCCCGCTCCTGACGGAGATCGCGGAGAGGTGGGCGTACTGGCTGTAGCGGCCGTCGGTGTGCCGGATCAGCACCTGGTAACCGAATGACCCCTCCCAGCCGGCGCTGACGACGCTGCCCGCGGCGATCGACTTCACGGTGGTGCCGGTCGGCACGGGGAAGTCGACCCCGGTGTGGTAGCCCTTCGACCAGGCCGATCCTGCCTTGTGGTACGGCGTGCCGAGAGGGGCGGCCACCGGGGCGACCAGCGAGCCGCCCTTCGCGGCGCGGTCCGCGCGGTCCTCCTCACGGTCCGCGGCACCCTTCCTGGCGGGTGCCTCGGCCGGCTTCGCGGGTGCCTCGGACGCCTTCCTCGCCGGTGCCTTCGCCTTCTTCCCGGCGGGCTTCGGCAGGGGGCGGCTCGTGGCAGTGCCGTCGGGCAGGGCGAGCCGCTGGCCCGGGACGATCAGGTCGGGATCGGCGCCCACGGTCGCCCGGTTGGCGTCGTACAGGCCGCGCCAGCCGCCCCGGACGCGCTCGTCCTCCGCGATGGTGGAGAGGGTGTCGCCGCGGACCACGGTGTACATCTCGGCACGGCCCGCGCGGGACTGGGGTGTGGTGTGCGGCTTCACGTCCTCCACGGAGGTCCGGCCGCTCCTGCGGCCGTCCCCGTCGGCTGCCTTGCCGCTCTTGCCGCTCTTCCCTGCCGAGCGGTCGCCCCGGTCGCCGGCCGGCCGGATGTCGGGGGTCTCGCCGCCGCGGGTCAGCCCGGCCCGCACCGAGCACACCGGCCAGGCGCCGGGGCCCTGCCCGTCGAGCACCTTCTCGGCGACGGCGATCTGCTGGTCCTTGGTGGCGAGGTCCGCGCGCGGCGCGTACCGGGTGCCGCCGTACGCCTCCCAGGTGGACCGGGTGAACTGGAGCCCGCCGTAGAAGCCGTTGCCGGTGTTGATGTTCCAGTCGTTGCTGGACTCACAGGCGGCGACCTTGTCCCACGTGTCCACGTCGGCCGCCTGTGCGGCGCCGGTTCCCATGAACGGGAGCGCCATCCCCGCACCGCCCGCGGTGACGGTGAGTGAGGCACGGTTGATCCTGTTCGGCTGATACCGGCGGTGCCGGCCGCGCACGGCCATGGAGCCCCCCTCGACAATGCGTCAGGAGGGGCAAAAGTAAGCGCCGCGAACCGGCCGTGACAAGACGCCTCTCGGCCGCCCGGATGCGCCAAGTGGCCGGGATTCTTCGTTGGGTTGCGCCTGGGGTGCCCCCGCCGGGCGGCGTGTGCGCGGGCGGGCGTGGGGCGCGTGTCGGAGGGGCCGCGGGGCGCGGGCGTCGAGCAGCCCGGGGCCGGGGCGCCGTCGGCGAGGGACGGCGGGAGCGGGCATCGAGGGGCGGAGGGAGCAGGCGCCGGTGGACGACGGGTGGGGGCGCTGAGCAGGGCGGGGCCGTGGCGCGTATCTGCCTGCGCGGTGTCCTGTACGACCCGCGCGTGCGTGCGGGGAAGCGGCACGTCAGGATGGGCGATGGCACGTCCGGCGGCCACCGACCGGCAGCACCGATACCGACGTCACTAGGAGCAACGCAATGAGCAGTTCAGCGCAGATCGGCGTCACGGGTCTCGCGGTCATGGGCCGCAACCTCGCGCGCAACTTCGCCCGCAACGGCTATACGGTCGCGGTGCACAACCGGACGGCGGCGCGTACCCACGCGCTGGTCGAGGAGTTCGGGCACGAGGGCAGCTTCGTCGCCGCCGAGACGGCCAAGGAGTTCGTGGCCGCGCTGGAACGCCCGCGACGGCTGGTGATCATGGTGAAGGCCGGCGAGCCGACGGACGCGGTGATCGAGGAGTTCGCCCCGCTCCTGGAGCCCGGTGACATGATCATCGATGGCGGCAACGCCCACTTCGTCGACACTCGGCGCCGCGAGCGCGAACTGCGGGACAAGGGCATCCACTTCGTCGGCACCGGCATCTCCGGCGGTGAGGAGGGCGCGCTCAACGGGCCGAGCATCATGCCGGGCGGCTCCGAGGAGTCGTACGAGTCCCTGGGCCCGATGCTGGAGAAGATCTCCGCGAAGGCGGCCGACGGGGCGCCCTGCGTGACCCATGTCGGCCCCGACGGAGCCGGGCACTTCGTGAAGATGGTGCACAACGGCATCGAGTACGCCGACATGCAGTTGATCGGTGAGGCGTACCAGCTGCTGCGCGACGTCGCCGGCTACTCCCCCGCGCAGATCGCGGAGATCTTCCGCACCTGGAACCGGGGGCGGCTGGACTCGTACCTGATCGAGATCACGGCCGAGGTGCTCTCCCACGTGGACGCGGCCACCGGCCGGCCGTTCGTGGACGTGGTGGTGGACCGGGCGGAGCAGAAGGGCACGGGCCGCTGGACCGTGCAGATCGCCCTCGACCTGGGCGTCCCGGTGTCCGGCATCGCGGAGGCCGTCTTCGCCCGCTCGCTGTCCGGTCACGCGGCGCTGCGGGAGGCCTCGCGCGGGCTCGCCGGTCCCCGGGCCACGCCGCTGAGCGAGACGGAGGCCGGGGCCTTCGCGGACCGCGTGGAGCAGGCGCTGTACGCGTCGAAGATCGTGTCGTACACGCAGGGCTTCCACGAGATCGCCGCGGGCAGCGAGGAGTACGGCTGGGACATCGACCTCGGTGCCGTCTCCGCGATCTGGCGCGGCGGCTGCATCATCCGCGCGGCCTTCCTGGACCGCATCCGCGCCGCCTACGACGCCCGCGCCGACCTGCCGAGCCTGCTGTCCGACGAGACGTTCGCCCGGGAGATCACCGACGCGCAGGACGACTGGCGCGAGGTCCTGGTCGCCGCGACCCGCCAGGGCGTACCGACTCCGGGCTTCGCCGCGGCGCTCGCCTACTACGACGCCCTGCGCGCGGAGCGCCTCCCGGCGGCGCTCACCCAGGGGCAGCGCGACTACTTCGGCGCGCACACCTACCGGCGCACGGACCGCGAGGGCTCGTTCCACACGCTGTGGGGCGGGGACCGGTCGGAGGTGCGGGCGTAGGCGCCGCTGCCGCACGAGGACGGGGCGGTGGACGGCCCGACGGCCTGTCCACCGCCCTTGTGCCGCCCCGTGCGTGCGGGGTCGTCAGCTCAGCGGGGGGCCGGGCTCGGGGTTCGGTACGGGTTCGGGGCCCGGCGGGATCGGGGACGGCGGGGGCTCGGGCGGCCCCGGAGCCGGAGGGGTGGGCGGCGGCCCCGGAGCAGGGGGCGGCCCGGGCGTCGGGGGCGGCCCCGGATGCGGCGGGACCGGGTGGGGCTCGGGGGGCGTCGGCTCGGGGCCCGGGGGCGGTTCCGGGGGCGGGACCGGGTGGGGCTGGGGCTCGGGGGGCGAGGGGTCCGGGCCGGGGGTGGGTCCCGGAGTGGGGCCCGGCGGAACGGGGTCCGGATACGGGTTCGTCATGGCGGATGTCCTCCGGCCAGTCGGTCGACTTCGGCTCTGGACTACTCCCCCGCCTACCCGGCGGCCGCGTCCCCAGTCACTCGCCGGCAGGACGGGGAGGGGCCAGGTGGCGGACCCCCGCCCTCCCGGCCATGCCCGGGCTGCCTCCCGTCGCACGACTGGGGGCGGGGCCCGCCGCCACCGCGTTCCCCGCCGCCGCGTTCGCTGCCTCCGCGCCCGCCGCCAGGCCCGGGCGGGGGCTGGAGAGGACCGGGGTGCGAGTCGCCGTGAGGCGTCCGGCCGGGGCCATGGACGCCTGGGCGAGGAGGACGACGTCGGCGCCGGTGACCGCGTCGGCGGCGCTCGCGACGCGGCGTACGTACGCGGCCGTGTCGCCCGCCAGGAAGCGGTCCCAGGCATCCTCGACCAGCAGGGCGCGCACCGTCACGCGGCGGCCTGCGCGGCGGGCCTCCTCCTCGACCAGGGCCTCCGTCGGCGCGAGGGTGCTCTCCAGGGCGGCGAGGACGACGACGCGCGGACCCGTGGCCACGGCCGCGGCCGCCATCGGCCGGTCGACCCTGAGGACGGGCACGCCGGCCTCCTCCGCGCACGCCTCGGCGACGGCGCCGAGGGTCGAGCAGGTGCACAGCACGGCCCGGGCACCGTCGGCGACGGCCTCCAGCACCCTCGCCCGCACGTCGTCCGCGACCGCGCCGGGACCTCCGGCCCGCGCCCGGGTCAGCAGGTGCTCGGCGACCGAGTGCCGCAGTACCAGGCCGGGGTGGTCCTCGTCGCGCAAGGCGTCGAAGACGGGCACGTGGACGGGTGAGGTGTGCAGGAGTGCGAGCACGGCCCGGCCGCCCGCCGGGCTCAGAAGCGGTCCGGGTGTGCCCGGACCCAGTCCTTCCCCGCGCGCAGCAGCTCCGGGTCGGCCGCCGGGGCCTCGTCGGGGTGCCGCTCGGCCCACTTGACGACATAGGGGCACAGCGGTGCGACGGGGACGCCCTCGCGCCCGGCGACGGCGTAGAGCTCGCGGGCCAGGGAGCCGGCGATGCCCTTCCCCTCGTGGGCGGGTGCGACGACCGTGTGCACCGGCACGAGGGCGCGCTCCGGCGACTCGAGGACGAAGTACTCGACGTGTCCGACGACCTCGCCGTCGACCACCGCCTCCAGACGTCCGGCCGCCCGGTCGTCACGGATCCCGGTGTCGCCCATGGGCACGCTCCTCGTGCGCTGCGTCGGTGGGCCCCGTCAGGCCGTGACGGCCTGCGGGCTGCGCTGCTGGTCCGAACCCGGCACGGGCTCGGACGGGTCGGCGCCCAGGGCCACGATGCGGTTGTCGCGGTCCACGTGCACGATCCGGGGTTCCAGGGCGCGTGCCTCGGCGTCGGTGACCTGAGCGTAACTGATGATGATCACCAGATCCCCGGGGTGGACGAGGTGGGCGGCGGCGCCGTTGATCCCGATCACGCCGGAACCGCGCTCGCCCTCGATGACGTACGTCTCCAGCCGCGCCCCGTTGGTGATGTCCACGATGTGCACGAGCTCGCCGGGCAGCAGGTCGGCGGCGTCCAGCAGGTCGGCGTCGATCGTCACCGATCCCACGTAGTGCAGGTCGGCCTGGGTCACGGTGGCGCGGTGAATCTTGGACTTGAACATGGTTCGAAGCACGGAGACACTCCCGGTTTGTCTGCTCCCTGCCTGCTCATTGCAGGTCAAGGGCGGTCATCGGAGCGTACAACGATTCGCAGGCCCGGTCAGCAGTCCCCGGGTGTTCCAGGGCTCACACCGACTCGCCGCCGACCGCTGCCGGCCTCCTGCACCTCCGTGCCGGAGGCACGAGCCTCGTCCTCGACTGGGCGGGCCCCGACTGCCCCGGATCCTCCACTGGGGGGCCGACCTGGGCGGCCCGGAGGGAGACACTCCCGACGACGGGAGCGTCCTGTCCGCCCTGGCCAGGGCGAGCAACCGAGTTGGGCACGAGCGTGCCCGACGTCCCGGTCCCCGTGAGCGTGCTGCCCGAGCAGTCGGCCGGCTGGCTGGGCACACCGGGGCTGTGCGGGCACCGTGAGGGCGCCGACTTCTCCAGTGCGTTCAGCGTCCGGGAGGTGCTCTTCCCGGCCCCGCGCTCGCTGGCGGTCGAAGCCGAGGACGAGCGGGCCGGGCTCGCGTTGCGATGGGAACTGGAGCTGACCGGGTCCGTTCTCGTCCGCCATCGCGCGGTACTCACCAACCATGGCCGTGTCCTGTCCGTGCTCGGCGTCCAGGCACCCACCCTCCACCCGGAGAGGCTCGCATTGATCGAGGTCAGGCGGCGGACCGTACCCCGGGCGTGACGCACCCGTACGTGGGGGCGGGGGCGCGGTCGCCCGGTTCCACCCCCGCACGGGCCCCGGCATCCGTCGGACTCCACGGCGGCGGGCAGGCGTTCCTCATCGGCTCGGGGAACTGGGCGGAGAACCAGTGCCCGGACAGCGGGGCCGCGAACAGCGCCCTGACGGCGACCGGTGCCAAGGGAGGTACCCGCGGACGGCCCCCCGGGGGAACCTCCGGGACGGGCACCTACTCCCTACAGGGCGAGGCCTGCAGCGGCTCCGGAACGTCGCCGTGCTCCTGCACGGTGACCGGTGGCCGATCACCGCTCGACGGACGGGGCGGGAGCAGGCCCGGCTGCCGGGGACGCGCCTGTGCACCGTTGTCTGCAGGGGCCGGTTCGTCTCCACGGCCCTTCTGCAGTTCATCGGCGAGGGCATGGCCGATCGAGTCGGTCACCGGGTCGGGTTGCCACGCCCACTGTCCGTTGGGGTTGCACTCGAGGAAGTACCAGTCGCCGGCGGGCGTGACGGCGAAGTCGAAGGCGCCGAAGACCAGTCGGAAGGCGTCGAGGTACGCCGACACCGAGCGCGCGATCCGGGCGGGGACGGCGATCGGCGTGCACTCCATGAGCGACTGCCGTTGCCGCCAGTCCAGGTCCGGACTGTCGATGCGGACCGCGAACACCCGGCTGCCGACAGCGGTGAGCCGTACGTCGAACGCCTTCTCCACCTTGGCCTGGAACAGATGCGGGCAGACGGCCACGGCGGGCGTGATCTCGTGCGGGCGCACTTCGCGAACCCATACCTGCTGTGCCGCGCCGTCGATCGCACAGGGCGTGTTCCACAACGGCTTGTAGACCACGGCACCGGAGTGCCGGGCGGCGAACTCGCGGGCCTGGTCGTGGTCGTTGGTGATCAACGTGGAGGGGACGGACAGGCCGCAGCGCTGTGCGGTGGCCAGCTGGGCCGGCTTGTGCTCGGCCGCCCGGTTGTTCCACGGGTGGTTGACGTAGTGGGCTCCGGGAAGTGACGCCAGGATGCCGCCGACGCCCCACAGGGACTGGGAGGCAGCGAACCGGCGCTCCTCGCCGTCCAGTTCGGGTGGCCCCTCGTAGGGGGAGGGACGGCGTGTCCAGACGGAGCGCACCGCGGTGAGGTCGAGCTCGCGGGTCGGCGTGCGCAAGGTGCCGCGTTGATCACCGGTTCGGTACGTGGCGGTGAGCGCGGCACCTGTGTGCAGGTCCGTGCCGGGGTCGAGACGGACCACGGGGACCTGGCGTTCTGCGAGGATGCGCAGGACCACGTCGGCGGTCACGTCGTGGAGGCCGGTCAGTACCAGCACCGACCCGGTCGGGCTCGTCGTCATCAGTCGTGGTCGGAGTCCGACGAGCTGTCCGAGTCATAGC
This sequence comes from Streptomyces sp. NPDC005931, assembly GCF_042871235.1. Taxonomy (NCBI): domain Bacteria; kingdom Bacillati; phylum Actinomycetota; class Actinomycetes; order Kitasatosporales; family Streptomycetaceae; genus Streptomyces; species Streptomyces sp. NPDC005931. The sequence goes on from NZ_JBIAIG010000011.1 coordinate 263,246, forward strand.
TGTCGGCGCAGCTGGTGCTCGTGGAGCTCGACGTGCCGCTGCCCGTCTGGTGGTGGAGCTCGACCGCCCGGCCGCGTTCGTCGATCACCACGGCGATCTGGGTCTCCGGGTCGATCACCGCGGTGAGCGGGGGAACCGGCCGGGTCTCGGCATACGGTGCCATGCGGGTCATGCCCCAGGGTGCGCCGGCGTTCGGTGTTGTCATTGTTCGTCTCCTTCGCTTCCGACGGTTCGGGGGTTCGCTAGCGTCCGACTGTTCGGGGGCTCGCTTCCTCGGTGGGGGGAGGTCTCCGGGTCCGTGCTCACTCCCGGCGCATGAAGTCGATCTGGACCGACGCGAGGAACGGCTCCACGCTGACGCACTCCCAGCCGATCGGCTCCACGGCCGCGATGATCTTGTCGATCTCCTTGCGGATCGCCTTCATGGACACTCTGGCGCGGCTGTCGATGTCGAACCCGGCGACGAAGAGCGCGTCGCCTCTGCCGTAGGCGGTTCTGGCGTCCGAAACGAGTTTTTGCATACGCCAGGCATGTAACAGCCCCATGTGGGTCCTCTTCGTCGTGGATGCGGGCACGGCTCACACGGTGAGCGATGAGTCCATGCTGGCGAGGGGCGTTGAAATGCTGATGAAATCCCGGTTCGCCGGGCGGGTGCGGCAGCGGCAGCGGCAGCGGCAGCGGCAGCGGCAGGGGGATGGGAACAGCCTTCGTTACGGCTTCTGCCTACGCGGGTTCACCGGATGCGGTGCGGGAGCGGGCGACGGCCCGTTCGAACCGGTCGCGCGCCTGGACGAGGTCCTCCGTCGCGGCCTGGCGCCAGCCCAACCGGTTACGGATCTCGGCCTTCAGCCCGGCGCCGGGCCGTCCGCCGACCGCCGCGCGTGCCTCGGCGTGGAAGCGGGCCGCTCCGGCAGGGTTGCCCAGGCACTCCTCTGCGGCGGCGAGTCTGCCGAGGACCGCGGCGAGGAGCGGGGCGTCCCCCGCGCGCTCGGCGAGTTCGGCTGCCCTGGTCAGCGCTTCGACGGCCGGCACGTGGTGCCCGCGGTCCAACTGGAGCGTCCCCATGCGGAAGAGCGTCTTGCTCAGGATCCGGGGCCTGCCGGTCCTCTCTGCGAGACCGACCGCTGCCGCGTAGCACTCCTGCGCCTTGGCCCCCTCTCCCAGCTGATGGTGGACGGCGCCCACATTGGCCAGGTGCATCACGGCGAGCCAGTCGTCCTCCACCCCTCGGGACAGGTCGGCGGACTCGGCCAGGAGCGCGGCTGCCTCGGCCGGCTCCCCTGCCGCGTTGGCGAAGATGCCGAGGGAACCCAGAGCCCGTGCCTGCTCGAGGACATCCCCTGTGCTGCGGCTGATCCGAAGCGCTTCGCCCAGCCAGCGGCGCGCCTGCCCGTAGTGACCCTGCAGCCCGTGGGCGATGCCCATGCAGGTGCGCAGTTGGGAGACCAGGCGCTGGTCGGTGAGCTGCTCCGTGAGCGGCAGCACGATCTCGACGGCGGTCCGGCACTCGTGGTACCGGCCCTGCCGGGTGAAGTAGTCGCACAACCCCTCGGCGAGCCGGCCGGCGTCGTCCACGTGGCCGGCGGCCGCCGCCTGGGCGACCACGTCGACCAGTTCGCCGCCCGCCGCGTCCAGCCAGGCCGACGCCTCCTCCCCGTGGGCGAAGGGCGCCGTGTCGGCCCTCGGACCGGTGGGGAACGCAACGGGACCCCAGTCGCTCGCTCGGCGGGCGGCGGCCACGTAGAGCCGGAAGACCCCGGCTCGCGCCGCGGCGACTTCTGCGGGGTGCGCGGCGGCGACGTGCCGGGCGTAGACCGCGACCAGGTCGTGCAGGCGGTAGCGTCCCGTGACGGCCTCCTGGACGAGACTCGCCTCGACCAGGCTCTCCACGACGCGCTCGGCGGCGGACGGGGTGAGACCGAGCAGGGCGGCCGGCGTCAGCCGGTCGAAACTCACGGTGGGCGAGAGGCCGAGTACGCGGAACGCCCGACGCTGGGCGTCGGGAAGCTGATCGTAGGAGACCTGGAAGGCCGCCTCCACACCGCGGTCCTCGACCGCGAGTTCCGCGAGACGGTGCTCGTCGTCGGCCAGCCGGACCACCATGCGCTCCAGCGCCCACAGCGGTCGGCTCTGCATGCGAGCCCCGACGACCCGCAGGGCCAGCGGCAGCCGGTCGCACAGGCGGGCCAGTTCGCGCACCGCGGCACGCTCCGGTTCGGCCCCCGTGCCGCCGACGACACCGGTCAGCAAGGCCTCCGCCTCGTCCGTGTCCAGCGGACCCAGCGAGATCCTGCGATCGACGTCGAGGCCGGTCAGCCGCCGGCGGCTGGTCACCAGCACGAGGCTGCCCGGACCGGCGGGCAGCAGGGGGCGTACCTGTGGTGCGGCGCGTGCGTCATCGACAACCACCAGGAGCCGGAGGAAGGCGGTGGCCGCTCTCCAGGACGCCGCCAGGCCCTCGACGCCCCCCGAAGGAGCGTCGTCGCCTGCCGTGAGGTCGCCGACCACCCGCAGCAGCCGACGCAGCACGCGCTCCGGCACGACTGGTTCCCGCCCCTGCCGGTGACCGTTGAGGTCCACGAACAAGCAGCCGTCCGGGAAACGGTCGCGTACCGCCCGCGCGGCGCGCACCACGAGCGCGGTCTTGCCGACTCCGGCCATGCCGTCCACCGCACGGACCGTCACGGCCTGCTCGTCCATCGGCGCGAGGAGCGCGTCCAGCTCCTGGTCGCGCCCGGTGAAACCGGCGACGTCGACCGGTAGTTCGTCCCGCGGGCGCCGAAGGGGGCGCGCGGCCGGCGGGCGGCGCTCCGTCGACCGGGCTGCCGGCGGGGGTGCGCCGACGAGGAGACCGTCATCAGCGCGCAGCACCGCCTCGTGCACCCGCCGCAGTTCACGGCCCGGCTCCGCGCCCTGTTCCTCCACCAGACGGCGGCGCACCCTGGCGAAGACGGACAGCGCATCGGCCTGCCGGTCGGCGGCATAGAGGGCGCGCATCAACAGGGCGGCCACGGACTCGTTGTGGGGGTGCGTCGCGGACAGGGCGAAGAGCTCCGCGACGACCTCGGCGTTCTGGCCCAGCCGCAGTTGGTACTCGACCTTGTCCCGCACCAGCGCGAGCCTGTACTCCGACAGCCGTAGACGCTCCGCCTCGGCGAACGGCCCGGGGAGCGCCGACAGGGGTTCACCGTGGTACAGGTCGAGAGCGGCGGACCACGCACTGACCGCGGCGGCCGGATCACCGGAATCCCGCGCGCGGTGGGCCTCTTCGACGATCTCTCTCAGCCGGGCCACGTCCGTCCGCACGCTTCGCGCGTCGAAGCGGTAACCGCCCCGGTCGGTCACGATCACGGACCCGGAGGTACTCCCTGCTCCCGGGTCCAGCCGCCGGCGCAGCTGGTGCACATAGACCGGGACGACCTTGGCACCGGTGCCCGGCGGCTCCGGCCCCCATACACCGTCGAGCAGCTGCTGCCGGCTGACGGTGGTGCCCGGCCGCAGCAGCAGCGCCGTCAGCAGGGCCTGTTGGCGCACCGGGCCGAGGTCCAGCCGCATGTCGCCGCGCCAGGCCCGGAGCGGGCCGAGGACCGCGAACCGGAGCGGACTGCCGTGCGTCGACAGCTCCCCGTTGGATGGCACGCCGGGAAGTATAGGGCCGCGTTCGCCCCGTGGCCGTCCTCCTGTCACGTCCGTGGACCGGACCGTTGTGAGGGCGTCCGCCGGCGGCCCGTGCCGAGCGCGAGGGCCGCCGCGACGGCGGCTGGTCGTCGGAGCAGGTGCTCTGCTCCGGAAGCATCTCCGGCTCCGGTACGGGCCCCATCGACCAGACACTCATCGGCGACGGCACGAACATGTACCTGTTCTTCGCCGGCGACAACGGCAAGATCTACCGGGCCGGCATGCCGATGGGGAACTTCCCGGGCAGCTTCAGGTCGACCTCGACCGTGGTCTTGAGCGACACGACGAACAACCTGTTCGAAGCCCCGACGGTCTACAAGCTGCAGGGCCAGAACCGCTACCTGATGATCGTCGAGGCGATCGGCTCCCAGGGCCGGTACTTCCGCTCCTTCACTGCCACCAGTCTGAACGGCTCGTGGACACCCCAGGCCGCGACCGAGAGCAACCCTTTCGCCGGCAAGGCCAACAGTGGCGCCACCTGGACCAACGACATCAGCCACGGCGAACTGATCCGCACCAGTGCCGATCAGACCATGACCGTCGACCCCTGCCATCTGCAGTTGCTCTACCAAGGGCGCAGCCCCGACTCGGGCGGTGACTACGGTCTCCTGCCCTACCGTCCGGGTCTGCTGACCCTGCAGCGCTGACAGCGCCGGGGGTCCTGCTCCGTGGGGGAACAGTGGCGGGGGGGGGGGGGGGGCGGGCCCCCCCCCCCCCCCCCCCACCCAACCCCCGGCGCGGCACCCCCCCCCCCCCCGGCACAAGGTGAAATAAACGCCACCCCGCGCCCCCCCCGCCCGCCCCCCGGGGCG
>NZ_JBIAIG010000012.1:0-197782 GCF_042871235.1 Streptomyces sp. NPDC005931
CGAACGCAGCCATGGAGAGACGTCCACGGCCAGGACCAGCCGCCCGTCCGGAAACCGGGGCAGCGGAAGCCCGGCCAGCAGCGAGCGCAGTCGGCTGGCCGCCGGTTGTCGCCGCCGTCCGTGGCAGCTGCCCTCCAGGGCCTGGCCGAAGCTCTTGCAGAACTCAGTGAAGCCCCACTGGGCGCGGGGGGGCTGGAGCGAACGAGGCAAAGGACCCAACCTGCTCGCCACTCACAGCCATGTCCAACGGCCCGCATCAGACGCCACACCATCCGAGTCAACAAGCACGGCCAATCCCGCAGTCCCAACCGCACCAGTACATCAGAGGGAGCAATAGCCCAGATAGCACCGCACTACAGGTGGTAACGACCTCTAAAAAGATGCGGACACGGCGTGGTGGGCCGGTCGGATCGCCGCGTCCCGCCACCGTGCCGAGCCGCTGAGGGCCGCTGTCGTCTGCCGTCGTTGCCGTCAGCATTGCCGTCACTGCTGTTGGCTGCGACGTCGGCAGATTGAACCTGCGCGCCGTCGAAAGGCCTGCGCTTATCGGTTGATCGGGATCTCGTAGACGATCTCGCAGTGAGCCGCGGGGACCACGATGTCCGCCGTCTCCGCGGGTTTCCCGTAGTTGCTGTAGTACATCCGCCGTATGTGCGGCACGGGCGCGGCCTACCGAGAGGTGAGACCTCTCGGCGGTCGCCTGCCGCGGTTCCGACTTCTGCGGCGTGACTGACGGTGACGCCGATCGCAGCCATGCGATTCACGACTCTCGCCCAGGCGGGTCCGGCGTCTCCACCCCGAGGCCGACCTTGGCGCTTCCAAGATCGGCCTCCTGTCGTCCCCCGCCACACGCGCCCGCCCCTAATCTGCCCGCTCCGTGTGGGGTGCCCTGGTGGCGCATGTCCCGCCTGCTTACCCGTCCGATATCAACCGTCCCAACTGTCCGGTCACCTCCGGCCGACCACGGCCGGAAAGGATCTTGACGGTGTGCAGACGTACGTCGTTTCGTGTAAGTGCCTCGCGCCGAGGCACTTACACGCAAACTCCCGCTGACCACGGGGAATGATGAGGGGGAATATATGCCTCGCCACGTTTCCGTAACGGCAGGGTTGTCCGCTGCTGTCGCCATAGCGACTCTGGTGGTCCCAGCAGCGAGCTCTGCGTCCGCAGCGACCTCGCCAGTCGGTACGACGGTCAACATTGCGGTCGACAGCATCGACGGAACCTGCCGAAGCAACGGCCGCTATCACATCGTGCGGCAATACTTCCGCGGACCCAAGAAGTTTACGCTGCGCTGTGGCACTCGGACGTGGGGCTGGAAGCACATCAAGAGCCGTCACGGCTGGAATAGTGCGATGGACAGGAAGATTAATGCCGCCATATCGTCCGGGGTCGACAATGGCCGTGGTGGCTACTCCACTTACACCATCCAGTGCCCGCCGATCGAGAGGTTCCGGACCATCATCGGGACACCCGCCGGGGTCAACGACCTTCTGACGGGTTACGACGTTGACAGGACGGCTGCCGCCGCTCGCTGCTAGCGCCTAGGGTGGGGGGACAGGGACAAGAGAAAGGGCCGGAAGATGCACGGTGAAAAAACGCCCGCAGAGAAAGCTCTATGGCGCTCGCATACCACCGTTGGCGGAGTCAGGTTCAACATCACCCGACTGTCTGTCAAGCACCACCCGGACCGCACGGTGACCTTGACGTTTGAGTTAACTGTGGAGCGACCAGGCCAGCCGGATGAAAGCTGGGTGGTCAGTATTCCGTGGGACGATAAATCTTTCGTTGACGTACTCACCTCGCCTGCCCCCCACCCGGTCCGGTTGCAGCAGCTGGTCCACATTGTCCACACCTTGCTGGAAGAGTGGTGGGACACCAAGGGCCGCAACAGGCAGTCGGCAAAGATGGGCCGACGAATCTCCTAAACCAAACCCTGGTCACCTCAGCCATTACTTACCCCGCTCCCATCCCGTCCGCCGTCGACCCACACACCGTTTAGCGGGCGTGGTTCATGGCGTCCAGGTGGAGCGCGCCACTGTACGAACGACCTGGACGCCATGTGCCGCGTCTGCTCGGCTGTGCCTGGGGAAATGGAGGACCGGTACGACCTCATCAAGGCCCGGCAGGGCATCGCGCCGAGCACACCGGACGAGGAGATCACCTCCGACATCTGGGGCCTGCCCGAGCACGAACGCCCGGTGCCCGTCGTGCTGTTTGTCGACGAGGTGGCCGAACTCTTCCTCGTCGCCACGAAGAAGGACGAGGAACGCCGGGACGAGATGGTCACCCAGCTCATCCGGCTCGCCCAGCTCGGCCGGACCGCCGGCATCTACCTGGAGGTCTGCGGCCAGCGCTTCGGCGCCGAACTGGGCAAGGGCGCGATCATGCTGCGGGCCCAGTTGACCGGCCGCGTCTGCCACCGCGTCAACGACGAAGTCTCCGCCAAGATGGCACTCGGCGACATCACCCCTGAGGCGGTCTCCGCCGCCTGCGCCATGGCCCCCGAACGGCCCGGCCTCGCCGTGGCCGGTGACACCTCCGGCGGCTGGTCCCGCATCCGCACGCCGTACCTCTCCCTCGGCTACGCCGCCGGGACCTGCCGCGAGTCGGCCCAGCTGGTCCCTGACCTGCCGCGCTCAAGCCCTTCCGGCCCGACGTCCCCGTACGGCCGCCCGCTGAGACATCGAGCCCGGTCGTGCGGCCCCGCCCGGTGACCGACTGACCCGCGTCCGCACGATCCCCGGTCGGCGTGAGCGCCTCACGCCATGTCCCTACCCCTCCCATGCCCGAACCCGGAAGGAGCCGCAGCATGCGCGCAGGAAATGATCACGCAGAACGTGGCCAAGCTCGTCGAACCTCCTCGCACAGACAACCGCGAGCTGAAGCCCTGGACTCTGGACGAGACGCTCGACTTCCTGGCGGCCTCCCGTAAGTGACCCGCTGTACGCGGCCTTCGTGCTCGCCATCGCCATGGGGCTCCGCCGGGGAGAGATCGTGGGCCTGCGCTGGTCGGACGTCGACCTCGACGGCCGCGTGCTGCACGTCCGTCAGCAGGTGCAGCGGCGCCGGGGCGTGCTGTACGACGACGATCCCAAGAGCCGCCGTCGCCGTGCCGTCCCGTTGCCCGCGCTTCTGCATCGCGCCCTTGCGCTGGCACCGGATGCGGCAGGTGGCGGCTCGGGCGAAAACGGGGGAGACCTGGCGCGAGTCGGACTACGTCTTCACCACCCGCACCGGCCGCCCGGTCGAGCCGCGGAACCTCTACCGGTCCTTCACCCGCGTCGCCCGGTCCGCCGGCCTCCGGGTGATCCGGCTGCACGACGCCCGGCACGGCCACGCTCCTCACGGCGGCCGGGGTCGCGCCCCGCGTGGTGATGGAAATCCTGGGGCACTCCCAGATCAGCGTCACCATGGATGTCTACACGCACGTCGTGCAGGACACGCAGCGCGAGGCCATGAGCCATATGGACCGGCTGCTCAGGAAGACGCGCCCCAGTCGTCAATGACCGACGCCGTTGATGTCAGAAGTGGATGTCAAAGGCCCCGGACCATGATCGGTCCGGGGCCTTTGCGCTGGTGCCCCCGGCAGGATTCGAACCTGCGACACCCGCTTTAGGAGAGCGGTGCTCTATCCCCTGAGCTACGAAGGCGTGGGCCATGCATGGCCCCGTGGTCGGGAAGGACCACAGGCGTCAGCGTACCGGATCGTGGTCGCGGGGGTGGGAGGTCAGGTCAGGGGAGGTGGGGGAACGGGTGGTGGTGTGAGGGCCGCCCCAGTTTGCGCCCCTCGCTTGCCCCCACTTCTCCCCTGGGCACTCCGCATCCGCCCCCGGATCACTCTCTCGCCTCTGCCCCCCGCTCACTCCCCCACTCTGCCCCCGGCTCACTCCGCCCTCGCCAGTTCGCCCGCCTCGCTCCGCCCCAGCCGACTCGACCCCGATCACTCCGCCCCGGCCAACTCGACCCCCGCTTCCCGGATCACCCGGATCCGGTACCCCCCGTCGCCCTCGTCGTCCTCACTGCCCTGATCGTCGCCTTCCGCCCTCACCACCTCCACCCGAACGCCCGCGCCCCGGTCAACGAAGCTCTCCCCCGGGGTGAACGGTGCGTCCGAGAGTTCGGCGTGGACGTTGGGGCTGCGGGTGCAGCCGCCGCTGTCGCGGCGGGAGTCGTGCACCGTGATCGGGCCCATGCCCGTGTCGACGTCCGCGTCGACCTTGTAGATCAGTACGCCCTTGCGGCACACCGCCTCGTCGTTGCCCTCCTGGGTGCGGACCTCGACGGCGTAGCCGGACCGGCCGTTCAGGGGAACGAAGACCAGTTTGGGGCCGCCCTTGCGGGCCAGCGGGGTCAGGGCGTACTCGGCTGTCCCGGGGTCCGCCGCGCAGTGCACCTGGGCCGCGTCCAGCCAGCCCAGCTTCCACTTGTGCCAGGCCAGCAGGTCGTTGTTGGCGCCCCAGTCCTCGCTCATGATGTCCCAGTGGCCGACCGCTCCGCCGCCCTCCGCGGTGTACAGGTCGGGCAGGCCGAAGACGTGGCCGTTCTCGTGGGGCAGGACGCGGTAGCCGGTGCGGTGGTAGGCGCCGGAGCCGTCGTCCTGGCGGGAGTAGACGAAGGACGCGTTGGCGATCGGGACGCCGTCTGCGCTCGGGGCCTCCGTGTTGCCCGCGAAGGTGACGGACAGGACCGTGTCGAGGGCCGAGGGTCCGGCGTTGGGTGTCACCAGCACGTTGAGCAGGTCGTACGCACGGAAGTCCACGTCGGGGTCGGCCACCGCCACGAGGTCCTGGACCAGTTCGCGGTACCCGGGCTCGAACGGGGCGCCGCGCTCCAGGCCGTAGTCCAGGAAGGACTTGGGCATCCGGAGCCAGTCGGGGACGGGGATCTCGGGGCGGTAGTCGAGGCGGCCGTAGGAACTGGTCGCGAACCACTGCCGGGTCTGGGGGAAGAACTCCCGGTAGCGGTCCATGGCGTCGCCCTCTCCGGGCGCGTCCGAGAAGTCGATCATGAGGGTGAGGGCGCGGATCGTACCGGTGGAGCGGGTGTAGCCGTCGGAGGTGGGGATGCCCTCCGACATCTGGACCTCGCGGGCGCTGCCGATCATGCAGGGGCCGTGGGCGGAGGTGCGGGACAGGGCGCTGGGGCCGGCCCCGGGGGCGGTGGTGGCGGGGGAGAGGTGGCTGTTGCCGGCCGAGGTGCCGACCGCCAGGGTCAGCGCGGTCACCGATGCCAGGGCGGCCAGGCGGCGCGGGGATATCCGGCGTCTGCTCGGCTGCGGCTGCATGCGGGGACCTCCGCTCCACACGGCAGCCGCCGGTGTCCGGCTGCACCCTCTCGATCACCCTGCGTCGCGGGGTGCGGGGTCGCTCGCTGGAGAGGCCGATCGTGGGTTTCCTGCGGGTAGGGAATGTGAGTCAGGTCACACGAGATCTCTTCAGGTACGGGAAATAACCGGGGATCGTTTCCCCGTTTAGACCGGTGTCCGAGCGAAACGGGGATTCCCTCCCCGGATCGCCTCGGTGACACAGACAGGTGACACAGACGAGGGGCCCGAGCCCCGCCCGCCCGATCGATCGAGGAGTGCACCGTGCAGACCGCCACCCCCGCGCAGCGCAAGGCGTCCCGGCCCCGCGCCGACGCCGTGCGCAACCGGGAGCGGATCGTCTCCGCCGCCCGGGAGATGTTCGTCGAGTTCGGCCCCGACGTGCCGCTCGACGAGATCGCCCGTCGGGCCGGGGTCGGCAACGCCACGGTGTACCGCAACTTCCCCGACCGCGACGCGCTGGTGCGCGAGGTCGTCTGCTCCGTGATGGATCGTACGGTGCGGGCGGCCGAGCAGGCGCTGACCGAGACCGGGGACGCCTTCGAAGCGCTGGAGCGCTTCGCGCACACCGCGGCCGACGAGCGGATCAGCGCGCTGTGCCCGATGGTTGCCAGCACCTTCGACCATCACCACCCCGACCTGGAGGAAGCCCGCCGGGGCGTCGAGCGCCTCGTCGCTCAGCTCATGGACCGGGCCAAGGCGGCCGGTCAGCTTCGTACCGACGTCGAGAACGGTGATCTGCTGGTCGGCATCGCCCAGCTCAGCCGTCCCCCGGCCGGTACGGGGTGCATGAGCGCCGACCGTTTCGTCCACCGCCATCTGCAGCTGTTCCTGGACGGGTTGCGGGCCCCGGCGCCCAGTGTCCTGCCGGGCGCGGCCGTGACCCTGGAGGACCTGCGCACTTCGCCCTGCGCGACCGACCCCGCGTGACCGACACCCCACCAGACCGACCCCGCGTGACCGACACCCCACCAGACCGACCCGCGTGACCGACACCCCACCAGACCGACCCGCGTGACCGACACCCCACCAGACCGACCCGCGTGACCGACGTCGCGCGACCGACTCCGAACCATCCCGTCCGTACGACTCGTTCGGCCTGATCTGCCCGCGCGAGCGGTCGGCGTCCGGCGCCCGAACCGCTCCGGCTGCCGAGTTCTGGCCCTTGCGCGCCCGTGGGCGCCACCAGACCGCCCAAGTCCGCCTCGCTGCAAGCCTGGCCACGCATGCACTACTGAGCGCACCCGAGCACCCTCAAGAACCGCCCTTTTCTTCATTGACGCCCGTATTTTCCGCCACGAAGTCCCGAAGTGGGTACTCCCATGTCTCAAACAGCCTCCAAGGCTCCCGGCGCCCAAGACGCCAACCGCTGGAAAGCGCTGGTGTTCATCGCGCTCGCCCAGCTGATGGTCGTCCTGGACGCCACCATCGTGAACATCGCCCTGCCGTCCGCCCAGCAGGACCTGGGCATCTCCGACGGCAACCGCCAGTGGGTGGTCACCGCCTACGCCCTCGCGTTCGGCGGACTGCTGTTGTTCGGCGGACGGATCGCCGACCTGTGGGGTCGCAAGCGGACCTTCGTCCTCGGCCTGGCCGGCTTCGCCGCGGCCTCCGCGCTGGGCGGCGCGGCCACCAACGAGGCCATGATGTTCGGCTCCCGCGCCCTCCAGGGCGTGTTCGGCGCGCTGCTCGCGCCCGCTGCGCTGTCGCTGCTCGCCGTGATGTTCACCGACGGCAAGGAGCGCGCCAAGGCGTTCGGCATCTACGGCGCGATCGCCGGCGGTGGCGGTGCCGTCGGCCTCATCCTCGGCGGTTTCCTCACCGAGTACCTGGACTGGCGCTGGACCTTCTTCGTGAACATCCCGTTCGCCGTGGTCGCCGCGGCCGGCGCGTACTTCGTCATCCGTGAGCCGGAGGGCGGCCGCAACCGCTCGCCGCTGGACATCCCCGGGGTGGTGCTGTCCACCCTCGGCCTGGTCGCGCTGGTCTACGGCTTCACCCGTGCCGAGTCCGACGGCTGGAGCGACTCGCTGACCATCGGCATGTTCGTCGCCTCCGCCGTGCTGCTCACCGCCTTCGTCCTGGTCGAGTCCAGGGTCAAGGCGCCGCTGCTTCCGCTGCGCGTCATCACCGAGCGCAACCGCGGCGGCATCTACCTCTCCCTCGGCCTGGCGATCATCGCGATGTTCGGCCTGTTCCTCTTCCTGACCTACTACCTCCAGGTCGTGAAGGGCTACTCGCCGGTGAGGACCGGCTTCGCCTTCCTGCCGATGATCGCGGGCATGATCACGGGTTCCACCCAGATCGGCACCCGTCTGATGACCCGGGTCGCGCCCCGGCTGCTGATGGGCCCCGGCTTCCTGGTCGCGGCGCTGGGCATGCTGCTGCTGACCCAGCTGGAGATCGACTCCTCGTACGCGGCCCTGTTGCTGCCGGCGATGCTGCTGCTCGGTCTCGGCATGGGTACGGCGTTCATGCCGGCCATGTCCTTGGCCACGATGGGCGTCGAGCCGCGGGACTCCGGTGTCGCCTCCGCGATGGTCAACACCTCGCAGCAGGTGGGCGGCGCGATCGGCACGGCCCTGCTGAACACGATCGCGGCCTCGGCCACCACGGCGTACGTAACCGACCACATCGGCGGTGCGTCGAGCCGGGCCCAGCAGCAGCTGGTCCTGCTCCAGGGCCAGGTGCAGGGCTACACCAGCGCCATCTGGTTCGCCGTCGGGATCCTGGTGGTGGCTGCGGCCATCGCGTTCACGATGGTCAACGCCGGCCGCCCGGGCGCCACGGTCACCGGGTCCGCGGCACAGGCCGCGGAGGAGGAGATGGCGGTACCGGTCGTCGCCCACTGACCTCCTCGGGCGCCCTGCGGCCCACCCCCGTGGGGCGCCCCGGGTACGCCACCCTTCGGGCCGTTCCTTCACACCACCCGTACGGACGAGGAGGGGACGCCCCGTCCGTACGGCTCCGAGGACCTGCCCCGGCTTCCGCGCTCAGCGGAGCCAGGGCAGGTCCGCACCCGCTTCGCTCGGCTGAAGTCCCTCGGCGATGATCCGCATGATCTCGCCGAGGGACTTCTGCTGTTGCGGGGTGAGCCGGTCGAAGACCGCCTGGCGTACGGCGTCCACGTGGCCGGGGGCGTGCCGGCTCAGCACCTCGAAGCCCTCGTCCGTCAGCACCGCGAACTGGCCGCGCTTGTCGGAGGGACAGTCCTCGCGGCGCACCCAGCCGTTCTTCTCCAGGCGTGCCACGGCGTGCGAGAGACGGGAGCGGGTGATCTTCGCCGCCATCGCCAGTTCGGTCATGCGCAGCCGTCGCCGGGGGGACTCGGCGAGGGTGACCAGCAGGCCGTAGTAGATGTGCGGCATCCCCGCGTCGCGTTGGAGCTGGCGGTCGAGGTGGTCCTCCAGAAGGGTGCTGGCCTCGATGTACGCACGCCAGACGCGCTGCTCCTGGTCGGTGAGCCAGCGGGGTTCCTTGCCGGATGCCGATCCGGGCGCCGAGCCCGGTGTCGATGCGGGTGCCGTCTTCATGTACTCCACTGTACGGGGGTACTCCTTGAAACTTAAACAAACACGGCGTAGGATGGATGTCAGAACTTGATGATTCAAGCGTATTCAGTGCGACCGGCACATTCAGCAGTAGGGGTTCCAGCCGGAGGGTTCGGCCCAGTCGGCCCGGGCGGGCAGTAGCCGTCCGGTACGGCCCGCCCCGCCGCCGCGTCACCAGGGAGGAGTCGCCGTCATGACCGCCGCCACTCAGGAGCGCATGCCCGCGCTCTACCTCAGCCACGGTGCCCCGCCGCTGGCGGACGACCCGGTCTGGCCGGGCGAACTGTCCGCCTGGTCGGCCGGACTGCCCCGGCCCAGGGCGATCCTCGTCGTCTCCGCCCACTGGGAGGAGGCCCCGCTCGCCCTCGGCGCCACCGAGACGGTGCCCCTGGTCTACGACTTCTGGGGCTTCCCCGAGCACTACTACCGGGTCACCTACGAGGCCCCCGGGACCCCCGCGCTCGCCGAGTCCGTGCGCAAGCTGCTGCGCGCACCCGGCATGCCCGTGCAGGACGTGCCGGACCGGGGTCTCGACCACGGTGCGTACGTCCCGCTGGTCGAGATGTATCCCGAGGCCGACATCCCGGTCCTCCAGGTCTCCATGCCGACCCTCGACCCGGTGCGGCTCATGGGGATCGGCCGCAGGCTGGCTCCACTGCGCGACGAGGGCGTGCTGATCGTCGGCTCCGGGTTCTTCACCCACAACCTGGCCGCGCTCCGCCAGGGCGGCATCCCCGTATGGTCGGCGGAGTTCGACGACTGGGGCCGGCGGGCGCTGGAGTCCGGCGACGTGGACGCGCTGCTCGATTTCGCGCACAAGTCACCGGCGGGCCTGCTCGCCCACCCGCGCACCGAGCACTTCGCCCCGCTGTTCGTCACGATGGGTGCCGCGGACGCGGCCGGTGAGCTCGGGGAACAGAAGTCCGTGATCGACGGGTTCTGGATGGGGCTGGCGAAGCGGTCGGTGCAGTTCGGCTGACCGGCGGCGTGGCGCGGGTTTCCCGCCCGGTCGGGCGCACCGCCGGGCGGTGCACGCCGATCGGCATGCATCGGCGCACATCGGCGCCCGTGGCAACCATCGGAGGGTGCGGTTCGTCTTCACGGTGGGAGGGCGGTCGAAGACGGCGCCCTTCAGGACGGAAACCGTGATCGCGCGAAGGCGTGACGACGGCCGGGCACGACGGCGACAGAGGTGCGGCGACGGCACAGGGCGGGACGACGGAGGCGGGTCGAGCGGCCGAGGCACGACGATGGGCCGGAACCGCGCACAGCGGCCGAAGGTGTGTCGAACTGCCGAAGGTGTGCCGAACTGCCGAAGGTGCGGCGAGCGGCCGAAGGTGTGACGTCACCTGTGATCGCCGTCTCATCCGCACCGGATGTCGTGCCGATCGCCGCCCGCGTGGAACGGCCCGGATCCCCGGCCTGACCTGGACCTCGGCGGTACCTGGCCGCGGCGCTCCTCCCGTGTGGCGGGACAGGGTACTGCATGATCAGAAAAATCGAGGGGCGGGTTGGGAATTCTGTCCGGATTCCAGTCGTTGTTTCCTACGGATGCAGGGCACCCGAGCAGAGTCCGGAGAGACCTGAAGAACGTGCCGAGCGTCCGCAGGACCACCCGCTGACCTCACCACCGCAAGGGAGCACGCATGGCAACCCGTGCCGTCGCCCGTCGTCAGTCCGCCACCGGCGAGACGGTCGACTCGGCAAGCAGTGTTCGCGCCCACGCCGGCGAGATCGCCGACCGCGACCTGGTCGGCATGTACCTCGACGAGATAGCGCGCACGCCGCTGCTCGACGCCGCCAAGGAGGTCGAGCTGTCCCAGATCATCGAGGCGGGTGTGTTCGCGCGGCAGATCCTCGACGGCTACGAGGAGAACAAGGCGGGAGCGACCACCGAGGAGCTCCAGGCCCTGGTCGACGACAGTGAGCGGGCCAAGGACGTCTTCATCCGGTCCAACCTCCGTCTGGTCGTCGCCGTGGCCCGCCGCTACCCCCGCAGCGGTCTGCCGCTGCTGGACCTGATCCAGGAGGGCAACGCCGGCCTGGTGCGCGCGGTCGAGAAGTTCGACTACCGCAAGGGCTTCAAGTTCTCCACGTACGCCACGTGGTGGATCCGCCAGGCCATCACCCGCTCCATAGCCGACCAGTCCCGCACCATCCGCCTGCCCGTCCACCTCGTGGAGGAACTGGGCCGGATCCGGCGCGTGCAGCGCGAGTTCAACCGTGAGCACGGCCGTGACCCGGAGCCCGCGGAGATCGCCGCCGAGCTCGGCTCCACGCCGGAGCGCGTGATCGACGTGCTCGACTGGGCCCGCGACCCGGTCTCGCTGAACATGTCGGTGGACGACGAGGGCGAGACGCAGTTCGGCGACCTCCTCGAGGACACCTCGGCGGTGTCCCCGGAGCAGTCGGTGCTGACGCTGCTGCGCAGCGAGGAACTGGACGACCTCATCGGCCGCCTGGACCAGCGCACGGCCTCCATCATCAAGATGCGCTACGGCATCGAGGACGGCCGCGAGCGCACGCTGACCGAGGTCGGCAAGGAGCACGGACTGACGCGCGAGCGCATCCGGCAGATCGAGAAGCACGCGCTGCTGGAGCTGAAGAAGCTGGCCCGCGACACCGGGTTCGACGCGGTGGCGTAAGGTGCGACCGGCTCCGTGCCGTGTGCGCGGGGCGGCGCCCCGGCCCGTGCCGCGTGCGCGGGGTGGCCGAAGACCGCGCAAACATGGCGGTTCCCCGCCGCTTCAACCCCCAGGGCCCTGGGAACAAGACTTCAGGGCCCACGAGTTCGGGCCCCGGGGCCACGCCCCCGGACCCACCGAGCCCACGAGCCACGTCCCGTCGCACCACCCCCCCGGCGCCGGGACTTCCCAGAGCCGGGCCTCGGCGCCCTCCCCCCGGGCGCCGGGCCCGGCTTCTTCGTGCCGTGCCGAGGGCGATCGCCGGGGCGTGGGTGCGGGGAGAGCGTTCGGAGAGACTGCGAGACCTTTGGGGAGCGGGTCACCCCGAACCTGAACCCCGGGGTGGCCCGCCAGATGGCAGATTGTGCCACATGGGCATAGCCTGCCGGGCGTGAGCAGCACCACCGCGACACCTTCCGCACCGCATGGGCCGACCCCGCAGAACCCGCCCTCGCTGACCGAGCGGCGCAAGGCCGAGACCCGTATGGAGATCGCTCGAGCGGCGGCCGCCCTCTTCGTCCGGCAGGGCCTCAGGGCCACCCGCGCGGAGGACATCGCCCAGGCGGCGGGAGTCGCCCCGCGCACCTTCTACCGGTACTTCGCCTCCAAGGAGGAGGCCATCGCCCCGCTCTTCGCGACCGGCGCCGAGCGCTGGATGGAGGCCGTGCGCGCCGTTCCGGCCGGCGTTCCGCCGGGGCGGGCCCTGGAGAGCGCCGCGCGGCACGCGCTGACGCCTGGCGTGGGCGTGTCGGCGGGCTCCTGGGAACGGATGCGCTCGCTGATCCGGCTGGCCGACACGGACCCCTCCCTGCGCAGGGTGTGGGCGGAGGTGTGCCAGGCATCGGAACGGCGGCTGGCGGAGGTTCTGGCGGAACGGACGAGGGCCGACGGGGGCGAGGGCGGCGGGAGTCGGGCGGCCGGCGGAGAGGCGGCCCGTGGTCGGCCGACGGACCCGGCGGACCCGGTTGAGGTGACGGACCCGACCAGGGTGACGGACCCGACCGAGCCGAGGGGCGCGGCTCAGCCGACGGACCCGACCGAGCTGCCGGGCCCGGACCGAGAACCCACTCGGCATCAACGGCTACGGGTGGAGCCCGTGCCCCGGGCCGACCTGACAGGGGATCAACTCTCCTCCCGCCTCGACAACGTTGCCCTCGACCCCCGGCTCCGCTTCGCCGCCGCCGTCGCCGGGGCCGCCGTGCGCACCGCCGTGGAGGGCTGGGTGGCGGGCGACGCCCCGTCAGAGGGTGCGCGCGGTCCGGCGGAGCTGGCCGTACGCAACTTGGCCGCACTACGCGACTTCCCCTGGCGCGAGTTGACGGCGGACAGCTGATGCGGTCGGCCTGCGGGGCCGTCTCATCGCTCCGCCGCCCTGCTCATCCGCGCCCCCATCTCCCGTACGCAATCGACCAGTTCCACGGGTTCGTGCACGGTGAAGTCGTGGCCCAGCAGGGCCAGCCGCACCGCCATCCACTCCTTGGCGTCGCTCACCGTGGCGCGCAGGCGGCAGTGCTCGGCGTCCAGCGGCTCGGGTGTGCCCAGCCAGCCCGGCAGCCGGGCCGCGACCGCCTCGGCCGGGGCGGCGAAGGTGACGACGAGGTCGTAGGACTCCTGGGTGCGGTGCATCGACTGGCGCAGATACTCCGCCGCGCTCCCGGTCGGCAGCTCCCTCGGCGTGAACCGCGCCCCGGTCGCGAACGGCTCGCTCACCCGGTCCACGCGGAAGGTACGCCAGTCGGCGCGGTCGAGGTCGTACGCCACGAGGTACCAGCGCCGCCCGGTCGACACCAGCCGGTAGGGCTCCGTCACCCGCCGGGACTCCGTGCCGTCGGCCGCGCGGTACGCGAACCGCAGGCGCTCGTGCCCGGCCACGGTGGACGCCATGACGGTCAGCGTCTCGGGGGCGATGCTCGGCCCGTCGCCACTGGTCAGGGGAGTGGTCGCGGCCTGGAGCGTGCTGACGCGGTGGCGCAGCCGGCTGGGCAGCACCTGCTCCAGCTTGGCCAGCGCCCGCACGGACGCCTCGTCCACCCCCTCGACCGCGTGTCCGGCGCCGGCGCGCAGTCCGACCGCGATGGCCACTGCCTCCTCGTCGTCCAGCACGAGCGGTGGCATCGCCTTGCCCGCGACCAGCCGGTAGCCGCCCTCGGAGCCGAGGGTCGCCTGTACGGGATAGCCGAGCTCGCGGAGCCGGTCGATGTCCCGCCGGACCGTGCGGCGGGAGACCCCGAGCCGCTCGGCGAGCTCGCCGCCGGGCCACTCACGGGGCGTCTGGAGGAGGGAGAGGAGCTGCAGGAGCCGGGCGGGGGTGTCCGTCGTCATGCATACGAGGATGCCGCAGAAGTAGGACACCATCTGACCTACACCGGCCATAGCTTCGGGGCATGACCTTCACCGAGACCCCGCACGCACCGCGGCCCGCCACGGGCGACCGCCGCCGCTGGTTCGCCCTGGCGATCGTGATGACCGCGGCCTTCATGGACCTCGTCGACGTCACGATCGTCAACATCGCGATCCCGTCCATCCAGGACGACGAGGGCGCCACCTTCAGCCAGATCCAGTGGATCACCGCCGGTTACGCGCTGGCCTTCGCCGCGGGACTCGTCACCGGTGGCCGGCTCGGCGACATCCACGGGCGCAAGCGGATCTTCCTGATCGGCATCGGCGGCTTCACCGTCGCCTCCGCGCTGTGCGGCCTCGCCGTGAACCCGGAGATGCTGGTCGCCTCCCGCATCCTTCAGGGCGCCATGGCCGCGCTGATGGTGCCGCAGGTGCTCTCGATCGTGCACGCGACCTTCCCGGCGCACGAACGCGGCAAGGTGTTCGGGCTGTTCGGGGCGATCGTCGGGCTGGGCGCGGTGTCCGGGCCGCTGCTCGGCGCACTGCTGACCGAGGGGAACCTGTTCGGGCTCCAGTGGCGGCCGATCTTCCTGATCAACCTGCCCGTCGGCATCGCGGGACTCGTCCTGGGCAGCCGCTTCATCACCGAGTCCAGGGCGCCGCGCGCCCTGAAGCTGGACCTCGTGGGCGTCGCGCTGGTGACGCTGGGACTGCTGATGCTGCTCTACCCGCTCACCCGCGGCCGGGAACTGGGCTGGCCGCTGTGGGGCTACGCGTCGATGGCGGGCGCGCTGGTGGTCTTCGCGGCACTGGTGGTCCACGAGCGGGCCAAGACCGTGCGGGACGGGTCCCCGCTGGTAGAGCTGTCGCTGTTCAAGGTGAAGAGCTTCGCGGCGGGGATCGCGGTGCAGACGGTGTTCGGGATCGGGCTCGGCGTCTTCTTCCTGGTGTGGACGCTCTACATGCAGATCGGCCTGGGCTGGAGCCCATTGCGCGCCGGCCTGACCGGGATCCCCTTCTCCCTCGCCGTGTCGGCGGCCGCCGGGATGTCGGTGCAGACCCTGGTCCCGCGCTACGGGCGCAAGGTGCTCCAGGCGGGTGCCCTGGTGATGGCGGCCGGTGTGCTGATCTACATCTGGGAGTCCGAGCGGTACGGCCTCGGTATCGCCTCGTGGCAGATGGCGCTGCCGCTCGTGGTGATGGGCGCCGGCATGGGCCTGATCGTCGCCCCGCTGACGGACGCGGTGCTGTCGGAGGTGCCGCGTGAGCACGCCGGGTCGGCGTCCGGGCTGATCAACACCGTGCAGCAGATGGGTCACGCGCTGGGGCTGGGCCTGGTGTCGGTGGTGTTCTTCGGCGTGATCGACGAGCGGCTCGCCCCGGCCGAGGTCGGCCCGGCCTTCGCCCACGGCTTCCAGCACGCGCTGGGCTGGGTGGCCGCGGTGATGGGCGTGATCTTCCTGCTGATGTTCGCCCTGCCGAAGCGCCCTGCCCAGCACGTGGAGGGCGCGGCGGCCGAGGACGCCACCGCGGTGGCGGAGGAGCCCCGGCTCGTCTCCTGACCCCACCCGCACAGACGGGGGGCCCGGCACCCACGGGGGGTGCCGGGCCCTCTGCCGTCGGCGGGCAGGTCGCTGATCGCGGGACGGATCACGGGCGGAATCCAGAAGTCAGACACAAACGGAAGTCCATTCATGCCCGGTCGCGCCCGACGGTGTTTACATATCGGACATTCAGGCGTACGCTCCGAGGTAACCCACACATTCGGGCATGGTCGGAGGCAAGCGGACATGTACGCACCGGAGCGCCAGCAGGAGATTCTGCGGCTCGCCCGCGACAGCGGCCGGGTGGATGTGGTCTCGCTGGCCGAGGAGTTCCAGGTGACGGCCGAGACCATCCGCCGGGACCTGAAGGCCCTCGACCGCGCGGGCCTGGTCCGCCGGGTGCACGGCGGGGCCATCCCGGCCGGACGCCTCGACTTCGAGCCCGACCTGGCCGAACGCGAGACCACCGCCGCCGACGAGAAGGACCGCATCGCCAAGGCCGCCCTCGCCGAACTGCCCGGCCACGGTGCGCTGATCGTCGACGCCGGTTCCACGGTCGCGCGGGTCGCCGGTGCCCTGCCGCCGGAACTGTCGCTCACCGTCGTCACCCACAGCCTGCCCATCGCGGCCCGCCTCGCCGACCACCCCGGCATCCAGCTGCACCTGGTCGGCGGTCGGGTACGCCACCGTACGCGCGCCGCCGTGGATGCCTGGGCGCTGCGCGCCTACGGCGAGATCCGTGCCGACGTGCTCCTCCTGGCGGCCAACGGCTTCTCCGCCGAGCACGGGCTGACCACCCCCGACCTCGCCGAGGCCGCGGTGAAGCGCGCCGCCATGGCCGCCGCCCGCCGCGTGGTGCTGCTCGCCGACTCGTCCAAGCACGGCCAGGAGCACTTCGCCCGCTTCGGCGACCTGAGCGACGTGGACCTGCTGATCACCGACAGCGGCCTGAGCCCCGACGACGCCGCCGCGATCGAGCGGGGCGGCACGGAGGTGGTGCGCGCATGATCCTCACCGTCACCCCGAACCCGTCCCTGGACCGCACCTACGAGGTCCCCTCGCTGGAACGCGGTGAGGTGGTCCGGGCCACCGGCGAGCGCTTGGACCCGGGCGGCAAGGGCGTCAACGTCTCGCGTGCCGTCGCGGCGGCAGGCCGGCGCACGGTGGCCGTGCTCCCCCTGGGCGGCGCGCCGGGCGCCCTGGTCGCCGACCTGCTCGACGCCCAGGGCATCGAGGTCGCGCCGGTCCCGGTGGCCGGGGCCACCCGCTCCAACATCGCGCTCGCCGAGGCGAACGGCGTACTGACGAAGATCAACGCGCCCGGCCCGGAGCTCACGGCGGCCGAGCGGGAGCTGCTCCTCGAGACGGTGCGGTGGCAGTCGCGCGGCGCGGACTGGATCGCCTGCTGCGGCAGCCTGCCGCGCGGACTCGCCCCCTCCTGGCACGCCGACCTGGTCGCGCGGGCTCACACCGCGGGCGTGCGCATCGCCCTCGACACGTCCGGACCGGCGCTCCTGGCGGCCCTGCGCGAGCGGCCCGACGTGGTGAAGCCCAACGCCGAGGAACTGGCCGGGGCCGTAGGGCGACCGCTCGCCACCGTGGGCGACGCGCTGAAGGCGGCCGAGGAGCTGCGCGGGATGGGCGCCCGGACCGTACTCGCGAGCCTGGGCGCCGACGGGCAGCTGCTGGTGGACGAGGACGGCACCTGGTTCGCCGCCGCCCGCGTGGACACCGTCCGCAGCAACGTCGGCGCGGGCGACGCCTCGCTCGCCGGCTTCCTCATCGCCGGGGGCCGCGGACCCGGGGCCCTCGCCTCGGCGGTCGCACACGGAGCGGCGGCCGTCCAGCTCCCCGGCAGCGTCATGCCGACGCCGGACGACGTGGACCCGTCCGGGGTGACGGTCACGGCGGAGGTGCCGGTGGACCGTGCGCTGACGGAGCCGGTGTCATGAGGGCGGGGTTCAGGCGGCTCGGCGGCCACGGCATCGGCGGTGCGGTGGCCGGTGGACTCGGCGTCATCGGCGGCGGGGACACCAGTGGGCTCGGGGACGTCGGTGACTCCGGTGACGTCGGCGGTACGGGGCCCGGTGGCGCGGGCGCCGGTGGCGTCGGCGGCGTGGACACCGGCGGGCTCGGTGACCTCGGTGACTCCGGTGACGTCGGCGGTCCGGGGGACGGTGGCGCGGGCTCGGGCGCGGGTGCCGACGGCACGGTGTCAGGCGGTGCGGGCGCGGGTGCCGACGGCCCGTCCCGCCGTGCGAGCAGCGGCTCGGACGGTGCCGCCGGCCCGGTGGGGGAGCGGCCCGGTGCCGCCTTACTCGCCGTACCCGCAGGGGGCGCGCCCGCCGGGGCCGCACTCGCGGGGGCTCTGCCTCCCGTGGTCGCACCCGCGGCGACCGCCGCCCCCGCCACGGCCCTCGCGGCCGGCAGCCCCTCCCTGGTCAGCCCCCCCACCGCATCCCCGTCCCCCTCCTGACTTCCGCCCACTCCACCGACCGGGCGATACGCGTGCGAAGGAGCCCGCGATGAGCGCAATGATCACCGCGGACCTGGTCGATCTCGACCTGTCCGCCGACACCAAGGAAGCGGCGGCGCGTGCCCTCGCCGAGCGCATGGTGGCCCTGGGCCGGGTGACCTCCCTGGAGGGCTTCCTCGCCGACGTGGCCGCCCGTGAGGCACAGATGCCGACCGGCCTCGACGGCGGCATCGGCATCCCGCACTGCCGCAGCGAGCACGTCACCGAGCCGACGCTGGCGTTCGGGCGCAGCACCGCCGGCATCGACTTCGGGGCGGCGGACGGCCCCGCCGACCTGATCTTCCTCATCGCCGCGCCGGCCGGTGCCGACGACGCCCACCTGACGATCCTGTCGTCCCTGGCCCGTCAGCTGATGAACGCCGAGTTCACGGACGCTCTCCGCTCGGCCTCCGACGCGGCGACCGCGGCCGCGCTCGTCCGCGGGGACGAGCCGGCCCCCGCGGCGCAGACCGGCTCGGGCAGCTCCGGGAGCGCCGAGGACCCCGGGAACGCCGAGGAGCTCGGAAACGCCGAGGGCCCGGGGAACGCCGAGGACTCCGCGAGCACCGGCGCCTCCCCGGCCGCGGCACCCTCCGTCACCGCGGCGGCGTCCCCGCTCCCCGAAGACTCCGTGGCGGTATCGGTGGCGGCCTCCGCCGGTGCCGCCACGGGCACCACCGGCACCGGCACCGGAACCGGCACCGACGGCGGAGCGGCCGGGAGCGCCGCAGACCGGCCGTTCCGGATCGTCGCCGTCACCTCCTGCCCGACCGGCATCGCCCACACCTACATGGCCGCCGAGTCGCTGGAGAACGCCGCCCGGGAGGCGGGCGCCGAAGTCGTCGTCGAGACCCAGGGCTCGGCCGGCTTCACCCGGCTCGACCCGGCCGTGATCGCCGCGGCGGACGGTGTGATCTTCGCCCACGACGTGCCCGTGCGGGAGAAGGAACGCTTCGCCGGGAAGCCCACCGTCGACACCGGCGTCAAGGCCGCCATCAACCGCCCCGCCGAGCTGATCACCGAGGTCCGCGCCAGGGCGGAGCGCGGCGAGGTCACCGCGGCCACCGCACCGGGCGCCACGCCCGTCGAGCGGGCCGGCGAATCCGGCGAGGGCTACGGCACCAAGCTCCGCAAGTGGCTCATGTCGGGCGTCAGCTACATGGTGCCCTTCGTCGCGGCCGGCGGTCTGCTCATCGCCCTCGGCTTCGCGATCGGCGGCTACGAGATCAACGAGGCGCCGTCGGTGATGGAGCGCTTCATGTGGACGCAGGCCGACAGCTGGGGCGCCCTGCTCTTCCAGATCGGCGCCGTGGCCTTCAACTTCCTGGTCCCGGTCCTGGCCGGCTACATCGCCTACGGCATGGCCGACCGGCCCGGACTCGTGCCCGGCTTCGTCGGCGGCGCGATCTCGCTGACCATCAGCGCCGGCTTCCTCGGCGGGCTCGCGGCGGGTCTGATCGCCGGTGCGGTGGTGCTGGCCATCCAGCGGGTGCGGATCCCGGCGGCGCTGCGCGGCATCATGCCCGTGGTGGTGATCCCGCTGATCTCCTCGGCGGTGGTCGGCTTCCTGATGTTCGTGGTGATCGGCAAGCCGATCGCCGAGGCACAGAAGGCCATGACCGACTGGCTGAACGGCCTGACGGGCACCAACGCCGTCCTGCTCGGCGCCCTGCTCGGCCTGATGATGTGCTTCGACCTCGGTGGTCCGGTCAACAAGGTCGCTTACACCTTCGCCACCGCCGGCATCGCGGTGGCCAACCCCGGCGACTCCGCGATGAAGATCATGGCCGCGGTGATGGCGGCCGGCATGGTTCCGCCACTGGCGATGGCCCTGGCCACCACGGTCCGCGGCAGGCTCTTCGACCGCACCGAGCGCGAGAACGGCAAGGCCGCCTGGGTCCTCGGCGCCTCCTTCATCTCCGAGGGCGCGATCCCGTTCGCCGCTGCCGACCCGCTGCGGGTGATCCCCTCGGCGATGGCCGGCGGGGCGGTCACCGGCGCCCTGTCGATGGCCTTCGGCGCCACCCTGCGCGCCCCGCACGGCGGTGTCTTCGTGGTCCCGCTGATCGGGAACCCGCTGCTCTACCTGGTCGCCATCGCTGCGGGCGTGTGCGTGACGACCGCCCTGGTGATCGTGCTGAAGGGCCTGCGCAGGCCGGCCCCGGGAGCCACGGTCGCTGCCGGGCCCGAGGCGGGCAGGCCGGCGGCGGAGACGGGGGCGAAGCAGCCGGTCACCGCCTAGTTCGCCCGGCGGGGAACGCCGCCTGCGCCCCTTTGGGGTGGCCTGAACCATTCGCCCCTAGTGCGATATACGTCACGCTCGTTACGGCCCGGGGTTCACCTCCTCGGGCCGTGGTGTGTACTGGGGCGCATGCCAAGGCACGACACGATGTCGAGGGTGACGGGGGCCGCCCTCCTCACCCTGGTGGCCGTGGCCTGCGTGGCGGGTCTGGCCGACGCAC
The DNA here is from genome assembly GCF_042871235.1 of Streptomyces sp. NPDC005931. Classification (NCBI taxonomy): domain Bacteria; kingdom Bacillati; phylum Actinomycetota; class Actinomycetes; order Kitasatosporales; family Streptomycetaceae; genus Streptomyces; species Streptomyces sp. NPDC005931. The sequence continues at coordinate 20,423 of NZ_JBIAIG010000012.1, forward strand.
TGCGCCGGGGGCGCGGCCGACGGGTCCGCGAGCTCGCGCGGGAACGCACCGGAGCCGTCAAGCGGCACGGGAAGCGCAGGGCCCCGGCGATCCCGGCCCAGCGCCGGATGGGCCCACGGGCCGAATCGGTGCGGCTCACCGCGGCCGAGCGCGAGGCGTTCGCGGGCCTGGTGCGCCGCTTCGGCGAGGGCGGCTGAACCCGTCCGCGTCCCCTCCCGCGCGGGCGGCCTCGCCTCCGCCGTCAGGGAACCTGTGCCGCCCGGCGTTCCATCGCGTCACGGGCCGCGGCCTCGGTGACGTAGACCTCGCACATGTGCCGTCCGTCGGGCGTGGCCGTGTGCTCGACCTCCCACAGGGAGATCTCCCTGCCGTCGCACAGCAGGAACGCGTGCTCGTAGAGGGCGAAGCTCGACCCCGGACGCTCGGCGCGGCACGGCCGGCCGAAGGCCTGGGTGATCCGGTGCGCGCACGCCGTGGCCAGCAGCGCGGCCGTGTCCGCTCCCGGCCGGTCCGGGTTCTCCGCCCGGCGCAGCAGCCGCCGCGCGTGATCGGCCGAGTCGTCCGGCACGTACGCCGCCAGGGGTGCGGCCTCACTGAACCAGAAGGTGTCCCCGGGCCACGGCTCGACGAGCGGGGCGAGCTGCACCGTCACCGGGAGCTCGAAGTCCGGGGCGTCCGGCGGCAGCGGCAGCCGGGCGGTGGCGGCGCGCAGCTCCTCCTCGTCGACGTACACCTCGTGCCGGGGTTCGCTGCCCGGCGCGATGTTGTGGACCAGCTCCCAGAGCGTGAGCGCCGAGCCGTCGGCCAGCAGCCAGGTGTGCCGGTACGTCTCCCGGTGCAGGCCCGCGCTGTGGTGGGCGGAGTGCAGCGAGCCGTCGTACGCCAGCGCGCAGTCGAGCCGCCGTATCGTCTCGTCCGGCAGCTCGAAGGAGTTCAGGGCGCGGCCGAGGAGGCGCGCGAGGTGCTCCTCCGGAGACTCGGGCGAGTCCGGTGGTTCGTACGCTGCCGTCTCGTACGGAACGCTCAAGGTTTCTCCCGGCGTTGCTGCATGTCACCTTGTGGGTGCATACCGTAGCCCCTCGGTCGGGCATCATGTCCGGGAACCCGAAAAACGTGCGAAGGGAAAACGCGCGGGCCGCACGTACGAAGGGAAAACGCGCGGGCCGCGCGAGATGTTCCCGCGCGGCCCGGCTCACCGTCAGAAACCGCTGGTCGTAGGGGACTTGTACGTCCCCCGCCGCCACCGGCGTCAGACCGCGCTGCCCGCCACCCACTGGTCCCAGGGCATGTTCCAGCCGTTGAGGCCGTTGTCCGGGGACACCGTGCTGTCGGGGGAGTTCTTCACGATCACGACGTCCCCGAGCAGGGAGTTGTCGAAGAACCACTTGGCGGGCGTGGCCCCCTGGGCGCCCTGCACGTCCTGGAGGCCGACGCAGCCGTGGCTGGTGCCCTGTCGGCCGAAGGGCGGGTTGCCCTTCTGGTACCAGTAGTTGCCGTGGATGAACGTGCCCGACCGGGTCAGCCGCATCGCGTTCGGGACGTCCGGTATGTCGTACTCGGAGCCCAGGTTGACCGTCTGGCTGTTCATCCGGGTCTGCCGGAACTTCTCCGAGATCACCATCTGCCCGTTGTACGTGGTGTGCTGCGCGTCGCCGGCCGAGATCGGGATGGACTTCACCGTCCTGCCGTCCCGCACGACCGTCATCGTCTGTGTGTTCGCGTCGACCGTGGACACCTGGGAACGCCCGACGGTGAAGGTGACCGTCTTCTGCTGCACCCCGTGCACGCCGTTCGCCCCCTCCACGCCGTCCAGGTCGATCTTCATCGTGACCTTGGAACTGGCCTTCCAGTACTCCTGGGGCCGGAAGTCGAGGCGCTGCGCGCCGAACCAGTGCCCGACCACCTTCTGTCCGCTGCTGGAGGTGACGGTGATGTGCGACTGCACGGCCTTCTTGTCGGCGATGGCCTTGTCGAAGGTGAACGACACCGGCATCCCCACGCCGACCGTCGTGCCGTGGTCCGGCGTGTAGGTGCCGATGAAGCTGTTCGCCGACGTCACGGTGGTGAAGCTGGAGTTGGCGGCGGAGGTGCGGCCGTCGCCGTCCTCGGCGGTCGCCGCTATCCGGTACTGCGTCCCGCGTTCCAACTGCTCCTTCGGCTTCCAGCTGCGGCCGTCCGCGGAGATCGAGCCCGGCACGGCCGCGCCCGTTCCCGCGACCGTCATCTTCACGTCGGTCAGCCGGCCGCCGGTGACCTTAACCCCGGTCGCGTTGATGGACGCGCCGGTCGAGCCGTCCTTCGCCGAGATGGCTATCCTCGCGACGGACGTCCTCGTGGAGCCCCTGCCGCCCCTGCCGTCGTTCTCGCTCTCGGCGCCGGCGCCGCACGCGGTCAGGGTGAGGGCGCCGACCACGAGGGCGGCACAGGCCGCCACCGCGCGCCGCGCTGCAATGTCCGGCGTTGTCACGGGCTGCTCCAGGTTCGTGTGATGTGGGTGATCCGCTCCAGTACGTCGAGGAAGAGGGGCCCGGCGCCGGGTGGGGTTCCACCCGTCCGCCGTTGACGCCATGGCGTGACAGAACCGCGACAAACGCCTGCCGGGCCGGGGTGGCACCGGCTCGGTACCGGCGGGGAACCGGGCCCGGTGCCCGTGCAGCGCCGCTACCGCGCCCCGTACAGCTCCTCGTACGACGGCCAGGCTCCGCCCGGCCCGGCCACCGGGGTGGCGGCCCGCACCGCGCGGACGATCGCGCGCGTCACCGTGTCCGCGCCCGCCGCGAGGAGGTCGTTGAGGGCCAGGGGGCTCTCGGTGGCGAGTGGGCGGTCGCCCGTGGCCAGGGCGAACACCGTGTCACCGTCGTTGAGCAGATGGACCGGCCGCACGGCCCGCGCGATGCCGTCGTGCGCGGTGCCGGCCAGCTTCTGGGCCTGGGCCCGCGACAGGGCCGCGTCGGTGGCGACCACCGCGAGCGTCGTGTTCAGCGGCGGCGGCGCGTTCCTGGCGGCGGACCGCGCGAGCCCGCGCAGCGCCGCCTCGTGCACCTCCGGTTCCGGATAGCGCACCCGGCCCTGGAACAACTCCCCGTACAGCACACCGGTTTCCGGATCCACCGCCGACCCGGCGGCGTTCGCCACCACCAGCGCGGCCACCGTGATCCCCGAGTCCAGGACGGTGCTCGCGCTGCCGATCCCGCCCTTGACCGGACCGACCGTGGCCCCCGTGCCGGCGCCCACACAGCCCTGCGGCACCGGAGCCCCCGGCTCGCTCGCCGCGGCCGCCTCGACCGCGGCCCGGCCGGTGGCCGCGTCCGGCCGGGCCGCGAAGTCGCCGCCCCGGCCGAGGTCGAAGACGCAGGCAGCGGGGACCACCGGCACCACGTGCGCCGGGTCCGGGCCGACGCGCACTCCGCGTCCCCGCTCCTCCAGCCAGGCCATCACCCCGGACGCCGCGTCGAGCCCGTAGGCGCTGCCCCCGGTCAGCACCACCGCCTCGACCTTCTGCACGACGTTGCGCGGATCGAGCGCGTCGGTCTCCTTGGTGCCGGGGCCGCCGCCGCGCACGTCCACGGCGGCGACCATCCCGCCCTCCGGGGCGAGCACGACCGTGGTGCCGGTGAGCCACCCGCCGCCCGTGCGCGTCGCATGTCCCACGCGCAGCCCGGTCACATCCGTCAGAGCGTCAACTGTCATGGCGCCAGTCTCGTCCAGTCCCCGGCCGCCGCCGGGCCGTTCCGGGCCGTACCCTGGGACGCATGAGCACCGACCCCGATCCCCGGCCGCGCCGGCCGAGGCCCGCGCTGGTCTTCGACGACCCGCTGGACCAGCAGTCCTCGGACGACACGGACCGCGGGTGGGGCGAGCGCCCGTCCGGCGACAGCGCGTCGGACCTGAAGCGCTTCCTCGACGAGAAGCCGCCCCACCACATCTGACCCCGGCCGTCCGCCCGGTCCGGGCGAGGGCCGCCGACCGCTATCGCCCGTCGCCGTCCGCGCCGCGCTGCCGGACCAGGGCGTCGCGGATCTCCTTGAGCACCTCCAGCTCGGAGACCTCGACCACCTCCTTCGCGCCCTCCTTCGCCTTCCTGCGGGCCTCGACCCGGGCCAGATACTTCGCCATGGGCAGCACCATCAGGAAGTAGACGACCGCTGCGGTGATCAGGAACTGCAGCGTCGCGCCGAGGACGGAACCCCACAGGATCCGCACGCCCGTCGCCGCGTCGCCGGTGCCCGTGCACGGGCCCTTCAGGCAGGATGCGTAGCTGTCCAGATTCTTGGTCCCGAACGCGCCGACCAGCGGATTGATCACGCCCTTGACGACCGCGTTGACGATGTTCGTGAAGGCGGCGCCGATCACCACCGCCACCGCCAGATCGACGACGTTCCCGCGCATCAGGAAGGCCTTGAAGCCCTGCCAGACGCTCGTCCCCTGCTTCTCGCTCACCCCGGAGCCCTTCGTCGCGTACACAGCTCGTGGAACAAAACGCTCCGCAACCTACGTCAGGGCCGTGCCGCCGTGTCCTCTCGGGGGGCACGATCGCGGGACCGAGCGGGCCTGCACCCTGTGCAGCGGCCCTCCTCCCGCTCACCACAGCGTCAGCGCCAGACGGGCCGAGGCGCTCGCGCCGGCCAGCCCGGCGGCGGTCGCGCGCGGCACCGACAGCACGACCAGGGCCCCGCTGCCGGACGCGTCCTCCACCGGTTCGGGCACCGCGCTCACCCGTGCCCCGCGCGCGACCACGCGGGCCGCACCACCGGCCACGCCGTCCCCGGCGGCGATGACGTCCACCCGGTCCCCGGGCCGCAGCAGCCGCACGGTGGCCGCGTCGGCGATCCGCACGGGTGCCGTGACCGACCCGCCGGTCCGCCGGTCCGTCGCCGTCTGCCGGCCCGTAGCCGACGGGGCCGCGCGGGCGGGGTCGGCGCCCTCGGGCCGGCCCCGGGCGGCCTGATCGGTGTCCCGAGGCCCGGCCGCCACGAGCGCCGCAGCGGTGACGGCGAGCCCGACCGCCACGGCCCGCCGGCGGTGCCGCACGAGCCGCCCCGCGCCGGTCGGTCCGCCGCGCACCCGCACCGGGGCGAAGGGCGGCACCTCGCGGGTGGGCGGTACATCGGCGCCGGGCGGGCGCGGCAGGCCGGGGCCGGAACCGCCCGGGCGGGCACGGTGCGTACCCGCCGCCCAACGAGGCGCCGTGGGACGCGGATCAGCGGGGGAGGGGGAGCTGAGCTGGGACGGAGGGTGCGACACGGGGACCACCACCTGCGACGAGGGATCGGCTTGCGATCCCCACGATGAGGCCTCGCGCCGCGCCCCGCCGGAGCCTGTGGATGCCCCACCGCCTTGTGGAAAACCCCCTCACCGGAACGGGCAGGTCCGCCCGCCCTCGGCCCACGCCCGCCCTCTCACCGACGCCCGCCCTGCTCCCGACGCCCGCGCTCCGCACCAGCGCCCGGACCACACCGGCACCCCCCCACCGGCGCCTTCACCCCGCACGGGCGCCCTCGCACCACACCGGCGCTCCGTCCTCGTATCCACCTCTACGGCAGCGCGAACCCCGCACCGGCGCTCCACCCCCGTATCCACCTCTACGGCAGTGCGAACCCCGGATCCATCCCGCCCAGTGCCGACGTGCAGAGGCAGTCCCGCTCCTCCGTCGCCGGCAGTGCCGCCACCGCGTCGAACAGGACCCCGCGCAGCCGGTCCACGTTCGCCGCGAAGACCCGGAGGACCTCGTCGTGCGAGACGCCCTCGCCGGTCTCGGCACCGGCGTCCAGGTCGGTGACCAGGGCCATTGACGTGTAGCAGAGCTCCAGCTCGCGGGCGAGGGCCGCCTCGGGGTGGCCGGTCATGCCCACCACCGACCAGCCCTGCGCCTGGTGCCACAACGATTCGGCGCGGGTGGAGAACCGGGGCCCCTCCACGACGACCAGCGTGCCGCCGTCCACCGGCTCCCAGTCCCGCCCGCGTGCGGCCTTCAGCGACGCCGAGCGGCCGGTGGGGCAGTAGGGGTCGGCCAGCGACACGTGCACCACGTTCGGCACCGTGCCGTCCGGCAGCGGCAGTCCGTCGAAGTAAGTGGCCACCCGGGACTTCGTGCGGTCGACCAATTGGTCCGGCACCAGCAGCGTGCCCGGCCCGTACTCGGGGCGCAGACCGCCCACCGCGCACGGCGCGAGCACCTGGCGCACGCCGACCGACCGCAGCGCCCACAGGTTGGCCCGGTAGTTGATCCGGTGCGGCGGCAGGTGGTGTCCGCGACCGTGCCGGGGAAGGAAGGCGACCCGCCGGCCGGCCACCTCGCCGAGGAAGAGCGAGTCGCTGGGCGCCCCGTAGGGGGTGTCCACCTGGACCTCGGTCACGTCGTCGAGGAAGGAGTAGAAGCCGGAGCCGCCGATCACGCCGATCGCGGCCTCCGGCCGGGGAGTGTTCGCCTTGTTCGCCATGCTCCGCACCCTAACCGCACCCCGGAAACGCCGAGGACCCCGTCGTCGAACGACGACAGGGTCCCGCAAGAATCCGGCCGCGTGGCGGTGGTGCCGAGACGCCCCCGACGGTGGTCCGGAGTCCGCCCGCGGCGGAGGCGCCGAGTCAGGCCCTACGCGGCGGTGGTGCTGGCGGAGCTGCCGGAGCTCGACGACGCGCTCGAACCCGAGTCCGAGGAGGTCGAGGAGCTCGACGAAGAGGAAGCGGAAGCGGAGCCGGACGACTTCGACGACGCCGGGGAACTGCTCGACGAGGAGCCGCGGCTGTCGTTGCGGTAGAAGCCGGAGCCCTTGAAGACAATGCCGACCGCCGAGAACACCTTCTTCAGGCGGCCCTCGCAGCTCGGGCACTCGGTCAGGGCGTCGTCGGTGAACTTCTGCACCGCCTCGAGGCCCTCGCCGCACTCGGTGCACTGGTACTGGTAGGTGGGCACTGTCTTCCTCCTGGCACTCTCACTCAATGAGTGCTAACGACGGTCCATAGTGACCTATTCCTTGCGCTCAGTCCACTGCGACGGGCGAGCGGTGACCCACGCCACGTGCGACGGTGCGCCCGCGCGGGGCCGGTGCCAGCCGGGACCGCAGCGCCAGCAGGGTCACCAGGGCGAGCACCGTGCCGCCCATCGGCACCAGGAAACCGGCGCCGTCCCAGAGGCGGTCCTCCAGCTGCCCGGCGATGGTGACGGCGGTCGCCTGGCCGAGCGCGACCGCACCCGTCAGCCACGTGAACGCCTCGGTGCGGGCACCGGCCGGGACCAGGCTCTCGACCAGCGTGTAACCGGTGATCAGCGCGGGCGCGATGCACATGCCGACCAGCAGTCCGAGCGCGCCAAGGAGCAGCGCCGAGTGGGCGGTCCACAGGGCGGAGGCGGCCAGCGCGAGCGCCGCGTACCCGAGGAGCAGGCGCCGCTGCGGGGCGAGCTTCCAGGCGATCGCGCCGCAGGCGATGCCGGAGAGCATGTTGCCCGCGGCGAAGACGCCGTACAGGACGCCGTTCAGGCCGGGCTCGCCGATCGACTCGGTGAACGCGGCCAGTCCGACCTGCATGCCGCCGAAGACGGAGCCGATGCCCAGGAAGGTGACGATCAGGACACGCACCCCGGGCACGCGGAGCGCGGAGGCGTGCCGCACGCGCGCGTGCCCGTCGGCGGCGGCGACGGGCGGCTGGGTGCTCTTCCGGGCGGCGAACAGCAGACCGCCGACCAGGGTCAGCGTGGCCTCGGCGACCAGGCCGGCGGCCGGGTTCACGGTGGTGCACAGGGCGGTGGCCAGCAGGGGGCCGACGACGAAGGTCAGCTCGTCGGTGACGGACTCGAAGGCCGCCGCGGTGGTCATCAGCGGGGAGTCCTTGAGCTTCACGCCCCAGCGGGCGCGCACCATGGGCCCGATCTGCGGCACCGAGGCGCCCGTGGGCACGGCGGCGGCGAACAGCGCCCACAGCGGGGCGTCGGCCAGCGCCAGCGCGGTCAGGGTCAGCCCGGCCACGGCGTGCACGAGGACGCCGGGCACGAGGACGACCCGCTGCCCGTAGCGGTCGGCGAGACGGCCGCTGTACGGGGCGAACAGCGCCATGGAGACGCCGGTGGCGGCCGCGACGGCGCCGGCCGCGCCGTAGGAGCCGGTGGTGTGCTGCACCAGCAGCACGATGGAGAGGGTGAGCATCGCGAACGGCTGGCGTGCCGCGAAGCCGGGGAGCAGGAACGTCCAGGCGCCGCGGGTGCGCAGCAGTTGTCCGTATCCCGGGCGGGAGGTGGCCGCCGATTCCTTCGACGTGGTGACCGTGGATGCCACGGCCCGTGCCTTTCTGCCGCCTGGTAGCGGGCCCCCGGGGATGCGGGCGGGCGCGCCGAGAGCTGTCCTCTTGCGCTGACTGCGGTAGATACCGGTGCCACAGCTCAGGGCGTGCCGGCCGCCATACGGTCGCGCCAGCTCTGCGTCAGGCAGAGTTGGTTCGATCTGGTGTCGCCTGCATTGTATACGGGTCGCGCTCCGGGTGCCTGTGAAAGTGAGCACCACCACGGCCCGCACCTGTGAATAGGGGGCGGCGGGTCGTGCCCCCGCCTACGTCCCGTCCGTCCCCAGCCACCCGGCCAGCTTGCCGCCGCGGCCCACCGCGCGCAGGCGGCGTTCGGCGGCGTCCCGCACCGGGTCGGTGGCGACGACGAGCAGTTCGTCGCCGCGGCGCAGCACCGTCGAGGGCAGCGGCACGAAGGACGTGCCGTCGCGGACGACGAGGGTCACCGCGGAGCCGGCCGGCAGCCGCAGCTCGGCGACCTCCACGCCGTGCATCTTCGACCCCTCCGGGATGGCCACCGACAGCAGGTGCCCACGCAGCCGCTCCAGCGGCGCCGACTCGATGCCGAGGTCGGCGGCCTCGTCCCCCTGGCCCAGGTGCAGCTTGCGGGCCAGCCAGGGCAGCGTGGGTCCCTGGACCAGCGTGTAGACGACGACCAGGACGAAGACGATGTTGAAGATCTCCCGGCTGCCCTCGACGCCGTTCACCATGGGGATCGTCGCCAGGATGATGGGCACGGCGCCGCGCAGCCCGGCCCAGGACATCAGGGTCTGCTCCTGCCAGGGCACCCGGAACGGCACCAGGCACAGCACGACGCTCAGGGGACGGGCCACCATGGTCAGCGCCAGCCCGATGACCAGCGCGGGCACGATGTCGTCGCCCAGTTCGTGCGGGGTGACCAGCAGGCCGAGCAGGACGAACATGCCGATCTGGGCGATCCAGCCGAGCCCCTCGGCGAAGCCGCGGGTGGCGGGCCAGTGCGGCAGCCGGGCGTTGCCCAGCACCATCGAGGCGAGGTAGACGGCGAGGAAGCCGCTGCCGTGGGCCATGGCCCCCGCGGCGTAGGCGACGACCGCGATGGCCAAGACGGCGATGGGGTAGAGACCGGAGGCGGGCAGCGCCACGTGCCGCAGGCCCCAGGCGCCGAGCCAGCCGACCGCGAGTCCGACGGCGGCGCCGATGGCCAGTTCCAGGACTATCTCGCCCAGCAGGACGTACCAGTGTTCGACGGGCCCCGCCGTGGAGAAGGCGACGACGAGGATGACCACCGGGGCGTCGTTGAATCCGGACTCGGCCTCCAGCGTGCCCGTCACCCGCGCGGGGAGCGGGATCCGGCGCAGCACCGAGAAGACGGCCGCCGCGTCGGTCGAGGACACCACCGCGCCGATGATGAGGGCCTGCCGCCACTCCAGCCCGACCAGGAAGTGCGCCGCCGAGGCCGTGAGCCCCACGCTCACCGCGACCCCGGCCAGCGCCAGCGTGGAGGCGGCGGGCAGGGCGGGTCTGATCTCGGTCCACTTGGTGCCCAGACCACCCTCGGCGAGGATCACGACCAGGGCCGCGTATCCGATGACCTGCGTCAGCTCGGCGTTGTCGAAGTGGATGCCGCCGACGCCGTCCTGCCCCATGGCGATGCCGATGCCCAGGTACACGAGCAGGCTGGGGAGCCCGCTGCGCGACGAGATCCGGACCGCTGCGACGGCGACGAGCAGGACGAGCGAGCAGACGAGCAGGAGCTGGTTGAGGTGGTGGACAGTCAGCGGCCGTTCCCTTCCCTGGCCCGTGCACGCCGCGCACGGGCTCACGTACATCGCACACGAAGCTGTCGCTTTCGCGGCAAACTACTTCGTTACCTTACCTAACTCTTGACGATTTCTTGACATTCGATGGCCCGGATCGAACGCCAGTCCGGGCCGGTTCCCGACTCCGCGTCAAGTGCCGCGGGCCCCTGCGCCTATCGTTGCTCCAGCGCTCAGTTAAAAGCACAGCCCGACCTGCCGCTCGCGTTAGGACAGCAAGGACAGCGATGCCCACCGACACCACCGCCTCCACGGGTCAGCAGCCCGGCACGTCCGGCAGGAAGAAAGGGCGAAAAGCCCGACTGATCGTGCTCGTCCTGGTGCTGGCCCTGATCGGCGGTGTCGCCTACGGCGCCTACTGGTCCATCAGCACCGTGCGCGCCTCCTTCCCGCAGACCGAGGGCTCCCTCAGGCTGCAGGGGCTGTCGGGAACCGTCGACGTCAAACGCGACGGCAACGGCATCCCGCAGATCTACGCCTCCACCGACGAGGACCTGTTCATGGCGCAGGGATACGTCCAGGCGCAGGACCGGTTCTACGAGATGGACGTGCGCCGGCACATGACCGCCGGCCGGCTCTCGGAGATGTTCGGCAAGAGCCAGATCGACAACGACGAGTTCCTGCGCACCCTCGGCTGGCACCGGATCGCCGAGCAGGAGTACGAGAAGAAGCTCGCCCCCTCCACCAAGAAGTACCTCGAGGCGTACGCCAAGGGGGTCAACGCCTACCTGGAGGGCAAGCAGGCCGAGGACATCTCCCTGGAGTACGCGGCCCTCGGCTTCAGCAACGACTACAAGCCCGGCCCGTGGACCCCGGTCGACTCCGTGGCCTGGCTCAAGGCGATGGCCTGGGACCTGCGCGGCAACATGCAGGACGAGATCGACCGTGCCCTGATGACCAGCCGGCTCGGCCCCAAGGAGATCGCCGACCTGTACCCCGGCTACCCGTACGGCCGGAACAAGCCGGTCGTCCAGGAGGGCGCGTACAGCGAGCTCACCGGCTCCTACCAACGGGACGGCGCCGCGAGCGGCTCGGGGACCGGTACGGAGACGGGGACCGGCGACGGCCTCGGCACGGGCAGCGGGACCGGCGCGGCGGGCACCGGAACCGGCCAGGCCGCCGGCGGCTCGGGCGGCTCCGCCCTCGAGAGCCAGCTGACGGGCCTCCAGCGGGTGCTGGAGGACCTCCCCACGGCCGTCGGCGTCAACGGCGACGGCATCGGCTCCAACTCCTGGGTCGTCTCCGGCGCCCACACCATCACCGGCAAGCCGCTGCTCGCCAACGACCCGCACCTGTCGGCCTCGCTGCCCTCCGTCTGGTACCAGATGGGCCTGCACTGCCGCAGCGTCTCCAGCACGTGCCGGTACGACGTCTCCGGCTACACCTTCGCGGGCATGCCCGGCGTGGTCATCGGTCACAACAAGGACATCGCCTGGGGCCTGACCAACTCCGGCGTCGACGCCACCGACCTCTACCTGGAGAAGATCACCGGCGACGGCTACCAGCTCGACGGCAAGGTGGTCCCCTTCACGACGCGCGAGGAGACCATCAAGGTCGCCGGCGGCAGGGCCGAGAAGATCGTCGTCCGTGAGACCGACAACGGCCCCCTGCTGTCCGACCGTTCCGACGAGCTGGTCAGGACCGGCAGGAAGGCCGCCGTCGACAGCGCCGCGCCCGACCGGGGCGACGGCTACGGGGTCGCGCTGCGCTGGACCGCGCTGGACCCCGGCCGCACCATGGACTCCGTCTTCGCGATGAACCGCGCGAAGGACTGGGACGACTTCCGCGCGGCGGCCACCCTGTTCGAGGTGCCCTCGCAGAACCTCGTCTACGCGGACACCAAGAACCACATCGGCTACACCCTGCCCGGCAGGATCCCCACCCGCGCGAAGAAGCACGACGGTTCCGTGCCCGCGCCCGGCTGGGACTCCGACTACCGCTGGACCGGATGGATCGAGCAGGACGCCCTGCCGTACGAGTACGACCCCGAGCGCGGCTACATCGTCACCGCCAACCAGGCCGTCGTCGGCAAGGACTACCCGTACACGCTGACCACCGACTGGGGCTACGGCGCCCGCAGCCAGCGGATCACCGACCTGATCCAGTCGAAGATCAAGGACGGCGGCAAGATCTCCACCGACGACATGCGGCAGATGCAGCTCGACAACAGCAGCGCGATCGCCAAGCTGCTCGTGCCGGAGCTGCTGAAGATCGACGTCGGTGACAAGGACGTGCGCGAGGCGCAGAAGCTGCTGGAGGGCTGGGACTACACCCAGGACGCCGACTCGGCCGCCGCCGCCTACTTCAACTCCGTGTGGCGCAACGTCCTCAAGCTGGCCTTCGGTCACAAGCTGCCCAAGGAACTGCGGGTCAAGGGCCAGTGCCTGTGGGTCGACCCGGTCAGCACCACCGGTCCCGCCGAGGAGGCGGGCAAGGTCCGCGAGTGCGGCCTGCGCGACGCCGACCAGGCGCAGCCCGACGGCGGCGACCGCTGGTTCGAAGTGGTCCGCGGGCTGATGGACCAGGAGGAAAGCCACTGGTGGACGACGCCCAAGGCGGGCACCCGGCCGGCGGCGGAGAACCGTGACGAGCTGTTCAAGCGCGCCATGATCGACGCCCGCTGGGAACTCACCGCGAAGCTGGGCAAGGACATCGACAGCTGGAGCTGGGGACGGCTGCACCGGCTGTTCCTGAAGAACCAGACGCTCGGCACCGAGGGCCCCGGCTTCCTCCAGTACGTGCTCAACCGCGGCCCGTGGAAGCTCGGCGGCGGCGAGGCGACGGTCAACGCCACGGGCTGGAACGCGGCCGGCGGCTACGAGGTCGTGTGGGTGCCGTCCATGCGGATGGTGGTCAACCTCGGCGACCTCGACAAGTCCCGCTGGATCAACCTCACCGGTGCCTCCGGACACGCCTACAACGCCCACTACGTCGACCAGACCGACAAGTGGGCCAAGGGCGAGCTGCTGGAGTGGGCGTTCTCCGAGAAGGCGGTCCAGGACAGCACCGGCGACACGCTGCAGCTCAAGCCCTGACCCTGTCGGCGCCACGACGGAGGCGGCCTCCACGCGTGCGTGGAGGCCGCCTTCGTCGTCCCACCGGCCCCGTGGGCTCAGCCGAAGCGCCGCACGCCCGACGGTGTCACCACGGCGTGCACCGGCCGGTCGTGCGGCTCCTCGGGGACGCGCTCGACGACCTCGCCGTCGTACAGCAGCACCACCAGCGCCGGGTGCGCGCCCGCCCGCTCCAGTCGGGAGAGGACCCGGTCGTAGGAGCCCCCGCCGCGTCCCAGCCGCATCCCGCGCGCGTCGACCGCCAGCCCCGGCAGCAGCACGGTGTCCGCCTCCGTCACCGCCTCGGGTCCGAGGCGCCGGCCGGACGGCTCCAGGAGGGCCATCCGCCCGCCGTGCCGCACCGGCGCGAGTGAGCCCTCCCCCTCGTACGCGCCCCAGTCGAGGTCGTTGTCCGGGAGCAGGGCCGGCAGCAGCACGCGTACGCCCCGCGCGCGCAGGGCGTCCAGGAGCGCGAGCGTGCCCGGTTCACTCCCCACGGAGACATAGGCGGCCACCGTGCGCGCGTGCGCCAGCTCCGGCAGGGCGAGCGCCCGCGCGGCGAGGGCCGCGGCGGATTCCCGCACGTCACCGGCCGTCAATCTGTTCCTCACCGCGAGGATTTCCCGGCGCAACACCCGCTTGTCAGGCTCGTCCGCGCGTCTGTTGTGTCTCAAGATTGTCCTCGTACTGTTTCAATGTGCTCATATGAGCTTTAAACAACCGGAGCCACAGATTCCCTGCAAAGGCACCGGTTAAGGTGTCGGGCATGATTCAGTCGCACCCTCGGATCAGCAAGGCTGTCATCCCCGCAGCAGGCCTCGGCACCCGGTTCCTGCCGGCCACCAAGGCCACTCCCAAGGAGATGCTGCCGGTCGTCGACAAGCCGGCGATCCAGTACGTGGTCGAAGAGGCCGTCACCGCCGGCCTCGACGACGTCCTCATGGTGACGGGCCGCAACAAGCGCCCGCTCGAGGACCACTTCGACCGCAATTACGAACTGGAGTCCGCCCTCGAGAAGAAGGGCGACGCCGAGCGTCTCGCCAAGGTCCAGGAGTCCAGCGACCTCGCCACCATGCACTACGTCCGCCAGGGCGACCCCAAGGGCCTCGGCCACGCCGTCCTGTGCGCCGCGCCGCACGTCGGCGACGAACCCTTCGCGGTCCTCCTCGGTGACGACCTGATCGACCCGCGCGACCCGCTGCTGCAGCGGATGATCGAGGTCCAGCAGCAGCACGGTGGCAGCGTCGTCGCGCTCATGGAGGTGGCCCCGGAGCAGATCCACCTCTACGGCTCCGCCGCCGTCGAGACCACCGAGGACGCCGACGTCGTCCGGGTCGGCGGCCTGGTCGAGAAGCCCGACCCCGCCGACGCCCCCTCCAACTACGCCATCATCGGCCGCTACGTCCTCGACCCGGCCGTCTTCGAAATACTGCGCCGGACCGAGCCGGGGCGCGGCGGCGAGATCCAGCTCACCGACGCCCTCCAGAAGCTCGCGGCCGACGAGAAGATCGGCGGCCCGGTCCACGGCGTCGTCTTCAAGGGCCGCCGCTATGACACCGGCGACCGCGGCGACTACCTGCGTGCCATTGTCAGACTCGCGTGCGAACGTGATGACCTGGGCCCGGAGTTCCGGACCTGGCTCCGCCGTTACGTCACCGAGGAGATGCAGCAACATTGAGCACCGCCGCGCCCCGCACCGCAGGCCCGGACCACCTCTGGTCGGTCGACGAGCACCTTCAGGACATCCTCGCCACCGTCCGGCCGCTGGAACCCATCGAGCTGAACCTCCTCGACGCCCAGGGCTGCGTCCTGGTCGAGGACATCACGGTGCCGGTCTCCCTGCCACCGTTCGACAACAGCTCCATGGACGGGTACGCGGTGCGGGTCGCGGACGTCGCGGGCGCGAGCGAGCGGTACCCGGCGGCCCTCGAGGTCGTCGGGGACGTCGCGGCCGGCCAGGCCGACCTGCTCCACGTGGGCCCCGGCCAGGCCGCCCGCATCATGACCGGCGCCCCGCTCCCGCCCGGCGCCGAGACCGTGGTCCCCGTGGAGTGGACCGACGGCGGCCTCGGCGAGGGGCCGGTCACCGGGATGCGCGCCCGCAGCCTCGCCCCCGAGGGCGCCGCCGGACAGGTGAAGGTCCACCGCCCGGCCGAGGCACGCGCGCACGTGCGCGCCAAGGGCAGCGACGTACGGGCGGGCGACCGCGCCCTGGAGGCCGGCACCGTCCTCGGCCCGCCGCAGATCTCCCTGCTGGCCGCGATCGGCCGCGGCACCGTGCGCGTGCACCCGCGCCCGCGCGTGGTGGTGCTCTCCACCGGCAGCGAACTCGTCCAGCCCGACGAGGAACTGCGCCCGGGTCAGATCTACGACTCCAACAGCTTCGCCCTCACCGCCGCCGCCCGTGACGCCGGTGCCATCGCCTACCGCGTGGGCGCCGTGGCCGACGACGCCGGGACGCTCCGCGACACCATCGAGGACCAGCTGGTGCGCGCCGACCTGATGGTCACCACCGGCGGGGTGAGCGTGGGCGCCTACGACGTGGTCAAGGAGGCCCTGTCCCACGTCGGCGACGCGGACGAGCCGGGCAGCGGCATCGAGTTCCGCAAGCTCGCCATGCAGCCCGGCAAGCCCCAGGGCTTCGGCTCCATCGGCCCCGACCACACCCCGCTGCTGGCCCTGCCGGGCAACCCGGTCTCCTCCTACGTGTCCTTCGAGCTCTTCGTGCGCCCCGCGATCCGCACCCTGATGGGCCTGCCGGACGTCCACCGGCCGACCGCCCGCGCGACGCTCACCGCGAACGACGTGCTCAGCTCGCCGAAGGGCCGCCGCCAGTTCCTCCGCGGCCGGTACGCCGACGGGGCGGTGACCCCGGTCGGCGGTCCCGGATCGCATCTGGTGGCCGCCCTCGCCCGGGCGAACGCGCTGATCGTCGTCCCCGAGGACACCGAGTCCGTCGCGCCCGGCACCGAGGTCGAGGTGGTCCTGCTCGGCTGACTGCCCCTGGTTGGCGGTACCGTGTCGCGCACAGCAGGCCCGTGCGCCGCACCGCCACGGGCCCGGACCGGGAGCGCCACACGATCATGACCGTGCCTTCCCGGGGGGAGACCCCCGGACCCTTCGAGCAGGACCGCCTGACGCACATCGACGAGGCGGGCGCCGCCCGAATGGTCGACGTGTCGGGCAAGGACGTGACCGCGCGCACCGCCCGTGCCAGCGGACGCGTCCTGGTCTCGCCCCGTGTGATCGAGCTGCTGCGCGGCGAGGGCGTGCCCAAGGGCGACGCCCTGGCGACCGCGCGGATCGCGGGCATCATGGGAGCCAAGCGCACCCCCGATCTGATCCCGTTGTGTCACCCCTTGTCGGTGTCCGGTGTGAAACTGGACCTGTCGGTCGCGGACGACGCCGTGGAGATCACGGCCACCGTGCGGACGACGGACCGCACGGGCGTCGAGATGGAGGCGCTCACCGCGGTCTCCGTCGCCGCGCTCACCGTGATCGACATGGTCAAGGCGGTCGACAAGAAGGCGGTCATCACGGACGTGCGGGTGGAGGAGAAGACGGGCGGCAAGTCGGGCGACTGGAGCAGGGCATGACCGCGGGCGGTTATCGCGCCCTGGTGGTGACCGCGTCCAACCGCGCCTCCGCCGGTGTCTACGAGGACAAGGGCGGTCCGCTGGTCGCCGAGGGCCTGGCGCGGTTCGGGTTCGCCGTGGACGGCCCCCGTGTCGTGCCCGACGGCGATCCGGTGGAGGCCGCCCTGCGCGCCGCCGTCGAGGCCGGGTACGACGTCGTCGTGACCACCGGCGGCACCGGCGTCTCGCCCACCGACCGCACCCCCGAGGCGACCCGCCGGGTCGTCGACCGCGAGGTGCCCGGCATCGCGGAGGCCATCCGGGCGTACGGCCGGGACAAGGTCCCCACGGCCGCCCTGTCCCGGGGTCTCGCCGGGGTCGCGGGCTCGACGCTGATCATCAATCTGCCGGGTTCCAGCGGCGGGGTGAAGGACGGCCTGGCCGTCCTGGAGCCGCTGCTGACGCACGCCGTGGACCAGATGCGCGGCGGCGACCATCCCAGACCGGACGCCAGTGGCGGGGGTGCGACCTGAACGCCCCCTCCTGGCCCGTGGAGCTGGGGGACGGCGATGTCGTCCTCCGGCCCATAAGGATGCGCGACCAGCGGGCCTGGCGCGAGGTCAACCGGCGCAATCGCGACTGGCTGCGGCCCTGGGAGGCGACCATCCCGCCGCCCACGCCCGCCGGTCCGGTCACCCACCGGCCGACCTACCGTCAGATGGTCCGCCATCTGAGGTCCGAGGCGAACGCGGGCCGGATGCTGCCGTTCGTCATCGAGTACCAGGGGCACCTGGTCGGCCAGTTGACGGTCGCCGGAATCACTTGGGGCTCGATGTGCTCGGGTCACGTGGGCTACTGGGTGGACGAGGCGGTGGCCGGCCGCGGGGTGATGCCGACGGCCGTGGCGCTCGTCGTGGACCACTGTTTCCGCACCGTGGGACTGCACCGTGTGGAGGTCTGCATTCGCCCCGAGAACCTGCCCAGCCGGCGGGTGGTGGAGAAACTCGGATTCCGCGAGGAGGGGCTGCGGCCCCGTTATCTCCACATCGACGGGGCCTGGCGCGACCACCTCGTCTTCGCGCTCACGGCGGAGGAGGTGCCCGAGGGGTTGCTCAGGCGCTGGCACCGGGCACGATCCGAGAAGGACGGGAACAGCCGCCCGGAGAACCGGCGCCAGAATCCGGGAATCCCGCACGGCCCCGGAAATTGAATAAACGTTCGATTTATGGGCGGGTAACGGCCGACGGCAAGGTTGCCGATGTCGCGGAATTTCCCGCCGTGAGAGGTCCGCTGATCGCACAGGTCGCAAAAAAAGTTCGAAATATCAGCCAGATCGTGCGACACACCGGCCCAATTGGCGGATGGCCCCGTGCAAACCCCTCTACCGTGTGAGGCGTGAGCAGCAGCGGCCTCATCTACGCAGTCATCGTCGGGGCCTGGGCCGCCTACTTGGTGCCGATGTGGCTCCGTAGGCAGGACGAGCTGAACGAGGCCCGTCCGACGGAACGCTTCAGCACCGCCATCCGACTGCTGTCCGGACGGGCGGGCATGGAGCGCCGGTACGCCAAGGACCTCCAGTCCCGCTCCGCCGACGAGGGGGAGCCGGGCGCCGTCGACCCGGACGCGGTCACCGACTCGGTGGACGTCCGGGCCTTCGCCGTGTCCCAGACCCGCCCGCACACGCGCGTGCCCGTACCGGCGCCCGCCCCCGACCGGCAAGAACCGGCGACCGAACCGGCGACCGAAGCGGTGACCGAGCCGACGGGCAGGCACCCGGGCGAGCGCGCGGACCGGGACGCCGGGCCCGCGATCCGCAGGGGTGTGCCCGCCGCCCGGCGCGGCTCGGCGGCCCAGGACGCGGAGGGTGCCCGGGCGGCGCAGGCCGCCGCGGCGCGTGCCCGGCGCTCGAAGGTGCTGGCCCGCCGCCGGCGCACCACGACGATGCTGTTCCTCGCCTTCACGCTCGGCGCGATCGTCGCGGCCGTCGGCGGGCTCGCGTTCCTCTGGGCGCCCGGGGTGCCGGCCGTGCTGCTGAGCTCGTACATCGCGTACCTGCGCTCGCAGGAGCTCCGCCGCTTCGCCTATCAGATGGACCGCCGCCAGGCCGAGATCGCGGCGCAGCGGCTGCGTGAGCGCGAGCGCCAGCCCCGCAGGCGGCCGTCCGCTCCGCTCGCCGAGGCCGCTGCCGACGAACCGGAGGGGCCCGAGCCGGCGCCCGGGACCGACCCCGGCCTGTCCGCGCTCGCGGCCGACCGTCGGGCGCTCGTCGAGCAGACGGACCACGCGGAGTGGGTCGACCAGCAGCGCGAGCGGCAGCACCGGCCCGGCCAGGGCGACAGCTGGGACCCGGTCCCGGTGCCGCTGCCGACGTACGTGACCGCCCCGGTCGCCCCGCGCGCCACCAGCGACGTGGACCTGGGGACGCCGGACGCCTGGAGCTCGGCGCGCTCCAGCGCCGTCGCCCCGGGTCCGGAGGAGCCGGACGCCCCCGCCGCGCCGGAGGTGACGGAGGCGGTCGCGCAGGAGCCGGCCGACGACGGCCACGGCGACGCCCCACCCCCCGCCCGGTCCCGCTCGCGTGCGGCGACCGCCAAGGGCGCGTCCGCCCGGCGCGCCCGCGAGCGCGGCCGGACCCCGCTGTTCGACCAGTACGAGGACGGGGAACGCCCACGGGCCGCCAACGAGTAGGGCCGAGCCCGGGACCGGCCACCGCCCGGCAACGGATTTCCGAGCAGGCCGATCGGGGTGCTAAAGTTTCACTCGTTGCAAGGGCCTGTGGCGCAGTCCGGTAGCGCACCTCGTTCGCATCGAGGGGGCCAGGGGTTCAAATCCCCTCAGGTCCACCGCAGCTGAAAGCCCCCGCCGAGAAATCGGTGGGGGCTTCTTCGTGTTGGCGTGCACGGCCAGGGCCGCCCTTGGGGGCGGGCGGCTCGGGTCCGTGGCCTGTGGCGGCCGTCACAGCTGCTTGGCGTAGCAGCGGCTCGCCTCGTGGAAGCGGTAGTAGCCGAACTTCTCGCAGGGCTCGTAGCCGCTGGAGGTGTACAGGGCGATGGCCTCGGGCTGCTTGGTGCCCGTCTCCAGGACCATGCGCAGGCGGCCGGCCGCGCGGGCGTCCTCCTCCAGGGCGGCGAGCATCCGGCGGGCCAGGCCCCGGCCGCGCAGTTCCTCGATCACGTACATCCGCTTCAGCTCGGCGTCACCGTCGCGGTTGCCCTCGCCGTTGGCGTTCTGGACGCGCCACCCGCCGGAGGCCACGGGGACGCAGTTCTCGTCGTAGGCGAGCAGGTAGATGCCGTGCGGCGGCTCGAACTGGCCGGGGTCCATGGGGGTGGCGTCGCCGCCGTCCCCGTAGCGGACGTGGTACTCGGCCTGGACCTGGTCGTTCAGCTTGACGGCGTCGGGGTGGTCGAAGGAAACCCGGCGGATATTCATGCTGAGCACCGTATATCAATCCAGACTGCTCGGGGGCGGTTCCGTCCGGAACCGGACTCCGTCCAGTGTGCCGGTATCGTGCCGGGGTGTTCACTGTGACCTCCGTCAACGTCAACGGGCTGCGCGCCGCCGCGAAGAAGGGCTTCGTGCCGTGGCTGGCGCAGACCTCCGCCGATGTGCTGTGCCTCCAGGAGGTGCGCGCGGAGCCGCAGCAGCTGCCCGAGCAGGTCCGCGCGCCCGAGGGCTGGCACGTGGTGCACGCCCCCGCGGCCGCCAAGGGGCGGGCGGGGGTGTCCCTGTACACCCGCCGCGAACCCGACCGTGTCCGGGTCGGCTTCGGCTCGGCGGAGTTCGACGGCAGCGGACGGTACGTGGAGGCCGACCTGCCCGGGGTGACCGTCGCCTCCCTCTATCTGCCCTCCGGCGAGGTCGGCACGGAGCGCCAGGAGGAGAAGGTCCGCTTCATGGGTGAGTTCCTGACCCACCTCAAGGAGCTGCGCGAGCGGTCCGCCGCGGAGGGCCGGGAGGTATTGGTCTGCGGCGACTGGAACATCGCCCACCAGCGGGCCGACCTGAAGAACTGGCGCGGCAACACCAAGAACTCCGGCTTCCTGCCCGAGGAGCGCGCCTGGCTGGACCAGGTTTTCGACCCGGCGGACGGCGGCTATGTCGACGTCGTGCGCGCCCTGCACCCGGACGTGGAGGGGCCGTACTCGTGGTGGTCGTACCGGGGGAGGGCGTTCGACAACGACGCGGGTTGGCGCATCGACCTGGCCGTCGCGACGCCGGGGCTCGCCGGCCGTGCGGTCAAGGGGTTCGTGGAGCGGGCGGCGAGCCACGAGCAACGGTGGTCGGATCATGCGCCGGTGACCGTCGTGTTCGCGACCTGACCATGGCAGTGCGCGAGGCCGATACGGCTCCCGCGCCTTTGGTCTCCGCAGGCCCTCGCTGGGCCGGCCAGGTGGTCACCGAATGCGAAGACAAGGCGTGAGCGGTCCGGTCCGCCCCGGAGGAACGCATGCCGGCAGGTGCGGAGCCCGTATCACCGCGGGCGGTCGCGCGGCGCACGTAGTCGCCGTAGGGACAGCCCTTGCGTGTAGCGAAGTACATGCGCCCCGTGACAGCCGCGCAGGGTGCGATGCCGGTCAGCAGGGCGGTTGTTCCGCTTCTGGGATGAGAGCCGCTTGACCGTACGGCCAGATGCTTCCGAAGCGTCTGGAACTCATCCTCGGTCAGCAACGGCGTGCCGATCGGCAACGGAGTTCGCACGATGTTCCCCGCGAAGTGCCCGGATTGAATGAAGGGGCGACAAGCGCCGGACGCGTGGGGAACGCGACGCCAGGCGCGGTCTATCCCTGCTTTCGCAACCGCCGGTCCAAGGCCAGCGACAGTTCCGCGTCGACCACGCTGCGGGCCAGGGGACGCAGGCGGGGCAGGTCCTCCTCGGGGGCGTGGCGCAGGATCAGGGAGGCGAAGAGGTCGGCCAGGGCGTCGGCGTGGGCGCGGACCTCCTTGCCCGCCCGCAGCACCTCCGCGAGCGGGATGCCCTCACGGACCAGGGCGGACGAGACGTCGAGGAGGCGCCGGCTGATGTGGACGATCTCCTCGCCGTCGGTGCCGAGGTAGCCGAGGTCCAGCGCGGCGGCCAGGTTCCCGGGGGTGGCCTCGCCGGCGAAGCGGTCGGCGAGTTCCTCGGGCGTGAGGCGGACCGGGGTCTCCTCGGTGGGGGTGTTCATGCCGAGCAGCTCGCCGACGTCACGGCCGTGCTCGAACGCCTCGGCGAGTTCCGCTATGCCGCTGAGGGTGTGGCCCCGCTCCAGCAGCGCCGTGATGGTGCGCAGGCGGGCCAGGTGGTGGTCGTCGTACCAGGCGATGCGGCCCTCGCGGCGGGGCGGCGGGATGAGCTTGCGCTCGCGGTAGAAGCGCAGCGTGCGCACCGTGATGCCGGCCAGTCGGGCCAGCTCCTCCATGCGGTATTCACGCCGCTCGCCGTCGCGTCCAGGATCCTCAGCCACGTCAGCAGCCTAGGCCCTGTCGCCGGTGCCCCGCCTGTCCGCCGGCGGCCCGCCCCGCGGTGGCCTACCGGCGGTAACTTTCGGCTCCCGCCCCCTACCCATCGGTACGGCGCTGCTCTACGCTCCCCACTGCGCCAGTGTTCACTGGCATGGTTCTTCGGCGAGGCGTGGAGGCTTACGGGATGGCCGAGCACGAGCACGAACATGTACGGGTCGCGGTGGTCGGGTCCGGGTTCGGCGGGCTGGGTGCCGCCGTGCGGCTGCGGCGCGAGGGGATCACCGACTTCGTCGTCCTGGAGCGGGCCGGCAGCGTCGGCGGCACCTGGCGCGACAACAGCTACCCCGGCTGCGCCTGCGACGTGCCCTCGCACCTGTACTCGTTCTCCTTCGCGCCCAACCCCGACTGGCCGCGCTCCTTCTCCGGGCAGGAGCACATCCGGGCCTACCTGGAGCACGTCACCGACGTCTTCCGGCTGCGCCCGCACATCCGCTTCGACTCGGAGGTCAAGCGGATGGTGTGGAACACCGAGCTGCTGCGCTGGGACATCGAGACCGGCAGCGGAAGCCTCAGCGCCGACGTCGTGGTGTCGGCCACCGGACCGCTGTCCGACCCCAAGGTCCCCGCCATCCCGGGGCTGGACACCTTCCCCGGAAAGGTGTTCCACTCCGCCCGCTGGGACCACGACTACGACCTGCGCGGCCAGCGCGTGGCGATGGTCGGCACCGGGGCCTCCGCCATCCAGATCGTGCCGGCCATCCAGCCGCTGGTCTCCCGGCTCACCCTCTTCCAGCGCACCCCCGCCTGGGTCCTGCCCCGCGTCGACCGGGCCATCAGCGGCGCCGAGCGGGCCCTGCACCGGGCGCTGCCCTTCACCACCCAGCTGCGCCGCGGACTGCTGTGGGGCGTGCGGGAGTTGCAGGTCCAGGCGTTCACCAAGCGCCCCGACGAACTGGGTTTCGTGGAGAAACTGGCCCGGCGCAACATGGCCCGCGCGGTCAAGGACCCGGCCCTGCGTGCCAAGCTCACCCCGGACTACCGCATCGGCTGCAAGCGGATCCTGCTCTCCAACACCTACTACCCGGCGCTCACACAGCCCAATGTGGACGTCGTCGCGAGCGGCCTGAGCGAGGTCCGCGGGGCGACCGTGGTGGCCGCCGACGGCACCCGGGCCGAGGTCGACGCGATCGTCTTCGGCACCGGTTTCCACGTGACCGACATGCCCATCGCCGAGCGGGTCGTCGGGGCGGAGGGCAGGACGCTCGCCGAGACGTGGACGGGCGGCATGGAGGCCCTGCGAGGCGCCTCGGCCGCCGGATTCCCCAACTGGATGACGATCATCGGGCCCAACACCGGTCTCGGGAACTCGTCCATGATCCTGATGATCGAGTCCCAGCTGAACTACATGGCCGACTACCTGCGCCAGCTCGACGTCCTCGGCGGCCGGGTCGCCCTCGACGCCCGCCCGAGCGCCGTGCACGCCTGGAACCGCCGGGTGCAGGACCGGATGAAGCGCACGGTGTGGAACACCGGCGGCTGCACCAGCTGGTACCTGGACGAGAACGGCCGCAACACGACCATCTGGCCCGGGACGACCGGCGAGTTCCGGCGGGCGACCAGGCGGGTCGACCTCACCGAGTACGCCGTCCTGCGGGCTCCCGCCGCGCCGCGGGACGCACAGCGCGACGCGCGGGGCGGTACCCAGGAGAACGCCGAGGTGACCGCGTGAGCCGGCTGACCCGCATCACCTCCGGGCCCTACGCCCCGCTGCCCGCCGCACGCGAGCTGACCGCCGTCTCCGCCGACGGCTCCCGCCTGCACGTCGAGGTGCACGGTCCGGACGACGCCCCCGCGGTCGTCCTCGCCCACGGCTGGACCTGCTCGACCCTCTTCTGGTCCGCGCAGATCCGCGAACTCACCGCCCACCATCGCGTCATCGCCTACGACCAGCGCGGCCACGGCCGCAGCCCCGCGAGCCCCGTCTGCACCGGTGATGCCCTCGCCGACGACCTGGAAGCGGTACTGACCGCCACCCTCGCGCCGGGCGAGCGGGCCGTGATCGCCGGGCACTCCATGGGTGGCATGGCGATCATGGCCGCCTCCGCCCGCCCGGCGTTCCGGGAGCACGCCGCGGCCGTCCTGCTGTGCAGCACGGGCGGTTCGCGTCTGGTCGCCGAGTCGACGGTGCTGCCGCTGCGCCCGGGCCGGGTGCGGACCTGGCTGACCAGGCGCGTTCTCGGCTCCCGCGCGCCGCTCGGGCCGGTCACGCCGCTGTCCCGCCGCATCCTCAAGTACGGGACGATGGGCCCCGCTTCGGCCCCGCATCTGGTGGACGCGTGCGCCCGCATCGTGCACGCCTGCCCCACCCGGGTGCGCCACGCCTGGTCGCAGCTGTTCGAGCCGCTCGATCTCGGTTCCGCCGTCGGCGAGTTGAGGGTGCCGACCGAGGTCGTCGCCGGTTCGGCGGACCGGCTCACCCCGCCGGTGCACGCACGGACGCTGGCCGCCGCGCTGCCCGACTGCCTCGGCCTCACCGAACTCCCCGGGATCGGCCACATGACCCCGGTCGAGGCACCCGAGCTGGTCACCGGGAAGATCGGGGCGCTCGTTGCCGCCCACATCCGCACCGCACCCGTCGAGGAGAGCGCATGAGCAGGGTCCGTCTCGAAGGCCAGGTCGCCGTCGTCACC
The DNA here is from genome assembly GCF_042871235.1 of Streptomyces sp. NPDC005931. Lineage (NCBI taxonomy): Bacteria > Bacillati > Actinomycetota > Actinomycetes > Kitasatosporales > Streptomycetaceae > Streptomyces > Streptomyces sp. NPDC005931. Next base: position 45,259 of record NZ_JBIAIG010000012.1, read on the forward strand.
GGAGCGGCGCGCGGAGTGGGGGAGTTGCTGGCCCGCAAGCTCTCCGCGCGCGGAGTGAAGGTGGCGCTGGTCGGTCTGGAGCCGGACGCGCTCAAGCAGGTCTCGGCGCGACTGCACGGCGACAGCGACCACTGGTACGCCGACGTCACCGACCACGAGGCGATGGCCCGGGTCGCGACGGAGGTCAAGGAACGGTTCGGCAAGGTCGACATCGTCGTGGCCAACGCCGGTGTGGCGACCGGCGGTCCGTTCGTCGACTCCGACCCGGACGCCTGGCGGCGGGTGATCGAGGTCAACCTGATCGGCTCGGCGGTCACCGCCCGCGCCTTCCTGCCGCTGCTGACCGAGAGCCGCGGCTATCTGCTCCAGATCGCCTCGCTCGCCGCGATCACCCCGGCACCGATGATGACCGCGTACTGCGCGTCCAAGTCGGGCGTGGAGGCGTATGCGCACAGTCTGCGCGCCGAGGTCGGGTACCGGGGCGTGAAGGTCGGCGTCGGCTATCTGTCCTGGACCGACACCGACATGGTGCGCGGGGCCGACCAGGACGAGGTCATGCGGGAGTTGCGGCAGCGGCTGCCCTGGCCGGCGAACAGGACCTATCCGCTGGGCCCCGCCGTGGACCGGATCGTGGACGGTGTCGAGCGGCGCGCCGCCCATGTGTACGGGCAGTGGTGGCTGCGTGGGATGCAGGGTGTGCGCGGGTATCTGCCCGCGGTCATCGGGACGGTGGGGCAACGGGAGATGCGGCGGTTCGCGGACCGGCTCGACGGGATGCGGATGGGGCTGGTCGGGGCCGGCGGCAACGCCGACGAACAGCACCGGACTACGCAGCGTAAGTGATCGACATGCGCAGGGTGGCCGGCCGTGTGAGTCTGATCGGGCAAGTTCCCCCACCCCACACGGGAGTGAACCCACATGGGTATCAAGGACCAGTTCCAGGAGAAGTCCGAGCGGCTCCAGCAGCAGGCCAAGCAGCGGGCCCAGCAGGGCAAGGAGCAGATGCAGAACCGCGGCCGCCGGCGCGAGGAGGACACGGACAGCCCGCAGCGCGAGCGGGAGCCCGAGGACCGTCTCGACCGGGACTATGACGCCTGACGTCATGCGCTGAAGCGGAAGGGGTGCCCCCCGGCGGGGCGCCCCTTCTCGCGTCCCCGCCGCCCGCCCCCACCGTCACGTCCTCGGCGGCAGCTTCGGGCGGGAGCGGTCGGGGACGTCGCGGTAGGTCGGGGGAGTGGCCGGAGGGTTGGTCTCCAGCAGCTGCAGCGCCAGCCGGACCGCGTCGTCGAGCTGGGCGTAGCGGCCCTCCGCCCAGTCCAGCGGGGTGCGCAGTGCCTCCACGTCGGGGGTGACGCCCTTGTTCTCCACCGACCAGCCGTAGGCGTCGAACCAGGCCGCGTTCATCGGCACCGTGATCACCGTGCCGTCGCCGAGCCGGTGGCGGCCGGTCATGCCGACCACACCGCCCCAGGTGCGCTGGCCCACCACCGGGCCCAGTCCCAGCAGTTTGAAGGCGGCGGTGATCATGTCGCCGTCGGAGCTGGTCGCCTCGTCCGCGAGGGCGACCACCGGTCCGCGCGGGGCGTTGGAGGCGTACGACACGGGCTGGGCGTCACGCGTGAGGTCCCAGCCCAGGATCGTGCGGGTCAGCTTCTCCACCACCAGCTCGCTGATGTGACCGCCGGCGTTGCCGCGCACGTCCACGAGCAGCGCCGGGCGGGAGACCTCCATGCGCAGGTCCCGGTTGAACTGCGCCCAGCCCGAGCCGCCCATGTCGGGAATGTGCAGGTAGCCGCAGCGCCCACCGCTCAACTCCCTGACGAGCTCCCGGCGTTTGGCCACCCAGTCCTGGTAGCGCAGCGGCGTCTCGTCGATCAGCGGGACGACGGCCACCCGCCGGGGCGGGCCCTCGCCCCGTGCGGGACCGAAGGTCAGCTCCACCGTCGTGCCGCCCGCGCCCGCGAGCAGCGGGTAGGGGCCGGTCACCGGGTCCACCGGACGGCCGTCGACGTGGGTGAGGACCGCGCCCTTGCGGATGCCGGTGCCGGCCAGCGGGGAGCGGGCCCGGGAGTCCGAGGAGTCACCGGGCAGAATCCGCCGTACGGTCCAACGCCCCTCCCTGCACACGAGGTTGGCGCCGAGCAGGCCCTGGCGGCGCTGGTAGTGCGGTGGGCCCTCGTTGCGGCGGGCGGCGGTGACGTAGGCGTGCGAGGTGCCGAGTTCGCCGAGCACCTCGCGCAGCAGGTCCGCGAACTCGTCGGGGGAGGCGACCTGTTCGACCAGCGGGCGGTACTGCTCCAGCACCGCCTCCCAGTCGAGGCCGCACATGCCGGGTTCCCAGAAGTAGGCGCGGATCAGTCGCCCGGCCTCCGCGTACGCCTGGCGCCACTCGGCGGCCGGGTCGGCTTCGTGCAGGATGCGGCGGGCGTCGATCCACACCGTGGAGTCGCTGTCACCGGGCTCGGTCGCGGGCACCGCGCGCAGCTCGCCCTCGTCGACCACCACGAGCCGGTTTCCGTCGCCGCTGACCGCGAAGAAGTCCAGGTGCTCGACGAGTTCGGCCTTCTTGGCCCGGCTGACGGTGAAGTGCTCCAGGGTCGGCCGGCCGCTGGTGTCGTCCGGGTTGGCGAAGGTCTCGCCGAGCGCGCCGGAGATCGGCCAGCGCAGCCACACCAGCCCACCGCCCGCGACCGGGTGCAGCGCCGAGTACTTGGAGGCGGCGACCGGGAACGGGGTCACCCTGCTCTCCAGCCCTTCGGCCTCGACGGTGACCGCGCCGCCCTCCTCGCCCTCCTCCTGCTCCACCGGGTCCAGGCCCCCGGCGGCCGGACGGCCCTCGGGATTCAGGGCGAAGGGGGACGGCGTCGCCGACGACAGCGGCACCAGGTACGGGCGACAGCCGAGGGGGAAGGACAGGTCGCCGGTGTGCACGTCGTACACCGGGTCGAAGCCGCGCCACGACAGGAAGGCCAGGTAGCGGCCGTCCCGGGTGAACACCGGGTTCTCGTCCTCGAAGCGGCCGTTGGTGACGTCGACGATGTGCCGGTCCTCGATGCGGGCGAGCTTGATCTGCCGCAGGCTGCGCCCGATTCCGGGGTGCGACCAGGTCAGCCACGCCCCGTCGGGGGAGAAGGCGAGGTCGCGCACGGGGCCGTTGACGGAGCGGATCAGCTCGGTGACCTCGCCGTCGGCGTCCTCGCCGGTGGGGACCAGCAGCAGCCGCCCGTCGTGCGCGGCCACGGCCAGGCGCTCGCCGTCCGGGTCCGCGACCATCTTCAGCACCCGGCCCAGCCTCCCCGGCGCGAGCCGCCGGGTGGCGCGGGGGCCGCTCGCCCGCGGCAGCGAGGCGATCTCGACGGCGTCCTCGCCCTCGGCGTCCGTCACGTAGGCCACCTGGCCGCTCGCGCCGAGCATCTCCGGCAGCCGCACCCGTACGCCGGGGACGTCGGTGAGGGTGCGGGCGGGGCCGTCGCGGTGGGTGAGCCAGTACAGGCTCCCGCGGACGACGACGGCACTGGCACGGCCCGTCTCGTCCACCGCGAGGCCGTCGAGGTGCTGGGCGGCGGGCACCTGGTAGCGGCGCCGCCCGGCCCGGGGGCCGCCCAGTCGGACGTCGAGGCGGCGCGGGACGGAGCCCGGGGACAGGTCGTCCACGAGCCACAGGCCGCCGGCGCACTGGTAGACGACCCGGGTGCCGTCGCTCGCGGCGTGCCGGGCGTAGAAGGCGTCGTGGTCGGTGTGGCGGCGCAGGCCGGAACCGTCGTACGCGCACGAGTAGAGGTTGCCGACGCCCTCGTGGTCGGAGAGGAAGGCGATGCGGCCGCCGACGAACATCGGGGAGTGCAGGTGGCCGCCGAGCCCCTCGAGGAGCCGCTGCCCGTGCAGCCAGAGCCTGCCGGTGGCGCCGCCCCGGTAGCGCTTCCAGGCGGCGGGTTCGTGCGGCGGGGTGCCGGTGAGCAGCAGCGTGCGGCGTTCCCCGGCGACGTCGGCGACCTGAATGTCGGCCACCGGCCCCCAGGGGAGCTTGCGGCCGGGGCTGCCGTCGGGGGTGAGCTTGTAGGCCCAGGTGAAGTGGGAGAAGGGCTCGCCGTGGGAGGCGACGGCGAGGATCTCGCTGTGGCCGTCCGCGTCGGGGGGAGCCCAGCCGCAGACCCGGGTGTCGGAGCTCCCCCAGTAGGTCAGGCGGGTACCCGGTCCGCCGTCCACCGGCACGAGATGGACCTCGGGGTCCAGGCTGCGCCAGCTCGTGTACGCGATGTGCCGGCCGTCGGGCGAGAAGCGGGGGTGCCCGAGCTTGGTGCGGTCGACGGTGAGCCGCCGGGCCCGGCAGCGGGCGTCCAGCGGGGCGATCCACAGGTCGTCCTCGGCCACGAAGCACAGCAGGTCGCCGTTGAGGTGCGGCAGGCGCAGGTAGCTCACCTCCCCATGCTTTTCCGGTGGACGGACGGGAGCAACTCGTGCCGAACCGGGCACCCGTGGTGGAGGTGCGCCGCCCTCCGGCACCCGACGTGACCCAGAGCACGTACGAAACGGTTTCGTTTCTTTGGAGGCCGGGGTACCTTCTTGGTGTACGAAACAGTATCGTTCGGATGTGGAGTGCCGGGCGGACGGTCCCGAGTGAACGGTCCTGGGGAACGGCCCGAGCGGAGAAAGGTGAACGGGATGGCGGAAGTCGCGACGGCGCGTCGCAGCCGGATCACCCCCGAGCGCGAGGCCGAGCTGTACACGGCGGTGCTCGACCTGCTCCGCGAGGTCGGCTACGACGCCCTCACCATGGACGCCGTGGCCGCCCGCACCCGGTCCAGCAAGGCCACGCTCTACCGCCAGTGGGGCGGCAAGGCCGAGCTGGTGGTGAAGGCCATGCGGCACCAGAAGCCGGGGAGCATCGCCGACATCGACACCGGCTCCCTGCGGGGCGACCTGCACGCCATCGTCGGCCGCGAGGACGACTGCGTCATGGAGCAGAACGCCGCGCTGATGCGGGCCCTGGCCATGGCCGTGCACATGAACGACGACCTGCGCCTGGCGTTCAAGGAACTCCTGGTGGAACCGGAGATCGACGAGTTCCGGCGGGTCGTCCAGCGCGCCGTCGACCGGGGCGAGGTCCGCCCGGACAACCCGGCGCTGGAGTACATGGTGCACATGCTCGTCGGCGCGTTCGCCACGCGGACGCTGATCGACGACCTGCCGCCCACACGGAGATTCCTCACCTCGTACGTCGACGCCGTGGTCCTCCCCGCCCTCGGCGTCCCCGTGCCCTGACCGTCCCCACGGTCCCACCAGTCAGCCACCACCTGACGGTCAGCCACCACCTGACGTCACCTCCCCCCATCGCCGCAACGGCATGGGCGGTATCCCCACCGTCGTCGGGCTGATCCCACCTGCCCCGAAGAACCACGACTGACCGGGAGTTACGCCCTCGTGGCCACTTTCCTCTACCGACTCGGCCGGTTCGCCTTCCGGCGACGGCACTTCATAGCCCTGTTCTGGGTGGTGCTGCTGGCGCTCGCGGGCGTCGGCGCGGCCGGTGCGCCCGCCGCCGGCACCACCTCGTTCTCCATCCCCGGCACCGAGGCCCAGAAGGCGTTCGACCTGCTGGAGGAGCGCTTCCCCGGCAGCAGCGCCGACGGGGCGACCGCACGCGTCGTCTTCAAGGCACCCGCCGGCGAGAAGATGACGGACGCCGAGAACAAGGCGACCGTCCAGCAGACCGTCAAGGAGTTGTCCGGCGGCACCGAGGTCGCCCGCGTCACCGACCCCTACCAGGGCGGCGGCGTCAGCCGTGACGGGACGACCGCCTACGCGTCGGTGAACTACGAGGTCTCCGGCATGGAGCTCGAGGACGCCAGCCGCGACGCCCTCGAAGGCGCCGCCGAGGAAGCCCGCGACGCCGGGCTGACCGTGGAGATCGGCGGCGACGCCCTCCAGACCGTGCCGCACACCGGCGCCGCCGAGGTCATCGGCATCGGCATCGCCGCGGTCGTCCTCGTCGTCACCTTCGGCTCGCTGCTCGCGGCCGGCCTGCCGCTGCTCACCGCGATCATCGGCGTCGGCATCGGCGTCGCGAGCATCACCGCGCTGGCCGCCACCCTCGACCTCGGCTCCACCACCTCCACCCTTGCCACGATGATCGGCCTCGCCGTCGGCATCGACTACGCGCTGTTCATCGTCTCCCGCTACCGCGCCGAACTGGCCGAGGGACGCGAGCGCGAGGAGGCCGCCGGACGGGCCGTCGGCACCGCGGGCTCCGCGGTGGTCTTCGCGGGCCTCACCGTCGTGATCGCCCTGGTGGGCCTGTCCGTCGTCAACATCCCGATGCTCACCAAGATGGGCGTCGCCGCCGCCGGCACGGTGGCCGTCGCCGTCCTGATCGCCCTAACCCTGATCCCGGCGCTGCTCGGCTACGCGGGCCGCAGGGTCCGCCCGGCCGGCGAGAAGAGCAAGCTGCTCGGCGGCGGTCGCGGCGCCGAGCGGCAGCAGCGCCCCAACATGGGCACCCGCTGGGCCGGTTTCGTCGTCCGCCGTCCCGTCGCCGTGCTGCTGCTCGGTGTGCTCGGGCTCGGCGCGGCGGCCGTCCCCGCGGCCTCCCTGGAGCTGGGCCTGCCCGACGACGGCTCCCAGCCGACGTCCACCACGCAGCGCCGCGCCTACGACCTGCTCTCGGACGGATTCGGTCCCGGCTTCAACGGCCCGCTGGTGGTCGTGGTCGACGCGAAGGACAGCGACGACCCGCAGGCCGCGTTCCAGCGGGCCGGTGAGGAGATCAAGGGCCTCGACGACGTCGTGACGGTCAGCCCGGCGGCCCCCAACAAGGCCGGCGACACCGCTACCATCACCGTGATCCCGGACTCCCAGCCCTCGTCGGCGACCACCGAGGACCTGGTGCACGGCATTCGTGACGCGGGCGCGGACATCAGGGCCGGTACGGACGCGGAGGTCCTGGTCACCGGCTCCACCGCGATGAACATCGACGTCTCCCAGAAGCTCAACGACGCGCTGGTGCCGTACCTGATCCTGGTCGTGGGACTGGCGTTCCTGCTGCTGATCGTGGTGTTCCGGTCGATCCTGGTCCCGCTGAAGGCGGCCCTCGGCTTCCTGCTGTCGGTGACGGCGGCCCTCGGCGCGGTCGTCGCGGTCTTCCAGTGGGGCTGGCTGTCCGGCCTGATGGGCGTGGAGGAGACCGGTCCGGTCATGTCGATGATGCCGATCTTCATGGTGGGCGTGGTCTTCGGCCTCGCGATGGACTACGAGGTGTTCCTGGTGACCCGGATGCGCGAGGCCCATGTGCACGGCGAGAAGCCCGGCCAGGCCGTGGTCACCGGCTTCCGGCACGGGGCGCGGGTCGTCACCGCCGCGGCGATCATCATGATCGCGGTCTTCTCCGGATTCATCGGCTCCAGCGAGTCCATGGTCAAGATGATCGGCTTCGGCCTCGCGATCGCCGTCTTCTTCGACGCGTTCATCGTGCGGATGGCGATCGTCCCGGCGGTCCTCGCCCTGCTCGGCGGGAAGGCCTGGTGGCTGCCGAAGTGGCTGGACCGGGTGCTGCCGAACGTGGACGTCGAGGGCGAGGGGCTGCGCTTCCTGGACGCCAGGGACCCGGACGAGGACCGGGAACTGGTCCGCGTGTGACGGCGGTTGCCGTGCGCCGACCGGCCGGTGAGGGCTTCCATGGGGACGGGGTGCCCTCACCGGCTCTCGTGTGCGGCCGGTGCCGGTAACCGGTCGCAGGGCCGCTCCACCGGTCGCTACCGTGCCCTGCAGGACGGCAGCCGCCACCGACGCCGAAGGCTCCGGAGCCCTCCCCCGCTTCACCGGGGCCCTGCGCGAGCTGGGCCTCCACGACGTGATCGGACGGGTCCGCCGCTTCCCGGAGGCGACCCGCACCGCCGCGGAGGCCGCCGCCGCGATCGGCTGCGGACCGAGCCAGATCTGCAAGTCGCTGATCTTCGCGGCCGACGGCGTGCCGGTGCTGGTGCTCGTGGACGGGGCGTCCCGGGTGGACGTGGAGCGGGTCCGGCAGGAGCTCGGGGCCGGGAAGGTCACCCGCGCCGGGGCCGACGTCGTGCGCGAGGCCACCGGATACGCCATCGGCGGCGTCCCCCGTTCGGGCACCGCACCCCGACCCGTGTCCTGGCCGACCGCTCCCTGCTCGGCCACGACACGGTGTGGGCCGCGGCCGGGACCCCCACACCGTCTTCCCGATGGAGCCCCAGACCCTCATCGCCCACGCCGGCGCCACCCCGGTGGAGGTGCGCGAGCCCCGACGGTGACCCTGCTGGTGACCGCGGCCGTGCTGCTCGCCGCGGTCACCCACGCCGGCTGGAACGCCCCGCCCACCGGATCGCCGACACGCCAGCGGGTTGGCGCTGATCGCGGGCGGCGCTGCCGATCGGGCTGGTCCTGCTGCCGTTCGTTCCGTTCGTTCCGTTCGTCCGTTCCCGGCGGCCGGGGCCTGGCCGTACCCGATCGGCCCGGCCGCCGTCCACATCGCCTGCGACGCGCTGCTGACGCGCTCTTCCGGACGGCTTCGGGCAGGCGTACCCCGTCGCCCGGGGCAGCGCGCCCCTGGTCGGCACGGGCCGGTGTGTCGTGGGGTCGGACCGGCCGACCGCCGGAATTCATCGCTGCATGGCGGGGTGCGTCCGGACGGTGCGAGGAGCACCCTGGAACTAGGTGTTCCGGAGGTGATCGTCATGATGCACACCGCTGTGGGATGGCACGTGGAAATGGAGTTCAAGGAGGACGACCAGCACACGCGCGCGGTCGCGATGGTGAGGTTGCCCGACGGGTCCGAGGTACGGGCGCAGGGACACGCGACCCGGCACCACACCGACGCGAATCAGCCCAGGGTCGGGGAGGAGGTCGCCGGGGCCCGGGCGCTCAACGAACTCGCGATGCAACTGCTGACCAAGGCACACGACGAGATCGACCAGGCCTCGGGCCGGACGTCGCATCCGATCCACGTCTAGGGCCGTCCGCACCCGACGACAACGCCGCAGACGCATGTGCCGGCTCCGCGGCGTCTGCGGTGCGTTCCGCACGACAGGCGCCCGCGCGGTTACCCGAGCGACTGCCGCACCGCCCGCACCAGCGCCTGCGCCCGGGGGTCAGCGGTGACCGTCCTGCGGAAGCCGTTGGTGACGTAGGCGAACGCGATGCCCGTCCCGGGGTCGGCGAAGCCCAGGGTGCCGCCCCGGCCGGGGTGGCCGAACGAGCCCGGGGACAGCAGGGGTGAGGCGCTGCCGTGCAGCATGTAGCCGAGGCCGAAGCGGGTGCCGACCACCAGGACGCGGTCGGGGCCCGCCGACTCCTCGGCGCGGGCGAGGGCGACGGTGGCGGGGTCGAACAGGCGGACGCCGTCGATCTCGGCGATCAGTGCCGCGTAGAAGCGGGCCAGCCCGTCCGCCGTCGCGATGCCGTTGGCGGCGGGCAGGGCAGCCGCGCGGAAGGCCGGGTCGTTCTGGTCCGGGAAGGGGGTGATCGCGGCGAAGGCGCGGCGGGTCAGGGAGGACGGGTCGGTCCAGGCGTCGGTGACCGAGCGCTTGGGGCGGGCCCGCAGGACGCCGGAGGGTTCGGGGCCCTCGACGGGACCGACCGTTCCGACGCGGTGCGCCAGGTCCTCGGGCAGCCCCAGCCAGAAGTCCAGGCCGAGGGGGCGGGCGATCTCGGTGGCGATGCACTCGCCGGTGCCGCGGCCGGTCACGCGCCGCACCAGCTCGTCCAGCAGCCAGCCGTAGGTGAGCGCGTGGTAGCCGTGGTCCGTGCCCGGCTCCCACGCGGGGGCCTGCGCGGCGACCGCCTCGGCGCCCCGTCGCGGGTCGAGCGCCTGGTGCGGGGTGAGCGGACGGTCGAGGACCGGCAGCCCGGCCCGGTGGTTGAGCACGTGCCGGACCAACACCCGCTCCTTGCCGTGCGCCTTGAACTCGGGCCAGTACGCGCCGACCGGCGCGTCCAGGTCCAGTTCGCCGCGCTGGTGCAGCAGCAGGAGGACGGCGGCGGCAACGCCCTTGGTCGCCGAGCGCACCACCTGTGCCGTGTCCCGCTCCCACGGCTCGGCGCCGTCGAGGTGCTTCACGCCGCCCCACAGGTCGACCACCCGGTGCCCGTCCCGGTACACGGCCACGGCCGCCCCCCGGTCGCCGAGCGCCTCGAAGTTCCGGGCGAACGCTTCCCTCACCGGCTCGAAGCCCGCGGCCACTGTGCCGTGCACGTCCACGTCCGTACGTCCCTTCCCCTGCTGCCGATCGCCTGCGACAGTGCGTGCAACGCCCGCCGTTCGCCTGCGATTCCGGGGCTCCGTCAGCCGAGAACAATCGTTACGTCGATGTTGCCGCGGGTGGCGTTGGAGTAAGGGCAGACCTCGTGGGCCGCGTCGACCAGGCGCGCGGCGAGGCCCGCGTCCAGGACCGGCAGGGAGACGCTGAGAGCGACGGCGAGGCCGTAACCGCGCTGCTTGTTGGGGCCGATGCCGACCTTCGCGGCGACCGTGGAGCCGGTGAGGTCGTAGCCGGCGCGGTTGCCGACCAGGATCAGGGCGTTGTGGAAGCAGGAGCTGAAACCGGCCGCGAACAGCTGCTCCGGGTTGGTGCCGTCGCCGTCCCCGCCGAGCTGGGGTGGCATCGCGACCTTCAGCTCGAGCCTGCCGTCCTGGCTGGTGACGTAGCCGTCGCGACCGCCGTGCGCGGTGGCCTCGGCGACGTACATGATCTTCGTCGGGCGGGTGTCGGTGGCGGCGGCGGTGCCCTCGGTCATGGCTGGCCTTCCCCGTGTTCGGAATGCTGGGTGCGCAGTTACATCGTGCACAAGGTACTGGCTGGTAAGGATCTTGGGGAGGGCCGGGGGCTGTAACCGTGGGTAACCGGCAGTGGGCAGGGCAGGGCAGGGCAGGGCAGGGCTGGGCAGGGCGGGCGAGAGGAGGAGTTCGCGTCAGCGGGAGCGGGCGGCGGCCGCCTCGGCCCTGCGGGCGAGCTGCCACAGCTCCTCGCGCAGCCGCGCGGCCTCCACGCCCTCCAGCTCCGTCGCCGCGAGCAGCGCGCCGGGCACCCGGGCCGCCCGTTCCCGCAGCTCCTCCGCCCGCCCGGTGCAGGCGATCAGCACCGAGCGCTCGTCGTGGGCGGCACGCTCCCGGCGCACCAGACCGGCTCCCTCGAGCCGCTTCAGCAGCGGCGAGACCGTGCCGTAGTCGAGGCGCAGGGCCGCCGCCAGCTCCTTGACCGTCGTCTCGCCACGCTCCCACAGCACCAGCAGGACCAGGTACTGCGGATAGGTCAGCCCCAGCTCGTCGAGGAGCGGGCGGTACGCGGCCGTCACCGCGCGCTGGGCGGCGTACAGCGCGAAGCACAGCTGCTCGTCCAGGAGCAGCGAGGCGCCCTCACGGGTGGTCTCCTCGTTCGTCACGCGCCCCATTGTCACGTACGGCGGCCCGGCGGGGACGGTCGCCCGCTCAGGGCCCGGGAGCGGTGGCCGGAACCGAGCGGGGGTCGAAGCCGTAGGGCAGCTCCAGGCGGTGGGCCCGCATCAGCGCGTCGTCGGCGAGGAGCTCGGCCGTGGGGCCGTCGGCCGCGATCACCCCGTCGCTGAGGACCAGCGAGCGCGGGCACAGTTCGAGGGCGTAGGGCAGGTCGTGGGTCACCATCAGCACGGTGACGTCCAGGGAGCGCAGGATGTCGGCCAGTTCGCGGCGGGAGGCGGGGTCGAGGTTGGAGGACGGCTCGTCCAGGACCAGGATCTCCGGCTCCATCGCGAGCACCGTCGCCACGGCCACCCGGCGCCGCTGCCCGAAGGACAGGTGGTGCGGGGGCCGGTCCTTGAACTCCGCCATGCCGACCAGGCCCAGGGCACGGTCCACCCGCTCCTCCAGCTCCGGCCCCTTCAGCCCGGCCGCCGCCGGCCCGAACGCCACGTCCTCGCGCACCGTCGGCATGAAGAGCTGGTCGTCCGGGTCCTGGAAGACGATCCCGACCCGGCGCCGGATCTCCGCCATGTTCCGCTTGTCCACGGGCAGTCCGGCGACCCGCACCGTGCCGGTCCCGCCGGTCAGGATGCCGTTGAGGTGGAGCACGAGGGTCGTCTTGCCGGCGCCGTTCGGACCGAGCAGCGCGACCCGCTCGCCGCGGGCGATGGAGAAGTCGACGCCGAACAGGGCCTGGTGCCCGTCGGGGTAGGCGAAGGCGAGGCCGGAGACCTCCAGGGAAGCAGTCACGGCACCCATCACAGCACCCATCCGAACAGACAGACCACCAGGGCGGCGGACGGAAGGGCCAGCGCGTACGACCACTGCGCCCGGGACGCGGTCACCTCGTCGATCACCGGCATGGCGCCGGCGTACCCCCGGCTGACCATGGCCAGGTGCACCCGCTCACCGCGCTCGTAGGAGCGGATGAACAGCGCGCCCGCCGACTTCGCCAGCACCCCCCAGTGCCGGATGCCGCGCGCCTCGAAACCGCGGGACTCGCGGGCGATCCGCATGCGCCGCATCTCGTCGGTGATGACGTCGCCGTAGCGGATCATGAAGGAGGCGATCTGCACCAGCAGCGGGGGCAGCCTGAGTCGCTGGAGGCCCAGCAGCAGTTCCCGCAGCTCGGTGGTGGCGGCCAGCAGGACCGAGGCGGCCACGCCCAGGGTGCCCTTGGCCAGCACGTTCCAGGCGCCCCACAGACCGTTCACGCTGAGCGACAGCCCGAGGACGTCGACCCGCTCGCCCTCCGCCACGAAGGGCAGCAGCACCGCGAACGCCACGAACGGCACCTCGATGAGCAGGCGTTTGAGCAGGAAGCCGGCCGGGACCCGGGCCGCGTACGCGACGAGGCCGAGCAGCGCGGCGTACACCCCGAACGCCCAGACCGCCTCGCGCGGGGTCGACACCACCACCAGCACGAAGGCGAGGACCGCGGCGAGCTTGGTGTGCGGCGGCAGGGCGTGCACCGGGGAGTGCCCGTGGCGGTAGAGCCTGTGCGCGTGGCCGGCGCCCATGTCAGACGCTCGTGCTCGTCGTGCCGGCCGTGTCCGTGGGCGCGGCGGTGGCGGCGTCCTCGTCCGTGCGCCGCCTGCGCACCACCCAGAACACCCCGGTGCCCGCTACGACCGTCGCGCCGACGCCGATCACGCCCGCGAGGCCGCCGGACAGCCGGGCGTCGTCGAACCCCTTCACGCCGTAGTCGGCGAGCGGGGAGTCGGCGTTGGCGTGCTCCTCGGTCCTCTCGTCGATGCCGTGGTCGGCCGCGACCTTCTCCAGGCCGTCGGGGTCGGCGGAGGCGTAGAAGCTGACGAACCCGGCGAGGACGAACGAGGTGATCAGACCGGCGGCCAGGAACCTCCGCCGGGACCGGGGGGCGGCCGCGGCGGGCGCGGGCCCGGACCCCGGGGCGTCGACCAGCTCGCCGTTCACCCGCAGCTTGAGCCGCTGCTGGAGGCCCCGCGCCCCGTACACCAGGTCGGGACGCACGGCGATCACCGCGCCGACGGTCAGCGCGGTGATCGCCGCCTCGCCGATGCCGATCAGGACGTGCACGCCCACCATGGCGGTGGCGACCTTGCCGATCGAGACGTCGGTGGTGCCGCCGACCGCGTACAGGAGCGTGAAGGCCACTGCGGACGCCGGGACGGAGACCAGCGCGGCCACGAAGGACGCCACGGTCACCGAGCGCCGGGTGCGTGGCAGCACCGCCACCAGGCCCCGGAACAGCGCGTAGGCGACGACCGTGGTGACGATCGCCATGTCGGTGATGTTCACGCCGAGCGCGGTCAGGCCGCCGTCGGCGAAGAGCACGGCCTGCATCACCAGGACCACGGAGACGCACAGCACCCCGGTCCAGGGACCCACGAGGATCGCGGCGAGCGCGCCGCCGAGCAGATGGCCGCTGGTGCCCGCGGCGACGGGGAAGTTCAGCATCTGCACGGCGAAGATGAAGGCCGCCACGAGACCGGCCAGCGGGGCCGTCCGCTCCCCGCCCTGCTCCCGGCTCGCGCCGCGCAGGCTCACGGCGACGGCGCCGGCGGCGACGACCGCGGTGGCGGCGGACACGGGCGCGTTGATGAATCCGTCAGGGACATGCACCGTTCGATGATAGTGGCTTGTTGCGAACGTTTTGCAAGAGCGAGGAACTCGTCCCGTCCCGTGGTGCCGTCGGCCCTTCCCCGGCTCCCCCTGCCGGTGTGAGATACACCGCCCGGAGGCGTAATCCGCGATCCGTGGGACAGTGGACAAAGGGTGTGAGCAGCGTTTCGCGGCTCGCCGTCGCCCATGTTGGTAGCGCACCGTAAGGGGCCGACCGATGTCCGTAGTCGAGCAGTACGCACGGGCCCACATCGTCACGGATGCGGATGCTCCCCAGGAAGAGGACCAGGGCGCCGTCCCGGTGGTCCTGCGCTACGACCCCGAGCACGATCCCCGGTCGGTCCGGGTGCGCCTGCCCGGCGGCCCGGCGTCCCACGAGTGGACCCTTTCGCGGGACCTGCTGGAACGGGGCCTGCGGACGCCCGCGGGCAGCGGCGAGGTGCGGGTGTGGCCGTGCGGCCGGGTGCAGGCCGTGGTGGAGTTCCACTCCCCGCAGGGGGTGTCGGTGGTCCAGTTCGAGACCAAGGCCCTCACCCGCTTCCTGCACCGGACCTACGAGGTGGCCACCGAGCCGGTTCCGCGCTGACCCGCGACGGCGGCCGGCCCCGGCCGTTCAGCCGCCGTGCTTGAGCAGGGCCGCCACGATTGGGCCGGCCGTGGAGCCGCCGTGGCCGGCCGCCTGGACGACGCCCGCCGCCGCGAGGTCCCCGCGGTACGCGGTGAACCACCCGTTCGGCTTCTTCTGCCCGTCGACCTCCGCGGACCCGGTCTTCGCGCCGGCGCCGCCACCCACCCCGGCCATCGCCTCCGCCGCCGTGCCGTAGGCCGCCGTGTACGCCATCAGCTCCCTGAGCTGGGCGAGCGTGCCCGCGGACAGGGTGCGCGAGGCCGTCGCCGGCGTGCGTCCGTCCACCTCGGGCGAAACCAGGTACGGCTGGCGGAAGACGCCCGACTGGACGGTCGCCGACACCGAGGCCATGTTCAGCGGGTTCATCCGCACGCCGCCCTGGCCGATCAGGGACGCAGCCATGGGGGCCGCCGACTGCACCGGCACCGAGCCGTCGAAGGACGGCACGCCGATCTGCCAGTTGTTCTTCGACAGCCCGAAGACCTCCTGGGCCTGCTTGGTCAGGTCGTCGTTCTCCAGCTCGGGCGCCTGGCTGATGAAGGCGGTGTTGCAGGAGCGGGCGAAGCTCGCCTTGAAGGTGCCGTCCTTGATCTCGAACTTGTCGTCGTTCTGGAACTTCCAGCCGCCGTAGCTGAAGTACTTCGGGCACGGGTGCTTGTCGTTCACCCCCGCCAGCTTCTTCTCGATCAGCAGCGAGGAGGTGATCACCTTCATGGTGGAGCCGGGGGCGAGCGAGCCCTGGAACGCGGTGTTGAAACCGCGCGAGGAGTTCGCCACCGCCAGAATCTCGCCGGTCGACGGGCGCAGCACCACCACCGAGGCCCGCGCCTTCCTGGCCACCTGTTTCTCGGCGGCGGCCTGGAGGGACGGGTTCAGCGTGGTCCTCACCGTGCCGGGGGTACCCGCGCTCAGTTCCACCAGGGTCTTGTCGGACGCCTTGGCCGTCTTGGCCGCCCTGGACTCCTTGCCGCGCACGATCCGCAGCTCGACGCCGGCCTCGCCGCCCGCCTTCCTGCCGTACTTCTCGCGCAGCCCGTCCAGCACCGGTCCGAGGGAGGGGTACTTCGTGGTGGTCAGCTCGTCCCCCTCCCGGTCCAGCGCCTTGACCGGGGGCGTGCCCGCCTCCCCGGTGACCAGGCGGTCACCGTCCCGGAGGTCGGGGTGCACCACGGCCGGCCGCCAGTCGACCCGCGGCTCGCCGTCCCCGGCCCGGCGGACCACGGTGAGCGTGCTGTCGTACGCCAGCGGCTTGCCGACGCCCTTGTACGCCACCGTGCCCTTGACGGAGAAGGGGACCTTGTCACCGGTCCGGGTGCCGGGAGTGAGGGTGACGTCCTCGATGCGGGCGTCCTTGGCGTAGCCGGTGAGCAGGACGGCGGCGGACTCCGGGTCGTCGGTGGCGGCGGCGGCCGTGCGCACGTCGCCCTTCTGCCAGGCGGTGAGGAAGCCGCGGGCGGCGGTGGTGACCTCGGCGGCGGACAGCGGGCCGGTCCTGGCGGCCTCCGCCTGCCGGGCGGAGGCCGTGCCCGTCCCGTCCTCGGCGGCGGCTCCGCCCCCGTAGAGGACGTACGCCCCGGCGCCGGCCGCGCCGACGACCACGGCGATCACCCCGCCGATCACGGCGGGGCTGGTCTTCCGTCGCTCGGCGACGCGCCTTCTGCTGCCCACTGCTTTCCGTGCCTCCCCTGCTCGCCGGGCCCCCTCCGTGGCCTTCGTGAGCGCTCACGTGTGCCAACGACGCCCACCACCCTAGAGGCCCGGCCTGCGCAGCCCGCTGTCAGCCGCCCGCTCGTAGCACGGCTGCGACAATCGGACCGGCCGTGTCGCCGCCGTGGCCGCCCTGCTGGGCCATGGCCGCGGCGGCGACGTCGCCCCGGAAGCCGGTGAACCAGCTGTCCGACGTGGCGTTGCCGTCGACCTCGGCCGAGCCGGTCTTCGCGCCGATGTCCCCGCCGAGCCCGGCCATCGCCTCCCGGGCGGTGCCCTGGGTGGCGGTGAGCCGCATCATCTGCCTGAGCTGGGCGGCGGTGTTCGCGCGCAGCCCCGCGGCCCGGGCGAACTGCCGTCCGTCGAGACTCTGCGGGACGAGATACGGCTGGCGGAAGGTGCCGGTGACGGCGGTGGCCGTCACCGAGGCCATGTTCAGCGGGTTCATCTGGACCTGGCCCTGGCCGATGGCGTTGGCGGCACGGTCGGGTCCGGCGACGGCGGGGACGCTGCCGTCGAACGACACGATGCCGGTCTTCCAGTCCCCGCGGCCCAGCCCGAACGCCTCCTGCGCCTCCCGGGTGAGCGAGGCGTCGGTGAGCGGCTCCTCGTCGACGAGCTTGACGAAGGCGGTGTTGCAGGAGCGCAGGAAGCTGTCGGCGAGGGTGGCGTCGTCGTTCGGGTCGAGGCCGGTGATGTTCTGGAAGGTCTGGCTCTGCCACGTGGCCGTGGGCGGGCAGGGGGCCGGGCCGTTCATCGAGGTCACGCCGTGGTCGATGAGCATGGCCGCGGTGACGATCTTCATGGTGGAGCCGGGGGCGACCTTGCCCTGGAAGGCGGCGTTGAAGCCGTCGTCGCGGTGGTTGGCCACGGCCAGCACCTCGCCGGTGCTGGGCTTCACGGCCACCACCGACGCGTTCTCGACCTGCCCCACCGCCTTCTCCGCCGCGGCCTGGACCCCGGCGCTCAGGGTCGTGGACAGCCTGCCGGGCCTGCCCTCGGCGAGCGTCAGCAGCGGGGTGTCGGCGGCCGCCTCGTCGGCGTGCCGGACCACCAGCTCGACGCCCGGTGCGCCGCCGGCCCGGTCGCCGTACCGCTCGCGCAGGGTGTCCAGAATCGGCCCCAGGGAGGGGTACTTCTCCTTCGTCAGCACGGTGCCGTCGCGGTCCACCGCCTCGATCGGCGGCTTCGCGGCCTCCCCGGTGAGGAGGGTGTCGCCCTCCTTCAGCGCCGGGTGCACGACGGACGGCCGCCAGTCGACCAGCGCCCGCCCGGTGGTCTTCCCGCGCACGACGGTCAGCTCGCTCCTGTGGACGAGCGTCTTCGACTTCCCGTCGTGGCTGACCTTCGCCCGCACGCTGAACGGCACGGTGGTCCCGCTCGGCGTGCCCGGCGTGATCCGGACGTCACCGATGTGGGCGTCCTGCGCGTACGCGGTCAGCAGTTCGGCCGCCTCCTGGGCGTTGTCGGTGTACGACGCCGCCTGCGCCCCCTGCCCCTTCTCCCACGCCGTGAAGAACTTCCGGCTCGTCTCCCGCACTTCACCGCCGTCCGGCGGCCCCGACTTCGGCGCCGCCCCGCTCGACCCGTTTCCCCCGTCACCGCTCACGGCCGACGCGATGGTGTAGACCCCGTACCCGGCCCCGCCCACCATCGCCGCGAACACACCGCCGATGACGGCGGCCTTGACCCCCTTGCCCATCGGGCGCTTCCCCTCCCCCGTCGGGCCCCACGTCTCCTGAACGCGTTCAGAAAGCCCGTTCGAATGAGCACTGTACGCACACGTAGGGGCTACCGGGGCGGCTGTTTCCGGTTGTTGTCCGAACGGACAGGGGTCAGAGGTCCGTTCCGGCCGCTGGAGGCGGGGCGGCGGCCTCGTGACGGGTTCGGCCACGACCGAGCGTGTGCGTCGCGTTCGCATCCGTGGTGAGAAGGGCGTCCGCCGGGGCGGACACCCCCGCCACCGCGGCCCGAACTCGGGTGGGCCGTCGTGTCACCTCCGCCAGAACAGGTGATGCGTCACGCCGCTCGGGCTGGGCACGACCTCCAGGTGATACCGGTCGAGCAACTCGTCGGGAGACTCCCAGAGTCGCAGTCCGGACCCCAACGTCACCGGCGAGACCGCCACATGCAGGGTGTCGACGAGGCCGGCATCGAGGAACTGCCGGATGGTGGTGACCCCGCCGCCGAGCCGGACGTCCTTGCCCCGCGCCGCGCCCCGCGCCCGTTCCAGGACCGTGGCCGGGTCGGCGTCGACGAAGTGGAACGTGGTGTCGGAGAGCGTGAACGACGGACGCGTGTGGTGGGTCATGACGAACACCGGCGTCCGGAACGGGGGTTTCTCCCCCCACCAGCCGCGCCACTCGTGGTCCGGCCAGGCCCCGCGCTGGGGCCCGAACTTGTTGCGGCCCATGATCTCGGCGCCGATGTTGCGCGCGAAGTCACGCGTGAAGCAGTCGTCCAGGCCACGGCTCCCCCCGGGATCCGTACGCATGGGCCAGCTCGCCGTGGCACCCGCCCAGGCGAACAGCCTTTCGGGACGGTCGTGGCCGAACGGCCTCTCGAGACTCTGGTGCTCACCGGCACCGATTCCGTCACTCGAGACGTTGAAGTTCATGACTCTCAGCAGTTGAACCATGTCTGTCCTCGTCAGGTCCCGTCGCGTCGTCGTGTGGCGAGGCGCCCCACACCATGGCGTCGAACGGGAAGCGGCCGGATCGACAGCGGCCGCGACGCTCTCCCGGAACGACCGGGGCCGAAGCCACTCCGCACCCTCCACCGGAGGGGCTGACGTCCACGCGGTTGCCCCGGCGGTTTCGCCGTCGGGCCGCGATGGGCGGGGCCGTCCTCAAGCCGTCCTCGGGCCGTCCGACGGGAACCGACGACAGCCGTCAACCCGCACGAACGCCGCGAGGGCACGGCTGTCCGCCGTGCCCTCGTGTTCTCGCTGCCCCGGCTACACCCAGGTGTCGAGCCACATCCGCGCCCGCCAGTCGTCGATGGGGATCGCCTGGCCCGTGTAGATGGGCCAGAAGTAGATGAAGTTCCAGGCGATCAGGAGGGTGATGACGCCCGCGGCGGTCGCGCCGGCGACACGGCGGGTGTCGGTGGAGCGGGGTGGGCCGACGATCGCGCCGAGGAGCATGGCGACGGCCAGGCAGAGGAAGGGGAGGAAGACGATCGCGTAGAAGAAGAAGATCGTGCGCTCCTGGTACAGGAACCAGGGGAGGTAGCCGGCCGCGATGCCGCAGGCGATGGCGCCCGCGCGCCAGTCGCGGCGGAAGAGCCAGCGCCACAGCACGTAGAGGACGGCGAAGCAGGCCACCCACCACAGCATCGGCGTGCCGAGGGCCAGGACCTCGCGGGCGCACTTCTCGCCCGCGTCGGCGGGACAGCCGTCCCTGCCCGGTGCGGGGGACTCGTAGAAGTAGGAGACCGGGCGGCCGGTGACGATCCAGCTCCACGGGTTGGACTGGTAGGTGTGCGGCGAGGACAGGCCGACGTGGAAGTCGTAGACCTGGTTCTCGTAGTGCCACAGGCTGCGCCACCAGTCGGGGAAGAGCCAGGACCAGCTGCTGTCCTTGCCGTCGGTCACCGCCCAGTTGCGGTAGTAGCCGCCGGTGCCGTCGTCCGGGGAGAGGATCCAGCCGATCCAGGAGGCGAAGTAGGTGAACACCGCCACCGGGACGGTGGAGAGGAAGGCCCAGCCGAGGTCGTGCCTGAGGACCGCGGCCCGGGGGCGGCGGGCGCCGGCGACGCGCCGGGAACCGACGTCCCAGAGCACCGACAGCACACCGAACGCGGCCAGGATGTACAGGCCGTTCCACTTCGTGCCGATCGCCAGGCCCAGCATCACGCCCGCCGCCAGCCGCCAGGGCCGGAAGCCGATCCGGGTGTTCTCGGCGGTCTTCGCGTCCGGGCGGACCCGGCCGTCGGCGTCCACCGGCAGCGCCGCGGCGAGCCTCTCCCGCGCCCGGTCCCGGTCCACGACCAGGCAGCCGAACGCCGCGAGCACGAAGAACATCAGCACCCCGTCGAGCAGCGAGGTGCGGCTCATCACGAAGTGCAGCCCGTCCACCGCCATCAGCGCGCCCGCGAGGCAGCCGAGGAAGGTCGAGCGGAACAGGCGGCGCCCGATGCGGCACAGCAGGAGCACGGACAGCGTCCCGAGCAGCGCGGTCATGAAGCGCCAGCCGAACGGCGTGAAGCCGAACATCAGCTCGCCCAGCCCGATGACGTACTTGCCGACCGGCGGATGCACCACGTACGCCGCGTCGGTGGGGATCGGAACGTGGCCGCCCGTGGAGAGGATCAGGTCGTTGGCGTTCTTGTCCCAGTTGACCTCGAAGCCGCGGTGGACCAGTGCCCACGCGTCCTTGGCGTAGTACGTCTCGTCGAATATCACCGCCTTCGGGCTGCCCAGGTTCCAGAACCGCAGCACCCCCGCGAACAGCGCGACCAGCAGCGGACCGCCCCACGCCGACCAGCGCGTGATCCGCCCGGCGAGCACCGGCGGCACCCCCAGCGCCGCCCAGAGCCTGCCGGACGGCTCGGCGTACGGCGGCACCAGACGCTCGCGGACGTCGCCTCTCGCCCCCTTCGCCGGGTGGCCGAAGCGGCGCAGGCGCTGCTGCCACGTCGGCCGCTGCTCGTGGGGCGCCTGGTCCTGCCGGGTGTCCGTGGAGGACGCGGTACTGGTCACCGCGCCATCGTAGGGAACGGGGCTGTGTGAGTCCCGTCCCCGGGCGGTATGCCCCGCCTCCGTCCGCTCCCGCCACGTACCGCCCGCCGCGCCCTGGGAGGATGGGGGCGTGACCGGAACCCTCGTACTCGCAGGCACCCCCATCGGCGACGTCTCCGACGCCCCGCCCCGGCTCGCCGAGGAACTGGCCGGCGCGGACGTCGTCGCCGCCGAGGACACCCGGCGGCTGCGGCGGCTGACCCAGGCTCTCGGCGTCACGCCCAAGGGGCGCGTCGTGTCGTACTTCGAGGGCAACGAGTCCGCGCGCACCCCGGAGCTGGTCGAGGAGCTGGCGGGCGGCGCACGGGTGCTGCTGGTGACGGACGCCGGGATGCCCTCGGTCTCCGACCCCGGCTACCGGCTCGTCGCCGCGGCCGTCGAGCGGGACATCCGGGTCACCGCCGTGCCCGGCCCGTCCGCCGTGCTCACCGCCCTCGCCCTGTCCGGGCTGCCCGTCGACCGGTTCTGCTTCGAGGGCTTCCTGCCGCGCAAGGCGGGCGAACGGCTGGGGCGGCTGCGGGAGGTGGCGGGCGAGCGGCGCACCCTCGTCTACTTCGAGTCCCCGCACCGGCTCGACGACACCCTCGCCGCGATGGCCGAGGTCTTCGGGGCGGAGCGCCGGGCCGCCGTGTGCCGTGAGCTGACCAAGACGTACGAGGAGGTCAGGCGCGGCCCGCTGGCCGAGCTGGCGGCGTGGGCGGCCGAGGGGGTGCGCGGGGAGATCACCGTGGTGGTCGAGGGCGCGCCGGACCGGGGCCCCGAGGAGGTGGACGCCGCCGAGCTGGTGCGGCGGGTGCGGGTGCGCGAGGAGGCGGGGGAGCGGCGCAAGGAGGCGATCGCCGCCGTCGCCGTGGAGGCGGGAGTGCCGAAGCGTGAGGTGTTCGACGCCGTTGTGGCGGCGAAGCGCGGTGAGGAGCCGGGGGAGCGCGGTCAGCGGAGCGGACCTCGGTAAAGGACTCGGGGTCCACCGGTAAAGAACGGTCAAATCGGGCCCCAATGTTCGGCAGGGGCGGTGCGTCCGGGCCCGGCCGGGGGTCCACTGGGGGCAGGGCGGATCCGCTCCGCCCCCGGAGGGACAGGAGCCGGGATGAGTGAGATCGCAGGGCAGGCCGCACTGCGCGCCGGTGCGACCGCCGTCGTCAACGAGTCGTACTCCTTCGCCTGCATGCGCTGCGGCGACGGCTGGGAGCAGTCGTACGAGATAGAGCACCACACGGACGGCGGCGGCCGGGACTTCGTGGTGTACGTGGCGAACGGCGACATCGTGCCCTCCCCGCTGCGCCGGCCCACCTGCCGGAACTGCGGCGGCCACGTCGTGCGGATCATGCGCGCCGGCCGGGTGGAGACGGCCCGCCACGCGGCCCACCGGGACCACCGGGTGCCGCTCGCCGGACCCGTCGAGGCACCCCGCCGGGCCGTGGAGGACGAGGGGACGACGCCGGAGCACCACTGGCACCTGTCCGGCCTCCTGCACCCCTTCCGCCGGGCGGACCGAGCCCGCGGCGCCCGCACCCCCCTTCCGTAGGATCGGGGGCATGCCTGCGAACGCCCCCGAAAAGAACGCCGCCCCGCCGCTCCCGGAGCCCCTGCGGGTGCCGGTCGCCGATTCGCACACCCACCTCGACATGCAGTCCGGCACGGTGGAGGAGGCCCTCGCCCGGGCCGCGTCGGTGGGTGTCACGACGGTCGTCCAGGTCGGCTGCGACCTCAAGGGCTCACGCTGGGCCGCCGAGACCGCCGCGGCGCACGCCGCCGTCCACGCGACCGTCGCGCTGCACCCCAACGAGGCTCCGCGCATCGTCCACGGTGACCCTGTGGGCACCCCCCAGCCCTCTGGGGCTGGGGGAGGCCGGTCGCGCCAGGGGGCCCGCGAGCCCGGCGGGGACGCGGCGCTGGACGACGCGCTCGCCGAGATCGACCGGCTGGCCGCGCTGCCGCAGGTCAAGGGCGTCGGCGAGACGGGACTGGACTACTTCCGCACCGGACCGGAGGGCAAGCAGGCGCAGGAGCGGTCCTTCCGCGCCCACATCGAGATCGCCAAGCGGCACGGCAAGGCCCTCGTCATCCACGACCGCGACGCCCACGCGGACGTGCTGCGCGTGCTGAAGGAGGAGGGCGCCCCCGAGCGGACCGTCTTCCACTGCTACTCGGGGGACGCGGAGATGGCGGAGATCTGCGCCGCCGCCGGGTACTTCATGTCCTTCGCCGGAAACGTCACCTTCAAGAACGCCCGGAACCTGCGCGAGGCGCTCGCCGTCGCCCCGCTCGAGCTGGTCCTGGTGGAGACCGACGCGCCCTTCCTGACGCCGGCGCCCTACCGCGGGCGCCCCAACGCCCCGTACCTGGTGCCGGTCACGGTGCGCGCCATGGCCGCCGTACGGGGCGTCGACGAGGACACCCTCGCCACGGCCCTCGGGGCGAACACGGCCCGCGCCTTCGGCTACTGACCTGGGCCGCCCCGCCGCCCCGTACCCTTGTCCCGTGACCAGCCCCACCCCCGACGCCCTCCTGGGCCCCGCCGACGTCCGTGAGCTCGCGGCCGCTCTCGGCGTGCGGCCCACCAAGCAGCGCGGCCAGAACTTCGTCATCGACGCGAACACCGTCCGCCGTATCGTCCGCACCGCCGAGGTCCGCCCCGACGACGTGGTCGTCGAGGTCGGCCCGGGGCTCGGCTCCCTCACGCTGGCGCTGCTGGAGGTCGCCGACCGGGTCACCGCCGTCGAGATCGACGACGTCCTCGCCACCGCGCTGCCCGCGACGATCACCGCCCGCATGCCCCGGCGCGCCGACCGGTTCGCGCTGGTGCACTCCGACGCGATGCACGTCACCGAGCTGCCCGGCCCCGCCCCGACGGCGCTGGTCGCCAACCTCCCCTACAACGTGGCCGTGCCCGTCCTGCTGCACATGCTCGACACCTTCCCGAGCATCGAACGCACCCTGGTGATGGTCCAGTCCGAGGTCGCCGACCGGCTCGCCGCCGCGCCCGGCTCCAAGGTGTACGGCGTTCCCTCGGTCAAGGCCAACTGGTACGCCGAGGTCAAACGGGCCGGTGCCATCGGGCGGAACGTCTTCTGGCCGGCGCCCAACGTCGACAGCGGGCTGGTCTCCCTGGTCCGCCGCGCCGAGCCGCTGAAGACCACCGCCTCCCGGCGCGAGGTCTTCGCCGTCGTCGACGCCGCCTTCGCCCAGCGCCGCAAGACCCTGCGGGCCGCGCTCGCCGGGTGGGCCGGTTCGGCCGCGGCGGCGGAGGCCGCCCTGGTCGCCGCCGGAGTGTCGCCGCAGGCCCGGGGCGAGTCCCTGACCGTCGAGGAGTTCGCGCGCATCGCCGAGCACAAGGAGCCGGGCCAGCAGTGAGCGTCACCGTCCGCGTCCCCGCGAAGGTCAACGTCCAGCTCGCGGTCGGCGCCGCCCGCCCCGACGGCTTCCACGACCTGGCCAACGTCTTCCTCGCCGTCGGTCTCCACGACGAGGTCACCGTCACCCCCTGCGCGGACGGGCCGCGCGTCACCTGCACGGGCCCCGACGCCGACCAGGTGCCCCTGGACCGGACCAACCTGGCGGCGCGGGCCGCCGTCGCGCTCGCCGAGCGGTACGGCCGCGACGCCGACGTGCACATCCACATCGCCAAGGACATCCCCGTCGCCGGCGGCATGGCGGGCGGCAGCGCGGACGGCGCCGGCGCGCTGCTGGCCTGCGACGCGCTGTGGGGGACGGGCGCCTCGCGGGAGGAACTGCTCGGCATCTGCGCCGAGCTGGGCAGCGACGTGCCGTTCAGCCTGGTCGGCGGGGCGGCGCTGGGCACCGGGCGGGGGGAGAGACTGACGCCGCTGGAGGTGGGCGGCACCTTCCATTGGGTGTTCGCGATGGCCACGCGGGGACTGTCCACGCCGGCCGTGTTCCGCGAGTTCGACCGGCTCGGCGAGGGCACGCGCATCCCGGAGCCCGTCGCCTCCCCGGACCTCCTTGCCGCCCTCGCCAAGGGCGACCCCGACGCGCTCGCCGCGACCGTCACCAACGACCTCCAGCCCGCCGCGCTGTCGCTGTTCCCGGAGCTCGCCGACACCCTCACGGCGGGACGGGCGGCGGGAGCACTGGCCGCGCTGGTCTCGGGCTCGGGCCCGACCACGGCGTTCCTCGCCCGGGACGCGGAGTCGGCGGCCGGGATCGCCGAGGCCCTGCGGGTCTCGGGCTCCTGCCGCACGGCGCGTACGGCGGCAGGTCCCGTACCGGGTGCGGTGGTGATCTGAGCGGGATCGGATCAGAACTCGCCGACGGCCGTGAGATCCATGTCGATGGTGTACGGCTTGTCGACCCTGATCCGGTCCCGGTGCCGGCCCATGTGTCCGTAGGACTGTGTCATCGGGTCGAGTGCGTGGACAGGGACGAGGGGGCGACCGGTGCTGGAACCGGGCTCCCGTCGATCAGCTCGGTGTGCGGCGGGAGATCGGGCAGCGTGAACAGGTCGTCCACGGTGCAGCCGTCCGGCGGCGGCACCGGCCTGGATGGCGGTGCTCGGCGGACTCGGCGGTCATGGTTCCTGCCATGGACGGCATCCTGCGGCCTGCCCTCCACGGCAGCCGCCGTTCCCGATCACGTCATCACCATGAGTGACGGTCGCCTCGCGCGTCGGCCGTCCTCCGCCAGGGCCTACGCTTGAAAGCTGATCGATCCACGGGGCAGGAGAGAAATGGCCGTCAACCTGGTCAATGTCGAGAACGTCAGCAAGGTGTACGGCACCCGTGCCCTGCTCGACGGCGTCTCCCTCGGCGTCAGTGAAGGGGACCGCATCGGTGTCGTCGGGCGCAACGGCGACGGCAAGACCACCCTCATCCGGATGCTGGCCAAGCTGGAGGAGGCCGACACCGGACGTGTGACCCACTCCGGCGGGCTGCGCCTCGGCGTGCTCACCCAGCACGACTCCCTCGACCCCGCGGCCACCGTCCGGCACGAGGTCATCGGCGACCTGGCCGACCACGAGTGGGCCGGCAACGCCAAGATCCGCGACGTGCTGACCGGGCTGTTCGGCGGGCTCGACCTGCCCGGTTTCCCCAAGGGACTGGACACCGTCATCGGCCCGCTGTCCGGCGGTGAGCGGCGCCGGATCGCGCTCGCCAAGCTGCTCATCGAGGAACAGGACCTGATCGTCCTCGACGAGCCCACCAACCACCTCGACGTCGAGGGCATCGCCTGGCTCGCCCAGCACCTGCGGGACCGCCGCTCCGCGCTCGTGTGCGTGACCCACGACCGGTGGTTCCTCGACCAGGTCTGCACCCGCATGTGGGACGTGCAGCGCGGCGTCGTCCACGAGTACGAGGGCGGCTACTCCGACTACGTCTTCGCCCGCGCCGAGCGGGAACGCATCGCGGCCACCGAGGAGGCCAAGCGGCAGAACCTGGTCCGCAAGGAACTGGCCTGGCTGCGCCGCGGGGCCCCCGCCCGCACCTCCAAGCCGCGCTTCCGCGTGGAGGCGGCCAACGAGCTCATCAAGGACGTGCCGCCGCCCCGCGACAGCAGCGAACTGATGAAGTTCGCCTCCTCGCGCCTGGGCAAGACGGTGTTCGACATCGAGGACGTCACCGTCCAGGCCGGCCCCAAGGTGCTGCTGAAGCACGTCACCTGGCAGCTCGGCCCCGGCGACCGCATCGGCCTGGTCGGGGTCAACGGCGCCGGGAAGACCTCCTTGCTGCGGGCCCTGGCCGACGCCGCCCGCACCGAGGGCGAGGCGCAGCCAGCGGGCGGCCGGATCCGCGTCGGGAGGACGGTCAAGCTCGCCTACCTCTCCCAGGAGGTCACCGAACTCGACCCCGCCCGGCGCGTGCTCCAGGCCGTGCAGGAGGTGCGCGAGCGCGTCGACCTCGGCAAGGGACGCGAGATGACGGCCGGTCAGCTCTGCGAGACGTTCGGCTTCAACAAGGAGAAGCAGTGGACGCCGGTCGGGGACCTGTCCGGCGGCGAGCGGCGCAGGCTCCAGCTGCTGCGGCTGCTGATGGACGAGCCCAACGTCCTCTTCCTCGACGAGCCCACCAACGACCTCGACATCGAGACCCTCACCCAGCTCGAGGACCTCCTCGACGGCTGGCCCGGCTCGATGATCGTCATCTCCCACGACCGCTTCTTCGTCGAGCGCACCACGGACCGGGTGTTCGCCCTCCTGGGCGACGGCACCCTGCGGATGCTGCCGCGCGGCATCGACGAGTACCTGGAGCGCCGCCGGCGCATGGAGGAGGCCGCCGCGGCGGCCGTCCCGGCGGCATCCGCCGCCGCGGCCCGCACCGACCGGGCCGCCCCCGAGAAGAGCGCCGCCGACCAGCGCGCCGCCAAGAAGGAGCTCCAGAAGATCGAGCGGCAGCTCGACAAGGTCGCCGAGAAGGAGACCGCGTTGCACGACGCGATCGCCGAGCACGCCACCGACTTCGCCAAGGTGGCCGAACTCGACGCCGAACTGCGGGAACTGGCCGGTCAGCGGGAGCAACTGGAGCTGTGCTGGCTGGAGCTGGCGGAGGACGCCTGACGCCTGACGCCTGCCCCGCGGGGGCGTGCGAGGCGTGAAGGGGGCGTGAAGGCGCGTAACGAGGGCATCACGGGCCGGTCCTCCCTTGGGAACAGGGGCGGATGCGGCCCGGTGGGGTGTCGGCGCCGGGTGATAGAAAGAGCCGTCTGAGAACGATACGACGACGACTCTGGGTCCGACACGAACCTCAGGGCGTGGCTAAAAATCAGTGAGCAAGGGGGAACGCGCTGATGACTCAGCCGCCCAGCCAGCCGCCTCAGGGTGGCTTCGGAGCACCGCAGGATCCGCCGCCGGGTGGTGGCGGCTTCGGTGCTCCCCAGACCCCGCCGCCCCCGCAGGGCGCGCCGCAGACCCCGCCGCCCCCGCAGCCCGGGTACGGGTATCCCCAGCAGCCGGGCCCGTACGGGCAGCAGCCGGGCCCGTACGCCCCGGGGCCGTACACCTCCGGGCCCTACGGCCCGCCGCAGCAGCCCGGCCCGTACGGGCAGCCCGGCCACGGATACCCGCCGCAGCCGCAGCACCCGGGCGCCCCCGGCACTCCGCCCGGCGGCTCGCGCAACCCCTTCAAGGGGCGGCCGGCCGTCCTGATCGGCGCCGCGGTGGCCGCACTGCTGGTCGTCGGCGGCACCGTGTGGGCGGTCTCCGGCGGTGACGGCGAGAAGGACAAGAAGCCCGTCGCGCAGAAGAGCGACGGCCCCGGGCCGTCCTCGTCCGACGACCCGGTCAACCCCGGTGACGGCAGCGGCGACGGCGGCGAGGACCCGGAGGACCTCAACGACGGCCGCCGCCCCGGCGAGTCCAAGGTGCTCTGGTACAAGGAGGCGCCGGACGCGCCCGCTTCCGGCGCCGACGCCCCCGGCATGTGGATCACCGACAGGACAGCGGTCAAGGCGGCCTACAAGGAGCTGTCCGCGTACAACGTCGGTGACGGCAAGCCCACCTGGGAACCCCTCGCCTTCCCGGAGAAGATCTGCGCGGTCACCCAGGAGAAGACGGCCGACGACAAGATCGTCGTCGCCCACATGAGCGGCAGCAGCGACCGCGCCAAGTGCAACCAGCTCCAGCTCGTCGACCTCAACACCGGGGAGAAGGGCTGGACTCAGAAGGTCGCCGACGGCGACCTGTTCGACTCCGCCCTCTCCATCGAGCTGACCCTCACCGGCAATACGCTGATGGTCGGCCGCTCGCAGTCCGGCACGGCGTACGACGTGACCAACGGCAGGAAGCTGTTCGACAAGCGGCGCTACGACGAGACCTGCTTCCCCGGCGGCTTCGCGGGCGGCGAGCGGCTGCTCGTCGTCTCCTCCTGCGGCGCGGGTGGCGACAACCAGCACGACGAGCTCCAGGAACTCGACCCGAGGACCGGCAAGGTCAAGTGGACCCGCAAGTTCGAGAAGGGATGGAGCGTCGAACGCGCCTACTCCGTCGACCCGGTGGTCATCTACAGCACCAACGAGGAGAAGAAGGCCTGGAACATCTCCACCTTCACCTCCACCGGCGCGTTCCGCTCCCAGGTCGGCTTCGACGAGGAATTCGCCCCCAACTGCGGCTGGGCGATCCTCGCGCGTGACCTCCAGGGCTGCGCCGGCGTCGTGGTCGACGGGGAGACCCTCTACCTGCCCACCGAGGCGGCCACCGGGGCCAACGAGGTGGTCGCGGTGAACCTCGCCACCGGCAAGGAGAAGTGGCGGGTGAAGTCCCCGGTCGCCGAGACGATGCAGCCGATGAAGGCCGAGGGCGGCAAGCTCATCGCCTACGTCGAGCCGTCCTACGACGCCGGCGGCCGGATCGTGTCCATCCCGACCACCGGCACCGGCCACCAGCCGGTCACGCTGATGCAGAACCCGCAGGGCGTCGCGAAGATCGAGAACAGCTTCTTCAGCAAGGCGATCGACTGGATCGACGGCCGCTTCTACCTCTCGACGACCCGGCTGACCGGCAATGACGAGTCGAAGGAGAAGTTGATGCTCGCCTACGGCAAGTGAGGCGCACCGCGGTGGCGATCCGCACCGGCCCCGCAGGCCCGGCAGCCTCGCCCCGCTCCGTCACTTCCCCGCCGCCCGCCCCCTTCCCCGAGGTACTCACGTCATGACCCAGCCGCCCCCGCCGCCCAACCAGCCCCCGCAGCAGCCGGGCTTCGGCCCGCCGCCGGACGCTGTGCCGCAGCAGCCGCCCGCGCAGCAGCCGCCTGCCCAGCCGCCGTCGGCCCCCGGTGGGCCCGACCTCGACAAGGCCCCGCAGCCGCAGCCCGGGTACGGCTATCCGCAGACCCCGCAGCAGGGGCCGGGCGCGCCCCAGGCCCCGCAGCAGCCCCCGGCGGCGCCGCAGGCCCCGCAGCCGCAGCCGCCTGCCGCGCCGCAGGCCCCGCAGCCGCAGTCCGGGTACGGCTATCCGCAGCAGCCGCCGGCCGCCGGGTACGGCTATCCGGGCCAGCAGCCGGGGCCGTACGGCCAGCCGCAGCCCGGTGCCTTCGGCCAGCCGGGCCAGCCCGGTCCCTACGGGCAGCCGCAACCGACCGGGCCGTACGGGCAGCCCGGTTACGGCTATCCGCAGGGGACCCTGCCGATGCAGCCCCAGCCGGGCCAACCGGGCGGCGGACGCAAGTTCAACGCGCAGCTGGCCATCATCGTCGCGGCGGTCGTGGCCATCGCCCTGATCGTCGGCGGCGGCGTCTGGTACGCCTCCACGTCCGGCAAGGACGACAA
This sequence comes from Streptomyces sp. NPDC005931, assembly GCF_042871235.1. Taxonomy (NCBI): domain Bacteria; kingdom Bacillati; phylum Actinomycetota; class Actinomycetes; order Kitasatosporales; family Streptomycetaceae; genus Streptomyces; species Streptomyces sp. NPDC005931. The sequence continues at coordinate 75,610 of NZ_JBIAIG010000012.1, forward strand.
GACCAACACCGCGAGCTCCGGCGGCAGGACCGGGGGCAAGGACGCCAAGAACGGCGGCGGCAGTTCGTCCGGCGGCGACGCCCAGGAGAAGGCACCGGCCGACGCGAGCTCCAAGCTGCTCTTCCAGGTGCCCGCGCCCAAGCCTCCCAAGGGCACCAGCACCGTCGTCACGTCCGGTTCCTGGGTGACCGACACGGTGTACGCCAAGAGCGGTGTCGCCGAGGTCGTCGGTTACGACCCCGACAAGGGCACGAAGCTGTGGACGATCGACCTGCCCGGACCGGTGTGCGAGGCCAGCGACCACGTCACCGACGACAACAAGACCGCGATCATCTACAAGCCCGCCATGCCGACCAAGAACGAGCCGCAGTCGTGCACGCAGGTCGCGGCGATCGACCTGGCGACGGGCAAGAAGCTGTGGTCCAGGACCGCCCAGTCCGGCACCATGCCGATCAGCTTCAACAACGTCACCGTCAGCGGGGGCACCGTCGCCGCGGGCAGCACCAGCGGCGGCGCCGCCTGGGACGCCGCCTCCGGCAAGCAGCTGTGGGCACCCAAGACGTCCGACGCCTGCTACGACTCCGGGTACGGCGGCGGGGCGAAGCTCGTGGCCGTCCGCAAGTGCGGTACGTACGACCAGCGTCAGCTGCACATCCAGACCATCGACCCGAAGTCCGGCAAGGTGGCCTCGGAGTACGTGATGGACGAGGGCATCGAGTACGCCAGCGTCGTCAGCACCGACCCGCTGGTCGTGGCCGCCGACGTCGGTGACTCCGCCGGTGACGGCAGCGGCATCTCCGACTTCTTCTCCGTCGACAACAAGACCGGCAAGCTGCTCACCCGCATCTCCGCGCCCGGCGACGAGTTCGCGGCCCGCTGCGACGGCATCACCAAGATCGAGCAGTGCTCGGGGATCGCGGTCGGCAACGGCAAGCTGTACATCCCGACCGAGGAGGAGGACGCCTCGGGCAAGTACGGCCAGACCAACCAGGTCGTCGCCTTCGACCTCGCCACCGGCAAGCAGACCGGGCAGCGCGCCGACGCGGGCGACGGCTACGAGCTCTCGCCGCTGCGCATGGACGGCGGCAACATCCTGGCGTACAAGCGTCCGCCGTACGACAAGGGCGGGCAGGTCGTGAGCATCGACGGGGCCACCTTCAAGCAGACGGTCCTGCTGGAGAACCCGGCGACGGAGTCCGTGCGGGACGCGGAGACACGGATGCTGCCGGAGTACTCCGAAATCCTGTTCTCGAAGGGGCGGCTGTACATGTCCGACGTGTACGCCAGCGACCTGTCGACTTCGAGCGACAAGGAGTATCTGGCGGTCGCTTTCGGTACGGGCTGATCATTCCCGTCGGTTCCGTGCGTACGGCCTTCGCGGCCCCGTCCCTGGTCAGGGGCGGGGCCGCGCGCTTTCCGGGCACCGCTCATCGTGCGTTCATTGGCGTCGAATGCGAGAATTTCGGCGATCCGGGACGATTCTCGCCGGGAGGGGGAGCGGAACGTCGAACAAGCGTGTAGCTTCCGGGGGCATCCACGGCGATCCACATGGGATCCGGGCGGGGTGGCGGCGCACGGGGGTGCGCGGGTAGTGGGGGGTTGGTAGGTCGAATGGGAGTGCGGCTGATGGTGGTCGACGACCACCGGTTGCTCGCCGAGGCGCTGGCCTCGGCGCTGAAGCTGCGGGGGCACCGGGTGCTGGCGGCGGCGGCGCCGGCGGCGGGGGCCGCGGATCTGGTGATCAGCAGGGCGCCGGAGGTGTGTCTGCTGGGGACGGCGGCGCCCGCGGAGCCGGGGATCTTCGATCCGGTGGTGAAGATCAAGCGGGAGCGGCCGCAGGTGGCGGTGGTGGTGCTGGGGCCGGTGCCGAGTCCGCGGGGCATCGCGGCGGCGTTCGCGGCGGGGGCGTCGGGGTACGTGCGGCACGACGAGCGGATCGAGGGCGTCGAGCGGGCGATCGTCAAGGCGCGGGCGGGCGAGGCGGCGGTGGCGCCGCAGTTGTTGCAGGGGGCGTTCGGGGAGCTGCTGAATCCCGCGGCTCAGCCGGACGACGAGGGGCAGCGGTTGCTGGAGATGCTGACGCCGCGGGAGGTGGAGGTGCTGGTGCGGGTCGCGGAGGGGGAGGACACGCGGCTCATCGCGGCGGGCATGGGGATCGCGCCGTCGACCGCGCGTACGCACGTGCAGCGGGTGCTGATGAAACTCGGCGTCGGGTCGCGGTTGGAGGCGGCGGCGCTGGCGGCTCGGACGGGGTTGCTGGATCGGGCGGGGCCGGTGGGGGGTGCGGCGCCGTTCGGCGAGTGACGCCTGCGGCGCCGGTGCGGATGCCTGCGGCGCTGGTGCGGGTTTGTGGGGCCCCTCTTCGGTGGCGGTGCGGTGCGGGTCCGGGGGTGGTGTGGTTTCGGTGGGGGGCGCATGTGTTGCCTGCGGCGCTGGTGCGGTTGTGGGGCGCCTCTTCGGTGGCGGTGCGGTGCGGGTCCGGGGCGGTGTGGTTTCGGTGGGGGTGCGCGTCGGATGCCTGCGGCGCCTGTGCGGGTTCGGTGGGGGCGGGTGCAGCGCCCTCGGTTCGGTGGTGGGGCGGGGCCGGGTCGGGGGTGTCCGTCCTCGGTCCGGCGCGGAATCGGTCGGCCGGGAAGCGGGGGCGTTGACGCGCCGGCCGCTGCGGGCGGGCACCCCCGCCCCGTCCCCTTCCCGCCGTGGGCGGCCGCCCCGACGCCCACGGCGGCTCCGCGCGGAGCGCGGCTTTTCCGACGTCCGTCGTGTCTCGTCGGCTGAGTGCCGCGCGCGGCACCGTCCGTGCGGCTTACGTCCGCGGCCGGCGTACGGTCATTCCTTCCGGTCCTCCGGCGGGAGGTCCGGCGGCGGTGGGGCCGCCGGCCTCAGCTTCAGCCAGAGGAGGAACAGCAGGCCCAGGATCAGCATCCCCAGCCCGGTCCACAGGTTGATGTTGACCCCCTCGGCCTTGTCGATGTCCGCGTCGGAGGCCGTGATCCCCGCGATCGTGACGATGACGCCGTACACCACGCACAGGCCCCCGATGATGCGGCGGATGTCGAACAGACGGGCCGCCGTCGCGGACTTGGTCTCCAGTTCGGTGATCTCCCGCTGGAGCTCACGCTCGGAGTAGTGCTCGGACATGGTCTCTCCATCCTCCCGCGGTCAGAACGAGAACGGGATGTAGCAGGCGGCGGCCAGGATCACCGCGCCCCAGCCCAGCAGCGCCGGCTTGCGGTACCACGCGTCGTCGCCCTCGGCGGGCGGCTCCGCCATGCCGGGGGAGCGGGTGCCGTAGACCAGGCCCTGGAGGTCCTCCATGGGCTTGGGGGCGGTGAAGAGGGACACGGCGACCATCACGACCGCGCCGGCCACGAAGCCCGCGATCGCGGAGACGAAGTTGGCGCCCTGGTCGGAGGGGATGTCGACGATGCCCTGCTTGTAGATCCAGAAGTAGTTCACCATCGCCGCCGTGGTGCCAGCGACCAGGCCCCAGAAGCCGGACTTCATCGATGCCCGCTTCCAGAACATGCCGATGATGAAGACCACGAACATCGGCACGTTGAAGAAGGAGAACAGCGTCTGGAGGTAGCTCATGATGTTCGAGAACGACGAGGCCAGGAATGCCGTGCCGATGGAGGCCAGGACGCCGATCGCGGTGATCAGGCGGCCGAAGCGGACGTAGTACTCGTCCTCGCGGTGCTTCACCACGTACTTCGCCCAGATGTCGGTCGTGAAGACGGTGTTGAAGGACGAGACGTTCGCGGCCATGCCCGCCATGAACGCGGCCAGCAGGCCGGTCACCGCGATGCCCAGGACACCGTTGGGCAGGAGCTGTTCCATGAGATACGGGATCGCGTCGTTGTACTGGAGGTCGGAGTCGGCCGTGCCGATCTGCGGGACCAGCACGGCGGCGACCAGGCCGGGGATCATCACCAGGAAGACGATGAAGATCTTCGGGAACGCGGCGATCAGCGGGGTGCGCTGGGCCGCCGAGAGGTTCCGGGCGGACAGGGCGCGCTGCACCTCGGCGAAGTTGGTGGTCCAGTAGCCGAAGGAGAGGACGAAGCCGAGGCCGAGGACGATGGTCAGCCAGTTCGCACCGAGCGGGTTGTCGCTGCCGATGCCGGTGCCGCCCCAGGCGGTCATGAAGTCGCCGCCGCGTGACTCGGTGAGGGAGTCCGACAGGCCGTCCCAGCCGCCGACCGACTTCAGGCCGAGCACCGTGATGGGGATGAGCGCGGCGAGGATGACGAAGAACTGCAGGACCTCGTTGTAGATCGCCGAGGACAGGCCGCCCAGGGTGATGTAGGCCAGTACGAAGAAGCCGGCGACGACGATCGCCACCCACTGGGGCCAGCCCAGGAGTGCCTCGACGACGATGGCGAGGGCGTAGAGGTTGACGCCGGCGATGAGGATGGCGGCGCAGGCGAACAGGCCGGCGCTGAGCAGGTGGGCGCCCCGGTCGAAGCGCAGCAACAGGAACTCGGGGACCGAGCGGACCTTGGAGCCGTAGTAGAAGGGCATCATCACCAGGCCCAGGAAGACCATGGCCGGGATGGCGCCGATCCAGTACCAGTGCGTGGTGTAGACGCCGTACTGCGCGCTGTTGGCGGCCATGCCCAGGATCTCGGTGGCGCCCAGGTTGGCGGCGATGAACGCCAGACCGGTGACCCAGGCCGGCAGGGAGCGGCCCGAGAGGAAGAAGTCGAGGCTGGTCCTGACCGAGCGGCGGGCGGCGAAGCCGATGCCGAGGACGACGACGAAGTAGATCCCGAGGATCGTGTAGTCGAGCCAGTTGGTCGGCAGCCGCAACTCGGCCGCCAGATGCGTGGGGGGTGTCTGCATGAGTACTCGCTTCGTTGCGCGAACCGATCTGCTGGAACCTATGCCTCCGCGTTCAGTGATTGAACGGTTTTGTTGGTGCCCCCTGTTTGAAGTGATGTTGACGACTGTGGTGATTCGTGTTTTGGTATGTTGGGTTCTGTTGGAAGAGTGTGAAGGCTCGAATGGAGCGTCCGGCGTGAAGAAGACCTCGACCCGGCTGGCCGACGGTCGCGAGCTCATCTACTACGACCTGCGGGACGACGCCGTGCGCGACGCGGCCGACCGCCGCCCGCTCGACGCCACCGTCACCACGTCCGAGATCCGCCGTGATCCCCTGCTCGGCGACCGCGTCGCCGTCGCCTCGCACCGCCAGGCCCGCACCTACCACCCGCCGGCCGACGAGTGTCCGCTGTGCCCCTCCGAGGGGGAGCGGCTGAGCGAGATCCCGGACTCCTCCTACGACGTGGTCGTCTTCGAGAACCGGTTCCCCTCGCTGGCGGGGGACTCCGGGCGCTGCGAGGTCGTCTGCTTCACCTCCGACCACCGGGCCTCCTTCGCCGACCTGAGTGAGGAACAGGCACGCCTGGTGCTGGAGGCCTGGACGGACCGCACCTCGGAGCTGTCGCACCTGCCCTCCGTGGAACAGGTGTTCTGCTTCGAGAACCGGGGTGCCGAGATCGGCGTCACGCTCCAGCACCCCCACGGGCAGATCTACGCCTACCCCTTCACCACTCCCCGCACTGCCCTGATGCTGGGCCAAGTGGCCGCCCACAAGGAGGCGACGGGGGGAGAGAACCTCTTCGACGCCGTGCTGGAGCGGGAGCGCGCCGGGGAGCGGGTCGTCCTGGAGGGTGAACACTGGGTGGCCTTCGTGCCGTACGCGGCCCACTGGCCGTACGAGGTGCACCTCTACCCCAGGCGCCGGGTGCCGGACCTGCTCGGGCTGGAGGAGGCGGCGCGCACGGAGTTCCCCGAGGTGTACCTGGAACTGTTGCGGCGGTTCGACCGGATCTTCGGGGAGGGTGAGCCTCCGACGCCGTACATCGCTGCCTGGCACCAGGCACCGTTCGGCACGCTGGAGGACTTCGACGGCGTCACACGCGACGACTTCGCGCTCCACCTAGAGCTTTTCACCGTCCGCCGCACTTCCGGCAAGCTGAAGTTCCTCGCGGGTTCCGAGTCCGGCATGAACGTGTTCATCAACGACGTGCCGCCGGAGCGCGCGGCCGAACGACTGCGAGAGGTAGCGAGTTCATGAGCGGGAAGTACCTGGTCACCGGTGGTGCGGGCTATGTCGGCAGTGTCGTCGCCCAGCATCTGCTGGAGGCCGGTCACGAGGTCGTCGTGCTCGACAACCTCTCCACCGGCTTCCGCGAGGGTGTGCCCGCGGGCGCGGCCTTCGTCGAGGGCGACATCCGCGACGCGGCCGAGTGGCTGGACCCCTCGTACGACGGCGTGCTGCACTTCGCCGCGTTCTCGCAGGTCGGCGAGTCGGTGGTGAAGCCGGAGAAGTACTGGGAGAACAACGTCGGCGGCACCATGGCGCTGCTCGCCGCGATGCGCGAGGCGGGCGTGCGCCGGCTGGTGTTCTCCTCCACGGCGGCCACCTACGGCGAGCCGGAGCAGGTTCCGATCGTGGAGTCCGCCCCCACCCGGCCCACCAACCCCTACGGCGCCTCCAAGCTCGCCGTCGACCACATGATCACCGGTGAGGCGGCGGCGCACGGCCTGGGCGCGGCCTCCCTGCGTTACTTCAACGTCGCCGGTGCCTACGGCGAGCACGGCGAGCGCCACGACCCCGAGTCCCACCTGATCCCGCTCGTCCTCCAGGTGGCGCAGGGCAGGCGCGAGACGATCCAGGTGTACGGCGACGACTACCCGACCCCGGACGGCACCTGCGTGCGCGACTACATCCACGTCGCCGACCTGGCCGAGGCCCATCTGCTGGCGCTCGACGCCGCCGCCCCCGGCGAGCACCTCGTCTGCAACCTCGGCAACGGCAACGGCTTCTCCGTCCGCGAGGTGATCGAGACGGTCCGCCGGGTCACCGGCCACCCGATCCCTGAGGTGGTGGCCCCGCGCCGGGGCGGCGACCCGGCGGTCCTGGTGGCGTCGGCCGCCACGGCCCGCGAGAAGCTGGGCTGGAACCCGTCCCGCGCGGACCTCGCGGGGATCGTCGCGGACGCGTGGGACTTCGCGCGCAAGCGCGCCAACTAGACACGTACGGAAGGTCGGGGTCAGGGCATGAGCGAGGCTGTTGCCGAGACGGTCGCGGAGCGGTTCGGGGAACTGTACGCGGCTGCGCCGGACGGGGTGTGGGCGGCGCCGGGCCGGGTCAACCTCATCGGCGAGCACACCGACTACAACGACGGCTTCGTCATGCCCTTCGCCCTGCCGCACACCGCGGTCGCGGCGGTCGCCCGGCGCGAGGACGGCGTCCTGCGCCTGCACTCCGCCGACATCGACGGCCCTGTGGTGGAACTCGCGGTGGACGCCCTCGTCCCCGCGTCGGACAAGGGCTGGACCGCCTACCCCGCGGGCGTGGTGTGGGCGCTGCGCGAGGCCGGGCACGCGGTGACCGGCGCGGACATCCATCTGGCGTCCACCGTCCCGCCGGGCGCGGGGCTGTCGTCGTCGGCGGCCCTCGAGGTCGTGACGGCCCTCGCCCTGAACGACCTGTTCGCCCTGGGCCTGGAGGGACCGCAGCTGGCCCGCCTGTGCCGGCGCGCGGAGAACGCGTACGTCGGCGCCCCGGTCGGCATCATGGACCAGACGGCGTCGGCCTGCTGCGAGCCGGGACACGCCCTGTTCCTCGACACCCGTGACCTGTCGCAGCGCCAGATCCCCTTCGACCTGGCCGCCGAGGGCATGCGCCTGCTCGTCGTCGACACACGGGTCGAGCACTCCCACAGCGAGGGGGAGTACGGCAGGCGCCGCGCCGGCTGCGAGAAGGGCGCGGCCCTGCTCGGCGTCCCCGCCCTGCGCGACGTCCCGTACGAGGGGCTCGACGCGGCGCTGGACCGGCTCGGCGACGACGAGGAGGTGCGCCGCCTGGTGCGGCACGTCGTGACGGAGGACGAGCGGGTGGAGCGGGTGGTGTCGCTGCTGGAGGCGGGTGACACCCGGGCCATCGGGCCCGTCCTCGCCGAGGGCCACGCCTCCCTGCGCGACGACTTCCGGATCTCCTGCCCCGAGCTCGACCTGGTCGTCGACACGGCCCTGTCCGCCGGGGCGCTGGGCGCCCGCATGACCGGCGGCGGCTTCGGCGGCTCCGCGATCGTGCTGGCCGAGGAGGCCGACGTCGCGGCCGTCACCAAGGCGGTCCAGGAGGCCTTCGTGGCGGCCGGCCTCACCGCCCCCCGCGTCTTCGAGGCGGTTCCCTCGGCTGGGGCGCGCCGGCTGGGGTGACCCCCGGCGGGCGCGACCTCAGCCGAGCCGCTTGGTCAGCGTGTACTCCGTGACCCCCGGCGGATAGTCGGGGATCGCGCACACCACCTCGTAGCCCCGCTCGCGGTAGAAGTCCGGGGCCTGGAAGTCCCAGGTCTCCAGTCGCGCGGCCCGGCAGCCGCGCCGGGAGGCGACGCGCTCCGCCTGCGCCAGCAGCCGGGAGCCCAGGCCCGCTCCGCGGTGGCGTGCGTCCACCCACAGATAGGTCACGTGCAGCCAGCTCGTCCACGTGTGCCCCACCAGGCCGCCCGCCAGCTCGTCGTTCGCCGTCATGGCCCACACGTGCAAAGGGACCTCGCGCTCGTCCGGCGTGCCGCGCAGCGCGCGCAGCACCGGGGACGCGGCGGTGTTGGTGTCCCGCAGCCGCGTACGGAGCAGATCACGTCGGGCCTTGTCGACTTCTGTCTCGAGACGAAACATGCGGCTCACCATAAACGCGTGGGACCGCCAGTTCTGCAAATAACCTTCCGCTCCCGGCCCCCGCCCGTACTCTGATGTGCAGCGCCGGTGGGGGCCGGTGCCGTTCAGGGGGCGATGACGGTCGGGGGAGTCCGGTCCGTGGACTTCGGCGCCGTGCCCGCGCCGGTGTCGTTCTTCGACGATGGGGTAATCCCCTGCTCTGAGGAGCTCGGGGAAGGGGGTTTCGTGGTTCGCATCCGGGTTCTGGTCGTCGACGACCATCGCATCTTCGCCGAGTCACTCGCCGCGGCCCTGGCCGCGGAGCCCGACGTCGACGTCGCGGCGGCGGGCAGCGGTCCGGCCGCGCTGCGCTGTCTGGAGCGGGCGGCGGCGGAGGGGCGCAGATTCGACGTGCTGCTCGTCGACGCCGATCTGGGCGGCCGGGTGCCGGGCGGCCGTACGGCCGTGCCGGTGCAGGACGGCGACGAGGACGGCCTGGTCGACGGGATATCGCTGGTCACCGGGGTGCGTGCGGCGCAGCCGCAGGTGCGGATCGTGGTGCTCGCCGAGAAGGACGACGCGCGCCGTGCCGCCCTCGCCCTCCAGGCCGGCGCCTCGGGCTGGGTGGCCAAGGACTGCTCGCTGAACCGGCTGCTCAGCGTGATCCGGGGCGTGCTGCGCGAGGAGACCCATCTGCCGCCCGCACTGCTGACCGGCGTCCTGCGGGAGCTGACGGCCGCCCGCAAGCACCGCACCGAGAGCGAACGGCTCGTGGAGTCGCTGACCCCGCGCGAGCGCGAGGTGCTGCGGTGCATGGTGGCGGGCCTGGGGCGCAAGGCGGTCGCCGAGCGCCTGTACCTGTCCCCGCACACGGTCCGGACCCACATGCAGAACGTCCTCGGCAAACTGGGCGTGCACTCCACCCTGGCCGCGGTCGCCCTGGCCCGCCGCGCGGGCGTGGGGCCCGTCGACCTAACCGGGGATGTTGTCGAACGGGGCGGTCAGCTGGCGTAGCAGCCCGGCCAGTTCGCTGCGCTGGGCGCGGGACAGCTCCGCGAGGATGGCGCGCTCCTGCGCCAGCAGTCCGGCCAGCGACTGGTCGGCGCGGTCGCGGCCCTCGTCGGTGAGGCGGACCAGTACCCCCCGCCGGTCGCTCGGGTCGGGCAGCCGCTCCACCAGGCCCTTCTTGGCCAGGCGGTCGATGCGGTTGGTCATCGTGCCCGAGGTGACCAGCGTCTGGGTGAGCAACTGCCCCGGCGAGAGCTGGTACGGGGTGCCCGCGCGGCGCAGCGCGGTCAGCACGTCGAACTCCCAGGGCTCCAGGCCGTGCTCGGCGAAGGCCAGCCGACGCGCCCGGTCCAGGTGCCGGGCCAGCCTGCTCACCCGGCTGAGCACCTCGAGCGGCTCCACGTCGAGGTCCGGGCGCTCCCGGCGCCACGCTGCGACCAGCCGATCGACCTCGTCCTCCATGGCGATCAGTGTAGTGGTTGTGTCGACATGAAGTCTCTTGACATCAAGTCTCTTGAGGTCGAGATTAAGTGTCCCGTCCGTGGGAAACCAGTCCCACAGCATCCAGGAGGCGCCCATGTCCGCAGCCGCCCGCCCCACCTGGGACCCCGCCCAGTACCTGCGCCACGCCGGTCACCGCACCCGCCCCTTCACCGACCTCCTCGCCCGCGTCGCGTCCCTGCCCGGCGACCCGCCCCGCATCGCCGACCTCGGCTGCGGCGCCGGCAACGTCACCGCCCTGCTCGCCGACCGCTGGCCCACCGCCCTCATCACCGGCTACGACAACGCGCCCGAGATGCTCGACCGGGCCCACGTCGACCACGACGGCCCCACCACCGGCGGCGGCCGGCTCACCTTCCTCCGCGCCGACGTGCGCATCTGGACCCCGGACCGGCCCCACGACCTGATCGTCAGCAACGCCACGCTCCAGTGGATCCCCGGGCACGCCGAACGCTTCCCCGACTGGATCGCCGGCCTCGCCCCCGGCGGCACCCTCGCCTTCCAGGTACCCGGCAACTTCGACGCCCCCAGCCACGCCCTGATGCGCCGGCTCACCCGGTCCCCGCGCTGGCGCGCCCGCCTCGACGGCGTCCTGCGCCACTCCGGCGCCGTACTGCGCCCCGAGGAGTACCTGCAGCGGCTGACCGGCCTCGGTTGCGCGGCCGACGTGTGGGAGACGACGTACGTCCACCTGCTCCAGGGCGACGACCCCGTCCTGGACTGGGTCAAGGGCACCGGGCTGCGCCCCGTGCTCACCGCCCTCGCCGACGACCCCGAGGCGCGGGACGCGTTCCTCGCCGAGTACCGCACCGCCCTGCGTGCGGCCTACCCGCCGGGCCCCCACGGCACGCCCTTCCCCTTCCGCCGCGTCTTCGCCGTGGCCCGGACGCGCGAACGGGGTGCGCGGGCCGTCTGACGGCTCCGGCACCCCGTACGGGCGGACACTGCCTGTACCTCGCTAGGACTTGCGGTGGCCTATCAGCCGCGGCTTCGGCTCCAGGCCGTCCAGACCGTGCCAGGCCAGGTTCACCAGATGGGCGGCCACCTCCGCCTTCTTCGGCTTGCGGACGTCCAGCCACCACTGCCCGGTCAGCGCGACCATCCCCACCAGCGCCTGCGCGTACAGCGGGGCCAGCTTCGGATCAAAGCCGCGGCTCTTGAACTCGCGGCCGAGAATGTCCTCCACCTGCGTGGCGATGTCGGAGATCAGGGACGCGAACGAACCCGTCGACTGGGGGATCGGGGAGTCACGGACCAGGATGCGGAAACCGTCCGTGTACTCCTCGATGTAGTCCAGCAGCGCGAACGCCGCCTGCTCGCACAGCTCGCGCGGGTGACCGGCGGTCAGCGAGCTGGTCACCATGTCCAGCAGACGGCGCATCTCGCGGTCCACCACCACGGCGTACAGCCCCTCCTTGCCCCCGAAGTGCTCGTACACCACCGGCTTGGAGACCCCGGCCTTCGCCGCGATCTCCTCCACCGACGTGCCCTCGAAGCCCTTCGCAGCGAACAGCGTGCGGCCGATCTCCAGCAACTGCTGCCGGCGCTCGGCACCGGTCATCCGGGTACGGCGCGCACGCCGCGGCTTGTCGTTGCTCGGGGTACTGCTGGAGTCGGTCGCCACGCCGACCATCATGCCGCCTTGACGGTCTCCTTCCCGCGCCGGGAGCCGCCTTCCTCGACCTGGCGACGGGAATCGATACGCGAGCGTGACGGCCACCGCACGTCGTACGCCCAGCCCGCCTTCTCGAACCAGCGGATCAGCCGGGCGCTCGAATCGAGCTGCCCGCGCTCCACACCGTGCCGCGCCGACGTCGGGTCGGCGTGGTGCAGGTTGTGCCAGGACTCGCCGCAGGACAGGATCGCCAGCCACCACACGTTGCCCGAACGGTCACGCGACTTGAACGGGCGCTTGCCGACCGCGTGGCAGATCGAGTTGATCGACCACGTCACGTGGTGCAGCAGCGCCACCCGCACCAGCGAGCCCCAGAAGAACCCGGTGAACGCGCCCCACCAGGACATCGTCACCAGACCGCCGATCAGCGCGGGCAGCGCCAGCGACAGCGCCGTCCACAGCACGAACTGCCGGGAGATCGCCCGCAGCGCCGGGTCCTTGATCAGGTCCGGCGCGTACTTCTCCTGCGGCGTCTGCTCCTCGTCGAACATCCATCCGATGTGGGCCCACCACAGGCCTTTCAGCAGCGCCGGGACCGTCTCGCCGTAGCGCCACGGCGAGTGCGGGTCGCCCTCGGCGTCGGAGAACCGGTGGTGCCTGCGGTGGTCGGCCACCCAGCGCACCAGCGGCCCCTCGACCGCCATGGACCCCGCCACGGCCAGCGCGATCTTCAGGGGCCGCTTGGCCTTGAAGGAACCGTGGGTGAAGTGGCGGTGGAAGCCGATGGTGATGCCGTGGCATCCCAAGAAGTAGAAGAAGACCAGCAGACCGAGGTCCAGCCAACTCACGCCCCAGCCCCACGCCAGCGGAACCGCCGCGAGCAGCGCGAGGAACGGAACGACGATGAAGAACAGAAGCGTGATCTGCTCGACGGAGCGCTTGCGCTCGCCGCCCAGCGTGGCGGAGGGCGGGGCCGTGTCGTCCGGGCCCGGCCTCTTCGAGGCTTCTTCGATCACATCGGAACTACTTGAGGTCATACGTGTCCCCTGTGGGGTATGTGGACTTGGGATGCCGGGTCGCAGGGACCGTGTACCACTTCCTACGGTCCCGTAACCTACGGCATCGTAAGTATGGCAGTGCGTCGCCCGGCGGCAAGAGCCCGTGAGCCAGCGCGTCCGGGTCGACACCTATCCTTGGAGTCGGTCGGACAGCGCGGTCCGCTCTGATTTCTTCCCGGACGCCCGGCCCGTATGCGGCGCCCGCCGCGCGAGACGCCGTCCGGGTTCCCCTCCCAGACGAGCTTCAACACTGCAAGGAGCCGCACCTGTGAGCAGTGCCGACGACCGGACCACGACGAGCAGCGAGCTGCGTGCCGACATCCGCCGACTGGGTGATCTCCTCGGGGAGACCCTGGTCCGGCAGGAGGGCCCGGAACTGCTGGACCTCGTCGAGAAGGTCCGCCGACTCACCCGTGAGGACGGCGAGGCCGCCGCCGAGCTGCTGCGCGGCACGGAACTGGAGACCGCGGCCAAGCTGGTCCGCGCCTTCTCCACCTACTTCCACCTCGCCAACGTCACCGAACAGGTGCACCGGGGCCGCGAGCTGCGTGCCCGGCGCGCCGCCGAGGGCGGCCTGCTCGCCCGCACCGCCGACCGTCTCAAGGACGCCGACCCCGAGCACCTGCGCGAGACGGTCCGCCACCTCAACGTCCGCCCGGTGTTCACCGCCCATCCCACCGAGGCCGCCCGCCGTTCCGTCCTCAACAAGCTCCGCCGGATCGCCGCCCTGCTCGACACCCCCGTGATCGAGTCCGACCGGCGCCGCCTCGACATCCGCCTCGCCGAGAACATCGACCTCGTCTGGCAGACCGACGAACTGCGCGTCGTCCGTCCCGAACCCGCCGACGAGGCCCGCAACGCGATCTACTACCTCGACGAACTGCACGCCGGCGCCGTCGGCGACGTCCTGGAGGACCTGACCGCCGAGCTCGAACGCGTCGGCGTCAAGCTCCCCGACGACACCCGCCCCCTTTCCTTCGGCACCTGGATCGGCGGCGACCGCGACGGCAACCCCAACGTCACCCCCCAGGTGACCTGGGACGTCCTCATCCTCCAGCACGAGCACGGCATCAACGACGCCCTGGAGATGATCGACGAGCTGCGCGGCTTCCTCTCCAACTCCATCCGCTACGCCGGAGCCACCGAGGAACTCCTCACCTCCCTCCAGGCCGACCTCGACAACCTCCCCGAGATCAGCCCCCGCTACAAGCGCCTCAACGCCGAGGAGCCCTACCGGCTCAAGGCCACCTGCATCCGGCAGAAGCTGGAGAACACCAAGCTGCGCCTGGCCAAGGGCACCCCGCACGAGCCAGGCCGCGACTACCTCGGCACCGCCGAACTCCTCGCCGACCTGCGGATCATCCAGAACTCCCTGCGCGAACACCGCGGCGGCCTGTTCGCCGACGGCCGACTCGCCCGCACCATCCGCACCCTCGCCGCCTTCGGCCTCCAGCTCGCCACCATGGACGTCCGCGAACACGCCGACGCCCACCACCACGCCCTCGGTCAGCTGTTCGACCGACTCGGCGAGGAGTCCTGGCGCTACGCCGACATGCCGCGCGACTACCGCGCCAAGCTCCTCGCCAAGGAACTGCGCAGCAGAAGGCCCCTCGCCCCGACGCCCGCGCCCGTCGACGCGGCCGGCGAGAAGACCCTCGGTGTCTTCCGCACCGTCAAGCGTGCCCTGGAGGTCTTCGGACCCGAGGTCGTCGAGTCGTACATCATCTCCATGTGCCAGGGCGCCGACGACGTCTTCGCCGCCGCCGTCCTCGCCCGCGAGGCCGGCCTGATCGACCTGCACGCCGGCTGGGCCAAGATCGGCATCGTGCCGCTGCTGGAGACCACCGACGAGCTCAAGGCCGCCGACACCATCCTCGAGGACATGCTCTCCGACCCGTCCTACCGGCGCCTGGTCGCGCTCCGGGGCGACGTCCAGGAGGTCATGCTCGGCTACTCCGACTCCTCCAAGTTCGGCGGCATCACCACCAGCCAGTGGGAGATCCACCGCGCCCAGCGCCGCCTGCGCGACGTCGCCCACCGCTACGGCGTACGGCTGCGCCTCTTCCACGGCCGCGGCGGCACCGTCGGCCGCGGCGGCGGCCCCACCCACGACGCGATCCTCGCCCAGCCCTGGGGCACCCTCGAGGGCGAGATCAAGGTCACCGAGCAGGGCGAGGTCATCTCCGACAAGTACCTCATCCCCTCCCTCGCCCGGGAGAACCTGGAGCTGTCCGTCGCGGCCACCCTCCAGGCGTCCGCCCTGCACACCGCGCCCCGCCAGTCCGTCGAGGCACTGGCCCGCTGGGACGCCGCCATGGACGTCGTCAGCGACGCCGCCCACGCCGCCTACCGCCGCCTCGTCGAGGACCCCGACCTGCCGACGTACTTCCTCGCGTCGACGCCGGTGGACCAGCTCGCGGACCTGCACCTGGGCTCCCGGCCCTCCCGCCGCCCCGGCTCCGGCGTCTCGCTCGACGGCCTGCGCGCCATCCCCTGGGTCTTCGGCTGGACCCAGTCCCGGCAGATCGTGCCCGGCTGGTTCGGCGTCGGCTCCGGCCTCAAGGCACTGCGCGAGGCCGGCCTGGACACCGTGCTCGACGAGATGCACGCGCAGTGGCACTTCTTCCGCAACTTCATCTCCAACGTCGAGATGACCCTCGCGAAGACCGACCTGCGCATCGCCCAGCACTACGTCGACACCCTCGTCCCCGACGAACTCAAGCACGTGTTCGACACCATCAGGGCCGAGCACGAACTCACCGTCGCCGAGGTGCTCCGCGTCACCGGCGAGACGGAACTCCTGGACGCCACCCCCGTCCTGAAGCAGACCTTCACCATCCGCGACGCCTACCTCGACCCCATCTCCTACCTCCAGGTGGCACTGCTCAAGCGCCAGCGCGACGCGGCCGCCGCCGGCGAGCAGCCCGACCCGCTGCTCGCCCGCGCCCTGCTGCTGACCGTCAACGGCGTGGCGGCCGGCCTGCGCAACACCGGCTGAGCGTCCCCCGGACACGACGGTGCCCCCGAGCCGACCACCGGCCCGGGGGCACCGCCGTGTCGCCCTGTCAGCTCTGGCCGGCCCTGCGGCGGCGGAACACCAGGTACCCGCCCGCGGCGACCAGCGCGGCGGCGACACCCGACAGCAGCCCCACCGGAGCACCGTTGCCGGTCTCGGCGAGGTCGCCCGAGCCGCCCTGCGGCGACGAGGAGGCGTCCGCACCCGGAGAGGCGGACGACGAGGCCGACGGGGACTCCTGCGACCCGGCCGGCTCGGACGCCGACGCGGAGGGCGACGCGGACGGCGACCCGGAAGGCGGCGTACCGCCGTCGTCGCCGTCCTCGCAGTCCGTCCAGAACACCTTGTGCTTGGCGGAGCCCTTCTCGCCCTCGAAGGTCCAGTACAGCTTGTAGTGACCGTCCGGCAGCGACAGGTCCTCGGTGCGGCCGTGACCCTCGGCGTCCAGCGTGAGCGCGCCGGTCTTCACCGTCTCGCCCTTGTTCTCGCTCGGCGGGATCGCCTCGATGCGCCAGTCGACCTCCTGGCCGCCGTCGAAACCGAAGGCGTCCAGGTAGAAGGTGCACACGTGCGGCTCGTTGCGGCGCAGCTCCTCACCGGTCGAAGCGTCATGGATCTTGACCGTGCCGTTGTCACCGGGCGGCGTGGCGTGGGCGGCCGGGGCGGCCAGCAGTGCTGCGGAGGACGCGGCGACGACAACGCCGACGCGAGTGCGGTTACGCATGATGCAGTCCATCTTCGAGTGACGGCAGGGGAAGATGTGGAGGGGGCGGTTCAGCATCTTGTCCGCCCCGACACCCCGTCAAGCACGAATGCGCAACACTCGATCACACCCCGCCGGACCCGCCGACGGGATGATCCGCGCGCCCCGGGCGAACCGGCTCACACCACCACGAACGCCGCCGTCAGCAGCCCGGCACCCGCCAGCCCCAGCACCCACGCCGTCCGCGTCCGCAGCAGCCCGCCGGCCACCACCACCGACGCCAGCAGCAGGGCCCCGCCCAACGGCACCCAGGCATACAGCACCCCCGCCGGACCCGAACGCACCACATGCTCGCCGTCCGGCTTCACGACCACCGTGTAGGTCTCCCCCTTCTCCACGGCGACCGAGTTCTCCAGCACGACCCTCGCCCGCGGCTGCGACCCCTGCGACAACGGCGCGTACGGCCCGGTGCACGTCCGCTCCCCGCACGACGTCACCTCGACCGTGCCCCGCTCGCGCCCCTTCGTCAGCATCACGTGCTGCGCCGTGCCCCACGACGCCCACACGCCCGCGATCAGGATCAGCGCGACGACCGTGCCCATCACCGTGAACCGGCCGAAGCGCAGCACGGCGGAAGAGCCCCGGGAGGAGAGGACCGCAGAAGGCATGGCCGCGATCCTTGGCCATGACCTCGCGGTCGGTCAACTCCGCCGGGGACAAGTCAACAGATGTACCCATCAGCCGACCGGGAGCCGGACCGGCGACCGGATCAGGAACGGCGACGGAACCAGGAGATGGGCGACCGGATCAGGAGACGGCGACGGAACCAGGAGATGGGCGACCGGATCAGGAGTTGTACGTCCCCTGCGCCCGCTCCAGCCCCTCGATCACCAGACACTCCACCGCGTCCGCCGCACGGTCCACGAAGTAGTCCAGCTCCTTGCGCTCCACCGGCGAGAAGTCCTTCAACACGAAATCCGCCACCTGCATCCGCCCCGGCGGACGCCCGATCCCGAACCGCACCCGGTGATAATCCGACCCCAACGCCTTCGTGATCG
Organism: Streptomyces sp. NPDC005931; assembly: GCF_042871235.1. NCBI lineage: Bacteria > Bacillati > Actinomycetota > Actinomycetes > Kitasatosporales > Streptomycetaceae > Streptomyces > Streptomyces sp. NPDC005931. The sequence goes on from NZ_JBIAIG010000012.1 coordinate 93,236, forward strand.
ACTTCAGCCCGTTGTGACCGTTGTCCCCGCCACCCAGCTTCAGCCGCAGCGTCCCGTAGTCGATGTCCAACTCGTCATGCACCGCCACCACATGAGCCACCGGCACCTTGTAGAACTCCCGCAGCGCGTTCACCGGCCCGCCCGACAGGTTCATGTACGACATCGGCTTCGCCAGCACCACCCGCCGACTCCCAGGCCCCGGCGGACCGATCCGACCCTCCACCACCTGCGCCTGCGCCTTGCCCGCCCGCTTGAACCGGCCACCGACCCGCTCCGCCAGCAGATCCGCCACCAAGAACCCCACGTTGTGCCGGTTCATCGCGTACTCGGGCCCCGGATTGCCCAGCCCCACAACCAGCCAGGGAGCCGCCGCATCGGTCGTCACGTCCATGTCTCCTTCATACGCGTCGGCCGCTGCCCCGCACGGGAACAGCGGCCGACGACAAGACGACTACCAGAACGATCAGGCCTCGGCGGCCTCTTCGCCCTCACCCTCGGCACCCTCGGGCGCCTCCTCGGCCTGCGCGGCCAGAACCTGAAGCACCACGGCGTCCTCCTCCACGGCCAGCTTCACGCCGTTGGGAAGCTTGATGTCCTTGGCGAGGACCGAGTCACCGGCGGTCAGACCCTCCACCGACACGGACACCTGCTCCGGGATGTGCGTGGCCTCGGCCTCGACCGGCAGCGCGTTCAGCACGTGCTCCAGCAGGTTGCCACCCGGGGCCAGCTCACCCTCGGTCTGCACCGGGATCTCGACGTTGACCTTCTCGCCACGCTGCACCAGCTGCAGGTCCACGTGCTCCAGGAAGCCCTTCAGCGGGTCACGCTGCACGGCCTTCGGAATCGCCAGCTCGCTCGTCTTGCCGTCGATGTCCAGCGAGATCAGCACGTTCGGCGTACGCAGCGCCAGCAGCAGCTCGTGGCCCGGCAGCGTCAGGTGCAGCGGGTCCGAACCGTGCCCGTACAGCACACCCGGAACCTTGCTGTCACGACGGATACGACGGGCGGCACCCTTGCCGAACTCGGTACGCGTCTCGGCGGCGAGCTTCACCTCGGACATGATCACTCCTCGAAGTCAGAAACGGACGTGGTCACCCGGCCACGAACGGCCTGCTACGAAGAGCGCGTCGATAACGGACCACCGCACCAGCCCCTCACGGAACGGCACGGCCTCCCTCGCCGAGCAACCCTCGCAGTCTACTCGGACCCCCGCACCGCGCCCAAAACGATCAGCGGGGCCCCGCACACCGTGCGAAGCCCCACCGAACAATCCTTGCCGCGGAACGACTACTGCTCGTCGAACAGGCTCGTCACCGAACCGTCCTCGAACACCTCACGCACCGCACTCGCGATCGTCGGCGCGATCGAGAGCACCTTGATCTTGTCCAGATCGTCACTCAGCTCACCCGGCGTCGGCAGCGTGTTCGTGAACACGAACTCACTCACCCGCGAATTCTTCAGCCGGTCCGCCGCGGGACCCGACAGCACCCCGTGCGTCGCCGTCACGATCACGTCCTCCGCACCGTGCGCAAACAACGCGTCCGCCGCGGCACAGATCGTGCCACCGGTGTCGATCATGTCGTCCACCAGGACACACACCCGGCCCTTGACCTCACCCACGACCTCGTGGACGGTCACCTGGTTCGCCACGTCCTTGTCCCGGCGCTTGTGCACGATCGCCAGCGGCGCACCCAACCGGTCGCACCAGCGGTCCGCCACCCGCACACGGCCCGCGTCCGGAGACACCACCGTCAGCTTCTGCCGGTCCACCTTCGCACCCACGTAGTCCGCCAGCAGCGGCAGCGCGAACAGATGGTCCACCGGACCGTCGAAGAAACCCTGGATCTGATCCGTGTGCAGATCCACCGTCAACAGCCGGTCCGCACCCGCCGCCTTCATCAGATCCGCGATCAGACGCGCCGAAATCGGTTCACGACCCCGGTGCTTCTTGTCCTGCCGCGCGTAACCGTAGAAGGGCACGATGACCGTGATGGACCGGGCCGACGCACGCTTCAACGCATCGATCATGATCAACTGCTCCATGATCCACTTGTTGATCGGAGCAGTGTGGCTCTGGATCAGGAAACAGTCGGCACCCCGCGCCGACTCCTGATACCGCACATAAATCTCGCCATTGGCGAAGTCGAAGGCCTTCGTCGGGACGACCCCGACACCCAGCTGGTGGGCGACCTCCTCGGCAAGCTCGGGGTGGGCGCGGCCGGAGAAGAACATCAACTTCTTCTCGCCGGTCGTCTTGATCCCGGTCACAGCACTTTCTCCTCAGAGGTGTCGCAGCTGGGTGTCCCACGACCTCTCAGCCGGCTTGCGAGAGGCCATCACAGCTGGTGGTGGGGGTGCGGGTCTGCACCTATCACGGTACGCCGTGTTCCGGGCACCGGTTTCCGGTCAGCCCTCGTCGGCCGACTCCCGGGAAGCCGCCTCCGCGGCCTTCGCGGCAGCACTCCCCGGACGCTTACGAGCCACCCAACCCTCGATATTCCGCTGCTGACCACGGGCCACGGCCAGCGAACCGGGCGGCACATCCTTCGTGATCACCGAGCCGGCAGCCGTGTAGGCACCGTCCCCGATCGTGACAGGAGCCACAAACATGTTGTCCGAACCCGTCCGGCAGTGCGACCCGACGGTCGTGTGATGCTTGTCCTGCCCGTCGTAGTTCACGAACACACTCGCCGCACCGATGTTCGAGAACTCGCCGATCGTGGCATCCCCCACGTACGACAGATGCGGAACTTTCGTCCCCTCACCGATCGACGCGTTCTTCGTCTCCACGTACGTACCGATCTTGCCCTTGCGCCCCAGCCGCGTCCCCGGCCGCAGATACGCGTACGGACCCACCGTCGCCTCCGGACCCACCTCGGCCCCCAGCGACACCGTGTTGTCCACCCGTGCCCCCACACCCACCCGGGTGTCCGTCAGCCGCGAGTTCGGCCCCACCTCACAGCCCTCGGCCAGATGCGTGGACCCGAGCAACTGCGTCCCGGGAAGCACCACGACATCCCGCTCGAACGTGACCGTCACATCCACCCACGTCGTCGCCGGATCCACGACCGTCACCCCCGACAGCATCGCGGCCGTCAACAGCCGGTCGTTGAGGATCCGCCGCGCCTGCGACAACTGCACCCGGTTGTTGATCCCCGCGATCTCCCGGTGATCACCCGCCAGCGCCGCACCCACCCGGTGCCCCGCCTCACGCAGGATCCCCAGCACATCCGTCAGGTACTCCTCGCCCTGACTGTTGTCCGTCCGCACCTTCTTCAGCGCGTCCGCCAGCAACGGCCCGTCGAACGCGAACACACCCGAGTTGATCTCCCGGATCGCACGCTGCTCCTCGGAGGCGTCCTTGTGCTCCACGATTGCGGTCACCGCACCGGTGTCGTCACGGACGATCCGCCCGTACCCGGTGGCGTCCGGCACCTCGGCGGTGAGCACGGTCACGGCGTTGCCGTCGGCGGTGTGCGTGGCCGACAGCTGCCGCAGCGTCTCCCCGGTCAGCAGCGGGGTGTCACCGCACACGACCACCACGGTCCCGTCCACGGCACCGCCCAGCTCCTCCAGGCCCATGCGCACGGCGTGCCCGGTGCCGTTCTGCTCGGCCTGTACGGCGGTGCGGACGTCCGGGGCGATCTCGGCGAGGTGGGCGGTCACCTTCTCGCGGGCGTGACCCACGACCACGACCAGGTTCTCCGGCTCCAGCTCACCGGCGGCGGCGAGCACGTGGCCCACCAGGGAACGACCACAGATGTCGTGCAGGACCTTCGGTGTGGCCGACTTCATACGGGTGCCCTCACCCGCTGCGAGAACGACGACGGCTGCCGGGCGGTTGGCGCTCACGGGATGCCCTTCGGCTGTGTTGGGGTGGGGGTGACATCCGCAGGATACCGGGGTGGTTGCGGGGGGCATGAGTACGGGCCCCGACCGGGAGGCATCGCCGGTCAGGGCCCACGCGCAGCAGCTCCCCCATCAGGATTTGAACCTGAACTTAAGGGACCAAAACCCTCAGTGCTGCCTGATTACACCATGGGGGATGAAACTCAGCTAAACCGGACATTCGGTTGGATCGCCGAGTCGGCTCCCAACACTATGCCGTACCAAGAGCCTTCGATGCGACGGTACAGGTCGGCACTCTTGAGGACCTTGATCACCAGGCATCCGCGGTAGGAGTCGCCCACGTTCTTGCGGACGGTCTTGGGATTGTGCCTCTTGAGCGTCGTCTTGTTGAAGGCGGCGCGGTCCGCGCCCACGAGTTCGGCCCAGTGGCGTTCCGCGCCCGCCACGTCGGCATTCTCATGAATCATCACCGTGAAGCGCAGGCGCTCCCGCTCGACGCCGAGGAGGTCGAGCCAGGCGAGGTAGACCCGGATCATGTGCGGGTCGCTGTTGACGAAGGTGACGTGTTCGCGGCGGTCGTACGGCTTGTCCTTCCCGCCCTCCGCCCAGTAAAGGCCGACGCCCACCAGGAAGAGCTCGCGCGGTGTCAGGGCGCCGACCGCCTGCTTGGCGGCTTCCTTGACCCGTCGCCGTTCCAGATCACGGAGTCGGAGCGTGACCTCCCGTCCCTTCCTCGCGATCGCCGCGGCCTCCTCGCGGGTCCGCTTGCGATCTGGCTTCGGCAGGTCCCGGACCCACAGGGAAACCGAACTCCTGGAACACCCCAGCTCGGCCTCGATCCGGTCGTACGTCCAGCCCTGGAGGCGGAGTTCGCGGGCCCGCTGCTTGAGGTCGTCCTTGGCTCGCGGGCGCTTGGTCCAGGCCGGCGGTGGTTCTCCCTTCACGAGCCGGTTGAGGAGATCGTTGTTGTAGACCTTCAGCTCGTCGCGGATCTGCCGCAGGCTGTACCCGGCTCGCCTGAGCGCCACCGCCCGTTCCCGCAGCCCCTCGAAGTCGGCGTATTTGCCGTTGGCACGCGTCATACGCATACCGTCCGTGCGGAATGCCGCCTTCCGGGTTCGAACGGTGAGCGATTCAGCAGTTCGAGGTAATTCGGGCGGTATCGCGTCCGATCGGTCACGCGCTGTGGTGTAGGCCAGTCGTGGAAACTCGCCGGAAAACCCGCCCCGGCCGCCCGTAGGCTGGACGCATGACCACGACGGGGGAAGACGACGTGACGGCCCGGGGAGGGCCGTGGTGGTGGGAGAGACGGCGCAGTGCCGCGCTGGATGTGAGCCTCGCGGCGGTGTCCGCCGTGGAGTGCGCCGCGGAGGGGGTCCCGTTCGCGCGGGACGCGGGGATTCCCTTGGCCGCGGGGGTGGTGTTCGGGCTGCTGGCCGGTTCCGTGCTGGTGGTGCGGCGCAAGTGGCCGATCGCGGTCGTGCTGGTGACGATCGCCGTCACGCCGGCCCAGATGGGCTTTCTGATGGGCGTCGTCGGCCTGTACACGCTCGCCGCGTCGGAGCTGCCGCGCCGGATCATCGCCTCGCTCGCGGGGATGTCGCTGGTGGGGACGCTCATCGTGACGTTCGTGCGGGTCCGGCAGGACATGGCGCGCGGGGATCTGACCATCGGGGACTGGTTCGTGCCGTTCGCGTCGATCACGACGTCGCTCGGGCTGACCGCGCCGCCCGTGCTGTTGGGCCTGTACATCGGGGCGCGCCGGCGGTTGATGGAGAGTCTGCGGGAGCGGGCGGACAGCCTGGAGCGGGAGCTGCAGCTGCTGGCGGAGCGGGCCGAGGAGCGGGCCGAGTGGGCGAGGAACGAGGAGCGGACCCGGATCGCCCGGGAGATGCACGACGTGGTGGCGCACCGGGTGAGTCTGATGGTGGTGCACGCCGCGGCGCTCCAGGCGGTGGCGCGCAAGGATCCGGAGAAGGCGGTGAAGAACGCCGCGCTGGTGGGGGACATGGGCCGGCAGGCGTTGACGGAGTTGCGGGAGATGCTCGGGGTGCTGCGGGCCGGTGGGGACGGCGGGCAGCGGCGGGAGCGGGCGTCGGCGCCGCTGGCGGCGGTGGGTGCGGCGGCGGCCGCGGCGGCGTCGCGGGCGGTGGGTGACGAGACGGAGGCGGCGGAGGGGCCGTGTCTGTCGGAGATCGACGAGTTGGTGGGACAGTCGGCGGCCGCGGGGATGGTCGTGGATCTGTCGGTGGAGGGGGAGAGCCGGTCGTATGCGCGGGAGGTGGAGTCGACGGCGTACCGGGTGGTGCAGGAGGCGTTGACGAACGTCCACAAGCATGCGGCGGGTGCGAAGACGTATGTGCGGTTGGCGCACCGGGTGTCGGAGATCGCGATGCAGGTGGAGAACGAGCCGCCGCCGGAGGCGGCGTCGTCGGCCCGGTTGCCGTCGGGGGGCAATGGCCTGGTGGGGATGAAGGAGCGGGTGTCGGCGCTGGGCGGGGTGTTCGTGTCGGGTCCGACGGAGGCGGGGGGCTTCCGGGTATCGGCGGTGATTCCGGCGTCGTAGGCGGCGGTGGTTCCGGCGTCGTGGGCGGCGGTGGTTCCGGCGTCGTGGGCGGGGGTGGTTCCGGCGGTGCGGGCGCGTGGGGGCGGCAGCGTCCGGGGTGCGGGTTTCCGGGGGTTGTGGGGCGTCCGGGGGCGCGGCGGGTCCGGGTGTGGTGTGCGGGTCGGCGGTCAGTCGGCGGTGAGGCGGGCCGGGGTGGTGCCGGAGACGAGGGCGGTGAGGGCCCGGTCGATGTCGGGGCCGAGGTACCAGTCGCCGGTGTGGTCGAGGGCGTAGACGCGGCCTTCGGCGTCGATGGCGAGGAGGGCCTGGGTGTCGGTCTCGGCGCCGAGGGGGGCGACGTCGGTGCCCAGGGCGCGGCCGAGGTCGCCGAGGGTGCGGGCCATGTGCAGGCCGTGCAGCGGGTCGAGGTGGCAGGTGGCGGGGGCGATCTGGCGGCCGGGGCCGGTGGGGTGGAGGTGGAGGCCGCCGAATTCGGCCCAGGCCTCGACCGCGGCGGGGAAGACGGTGTGGCGGTGTCCTGCGGGTGAGGTGTGGTCGCGCAGGGTGTCTGCCCAGATCTCGGCCTGTTTGATGTCCCAGCGTCCGGGTTGCCAGCCGGCGGCGCGCAGGGCGGCGTCGACTGGTACGGAGAAGCGCGTGGTCGACATGCGGTCGGTGTGCATCTGCCCTTCGTTCGTCGAGGTCATGGTGGAGGCGCCGGTGGCCGGCGCGGTGCTGTGGGGGTGGGGGTGGTGCCGTGGGCTCAGCCGTTGGGCTCGCTCGGGTCGACTATCCGGACGCCGAAGTGGGCGCTGAGCGCGGTGCAGGCGCGGCAGGGGGCGGCGTAGCTGCCGTGCAGGGGGTCGCCGTCCTCGCGGATGCGGCGGGCGGTGAGCTTGGCCTGCTTGAGGGCCTTGCGGGCCTCGCCGTTGGTCATGGGCTTGCGGGCGGCGCGCTTGCTGCGGGCGGCGTCGGCGGCGGCGATGTGCCGTGAGACGAGGATCGTTTCGGCGCAGCGGCCGGTGAAGCGGTCGCGCTGGGCGCTGGTGAGGGTGTCCAGGAAGTCCTGGACGAGGGGGTGCAGGGCGGGGGGTGTGTCGCCGCGGGCGGCGGTGCCGGTGAGGGTGGTGCCGCGGACGGAGAGGGCGGCGGCGACGGTGGGGAGGATGCCGTCGCGGCGGTGGCGCAGGGCGGGGGCGGGGGCGGTGTCGGTGCTGCTCCAGCCGATGCGGGGGTCGCCGGAGCGGGGCGTGCCGGGCCGGCCGGTGTGCGTTCCCGTCTGCGTCGTGTTCATGATCGTCATCCCCTCCCGAGCGTCCCCCGGAGGTGACAGAGTGCCAAACGGCGTGGCGGGTGCGGAAGCTGGGGCGGGGCGAGACGACCCGTTTGGGCGGGCTGTCACGGGAAGGTGACGTGTGGTCACGAAAGCGGAGGGTGGGTGACCGGCGCCGGTGACCGTCGTCGTCGTACCGCATAGGCTGTCGGCACCGCGATTCCTGCGGTGATCCGTGCGGTGGGCCGTGCGGGGAGCCCGCAGGGTCGTGGTGGTGAGCAGTCGAGACAGACGTGACAGTCGATACGGACCGTAATCGGCCAGGTGGCCGGTGCAGGCCGTACAGAGTGCCGCAGGGGGCAACCGCCATGACGACAGGTCGGCTCGGGCTGGGGGCGCCTCCCGGCCGCCAGGCCGGGGGACACGCCGCGCCGCCGAACGCGGCCTACGCCGGGCAGGTCGTGCATTTCCCGGATCCGGTCCGTGCCGCCCGGCACCCCAGGGGGGTGCGGGTGGACGAGCGTGGCTACCCCGACTTCTCTCCGTATGCGCGGGCGGCGGCGGAGATCGCGGAGCCGCCGGAGGGGTTCGGTGTCGACGAGTTGCGGCTGACGGACTACGTGTCGGCGAACGCGGCGCTGGCGGCGAGCGGGCATGCGTTGTGGGACACGGTGCCGTCGGTGGCGACGCCGCACGGCTGGACGTGGCACCACGTGGTGGGCACGCGGCGGCTGGAGCTGGTGCCGGTGGAGGTGAAGGCGCTGCTGCGGCACCACGGTGGTCTGTCGACGTCGCAGGTGGATCAGGGCAAGCGGGGCACGCGGCCGTTGCAGGAGACGCGTCCGGCGCACTTCGGGCTGCCGAAGTCGGGCGTGGCGGTGACGGAGGCGCAGGTGCTGGGGGTCGAGGAGGATCTCGGGTACCGGTTGCCGGGCGCGTACCGGTCGTTCCTGAAGGCGGCGGGCGGTTGTGCCCCGGTGGGCACGGCGCTGGACGCGGAGCTGGGGCTGCTGATCGACCAGCCGTTCTTCACGGTGCGGGACGAGGCGGCGGTCAACGACCTGGTGTACGTCAACAAGTGTCTGCGCGACCATTTGACCAAGGACTACTTGGGTGTCGCCTTCGTGCAGGGCGGGCTGCTCGCCGTGAAGGTGCGGGGCGAGCGGGTGGGCTCGGTGTGGTTCTGTGCGTACGACGACGTGCGGGACGTGGATCCGTCGTGGCCGCCGGCCGAGCGGGTGGAGCGGTTGCTGCTGCCGTGCGGGGACGACTTCGACGCGTTCCTGTCGCGGCTGGCGGGTTCTCCGCCGGAGCTGGAGACGGTGGCGAATCTGATGGTGGACGGTGGTTTCGCGCAGGCCGTCCCGGTTTCTTCCGCGGGGGAGTGAGCGGTAGCGATGGTGACGTTCGCGCAGGCGCAGGAGCGCGCGGAGGAGTGGATCAACGGGGACGTGCCCTCGTACCAGCACCGTGAGGTGCGGGTGCGGGAGTTCGATCTGGGTTTCGTGGTGTGGGCGGAGGACCGTGCGGACGGTTCGCGTTCGGACGGGGGCGGGCAGCGGTTGGTGATCGCCCGCGACAGCGGTGAGGCGACGCTGTGGCCCGCGCTGCCGGTGGGTGAGGTGATCCGCCGGTACGAGGAGGAGTACGGCTGCCGGGAGACGGCGCAGGAGCCGGCCCCGGCGCCCGCGGCGCGGGTGGATCTGAACCAGACGTCGTTCCTGCTGAGTCCGCCGGAGTGGTTGCAGGAGGCGGCGGACCGGCTGGGGATTCCGGATCGGCGCGGGGAGACGTCGGGGGGCGGCGCCGGGGGCGGTTCCGGTGCCGGGGGTGGCTCGGGTCCGGGAACCGGGGTCGGTGCGGGTGCGGGTGCGGGTGCCGGGGTCGGTTCGAGTGCCGGGGCCGCTGCCGGTTCCGCGGGTTCGGGGGTGGCGGCGGATACGTCGGCGGCCTCCGGGAGCGGTGCCGCGTGGCCGGCCGCCGGGGGGAGCGACTCGCGTGCAGGTGCGGGGAGTTCGTCCGGTGGGGTCCAGGCCGCGCCGGCCGGGGCGACGCCGTGGGCCGGTACGGACACCAACGCCGATGCCGGTGAGGACCGTTCCGTACCGCTGCCGGAGACCGTGTTCGCGCCGCCGTTGAGCGGGTCCGACGACGAGACCCCGCCCCCCTCGGCGGTCCCGGACGCCAAGACCGCTCTGATGTCGGGCGGCAGCGGGCTTCCGCCGACGGCACTCGCCCCGGCGATCGACGATCCGAACGCGCAGGTGTCGCACGGCACTCCGCAGGGCGCGGGCGCACCGGGTACACCGCCTCCGGGTGCTCCGGGTGCTCCGGGTGCTCCGGGTGCTCCGGGTGCTCCGGGTGCTCCGGGGGTCCCCGGTACGCCGCCCCCCGGTGTGCCGCAGGGCAGTACGCCGCCCCCCGGCGCCGGGACGGTTCCGCCGTCGGCCGGTCCGGGGCGGGCGGAGCGTCCACTCGCGCCGAACGCCGGTGACATCGCCGACGCCGCGACGAGCAAGGCGACCCCGCCGCCGCGTCGGGGGTCGGGTCCCACGACGCCGCCTCCGCCGGGCGCCCCGGGTGCGCCGGGCGCACGGCAGCACAGCACGCCTCCGCCTCCGTCCGGGCCCGGTGCGCCGGGCACCCCGGCAGGCGGGTACGTACCGACCCAGCTCGTGTCCGCGCTCGGCCCCAACGGGCCCGGTATGCCCGAGGGTTCGACGGGTGCGCCTGCCGCGCCCGGCGCCCCCGGGGCGCAGACCCCGCCGCCCGGCGTGCCAGCTCCGCCCGGCGCCCCGAACGCGCCCGGCACGCCCCCCGGCGGTGTCCATCACGCCGCGACGATGTTCGCCGACCCCGGTCGGCCCGCCGCGGGCGGGCCGCAGCCTCCGGGGCCGCCCGGTGCTCCGGGCGCCCCCGGTGTCCCGGGCACGCCGCCGCGCGGAGTTCCCGGCGCGCCCGGTGCCCCGGGTGCCCCGGGCGGTGCGCGCGGCCCCGTGCACCACGCGGAGACCGTGCTGTCCGCACCCCCGGTCGGTGCACCGGGCACGCCGCCGCACGCCCCCGGCGCTCCCGGCACGCCTGCGCCCCCGGCGCCCCCCGGCACGCCCGGCACCGGCAGCCCGATGCCTCCCGGCGGGATGCCGCCCGGTGGGATGCCGCCCGGTGGGATGCCCCCCGGCACGCCCCCGTCCGCTGTGCCCGTGCCCGGGCAGCCGGCGGCGTACGGCTATCCGCAGCAGCCCACCGGGCAGCCGACCGTCGGCCCCGGCTACCAGGCCGTGCTGCGCTACCGCGCGCAGGACGGTTCCGAGCAGCAGCTGATCCGGCGCTCGGCGCCGGGCACGCCGCACCCGGAGTGGCAGATCTTCCACGAGCTGCGGGCCATGAACGTGCCCCCGGACCAGGTGCTGGAGCTGCACACCGAGCTGGAGTCGTGCGCATTGCCGGGCGCGTACTGCGCGCGGATGATCCGCGAGCAGTGGCCGCAGGCGCGGATCACGAACATCGCGCCGTACGGCACGGACCAGGCGAGCCGGCAGCAGGGCATGCAGCAACTCCTCGCTCATCAGGGTGAGTTGCACCAGGTGGCGGACGGTCCGGCGCGCCCGGCCCCGGTGCGTGCGCCGATTCCGCCGGTGCAGCCGGCGCCGCCGGTCCCGCCGGAGGGCATCGCCCAGGAACTGGCGGCGGCGTTCGGGCCGGGTGTGTTCCGGTTCGAGCAGGCGGCGGTGTCCCGGCAGGGCGTGCCGCCGATCGTGGCGCACACGCTGGTGGTGGCCGGGCTGCCGATGGACATGGGCCCGTTCTTCTGGGCGCAGGCCCAGCCGGGGCGCCCCGTGCCGACGCTGGCGGAGCTGGCGACCGAGCGGGGTGTGCAGCCGGCCCCGGACGCGGGTTCGTACCTGGTCATGGGCAGCGACTTCGGCAGGGCGATCTGTGTGCAGTACGGCACGGCGAACATCGTCGCGGTGCCGGTGGAGGCGGGGCCGGGCGGAGCGCCGGTACCGCCGCAGTTCGTGAACACGGGGCTGCCGGAGTTCGCGCGCTGCCTGGCGCTGCTCGGGCGGATGTGGCGGCTGCGGTTCGGGCTGAACCAGGAGCAGGCGGGCCGCTGGACCGTTGATTTCCAGGCCCAGTTGGCCGCGCTGGACCCGGCGGCGCTCGGCTCGCCGGAGAGCTGGTGGTCGGTGCTGCTGGAGCAGATGTGGGACGGACTGCTGTGACGATCCGCGTCCGTCGGTGACGTCCTGACGCGTCGTGAGGAGCCGGGGCCCGGTCGGTACGCCGACCGGGCCCCGGCTTTCGCGTGCGCGGGGGCGCGACGGTCGCCCCGTTCGGCCGGTGCGCGACCGCCTCGTGGTGCGGCTGCTCCGCCCGTCCTCCGCCCTGGCCCGTCCGCCCCTCCGCGCGCCCCCCGCGTGTCCGCCCGCGGAGTGTCGCGTCGTGAACACCTCGGTGCGATCCAGCAGGATGTGCGCACATTCATCCCATGTGCGTCGATTCTTCGTGCTGGTGGAGAGAGGTTGCAGGATGAGCAGCGCATCGGTGTCCTGGGCGGGCTTCGTGACCGTGCGGGGGCGCGGGTACCGGCCCGAACAGGTCGTGGGGTACGTCGCGGACCTCTCCGGGAAGCGGGACGCCGCCTGGGAGCGGGCCGCCCGGCTCACCGTGCTCGCCAGGGAGATGGAGGAGGAGCTGGCGCTGCTGCGGGAGCGGGTCGCGGGGCTGGCGCCGCAGACGTACGAGGCGCTCGGGGACGGCGCCCGGCTGCTGTTCGAGCTGGCCCGTGAGGAGGCGGCGGCCGTACGGGAGCAGGCCCGGCGGGAGGCGGGGCGGGTCGCGGAGGAGACGCGGGACGAGGCGGCCGGGGTGTGCGCGTCCGCTCGGGCGTGCGCCGACGAGGTGCGTGCCGAGGCCGACGAGTGGGCGCGGCAGCGGTTGCTCGCGGCCCGTGGAGAGGCCGCCGGCGTCCGGATCGCGTGCCGGCGGGAGGCCAAGCAGCGGCGGGCAGAGGCCCTGGCGGCGCTGCGGGAGATGCGGCAGCGCACCTCGGGGATGCTCGCCGAGCGGGCCGGGGAACAGGCCGAGCGACTGGCCGGGGTGGAGCGGGAGGAGGCCGAGCGGGTGGCGGCCCTCGAGGCGCGTCACGCGCAGGCGGTGACGCGGGCGGAGGGTGCGCTGTCCGAGGCGAAGCGGGCCTTCGCCGACGCGGAGGAGGCGGCGCGGCGCCGGCAGGAGGAGGCGCGGGAACGCGCGGCGGAGGTGCTCGCGCAGGCGCGGGACCGGGCGGAGCGCGTCGCGGCCGAGACGGAACGGGTTTTGGAGGAGCACCGGGACGCCCGGGCCGACGTACGGGCGCACATGGAACATGTGCGCGAGAGCCTGGGTGTGCTGACGGAGCGGGCGGTGGAGTGACGACCTCCACCGCCCGTGCCCGGCGGGGAGCGGCGGTCCACCGCCCGCCCGCATGTGCGGCGGCGTGTCACGTCCTCCGGTGTGCCGCGCCGGCCAGGATCGCGCCCTCCACCGCCTCGTACTGGCGTCGCTGTTCCTCCGTACCGGAACGGCCGGAGAGCACCGTGCCCAGCCAGCCGCAGGCGAAGCCGATGGGGATGGAGAACAGGCCCGTCGTGGTGAACGGCAGCCAGTTGAAGTCGGCTTCGGGGAAGGCGGCGACGGGGGAGCCGGAGACCAGGTTGGTGCCCGGCATCAGCACCAGCACGGCGAGGGAGCCGCCGATGAGGGTGCTGAGCAACCCCGTGCGGGTGTAACGGCGCCAGAAGAGGCTGTAGGTCAGCGCGGGGGCGATGGCCGAGGCGCTGAGGCAGAAGGCGAAGGTGACCAGGGGCTGGAGGCTGTGGTGCTGGACCAGGGTGGCCAGCAGGATCGTGGGGATGCCCACCGCGAGCGCGGACAGCTGGGCCATGGTCATCTCGCGCCGCGGTGACATCTCCTGGAAGCGGGTGGCGAAGATGTCGTGGGCGAGGGAGTTGGCGCAGGCGAGGATCATGCCGGCGACGGAGGCGAGGACGGTGAGGAAGATCGCCGAGGTGACGGTGGTGAACAGGAAGGTCTCCGCCGACGACACCTCCGCGCCGAACGCGGCCTGGGAGCCCAGCAGGTAGGCGGTGTTGCCCCGCGGATCGGCCTCGGCGATCGGCGCGCGGCCGATCAGCGCGGTCGCGCCGACGCCGACGACCGTGATGACCAGGACGAACAGGGCCACGATCGACACCGCCCAGGACATCGAGCGGCGCACCTGGCGGGCGCTGGAGGCGGTGTACATGCGCATGGTGATGTGGGGCAGGCAGGCGCCGCCGAGGACGATGGTGAGCTGAGCGCTGATCATGTCCAGTTCGGGGCTGGCGCCGCCGTGGAACTGGAGTCCCGACGCCAGGAAGGCTGAGCCGACGCCGCTCTTGTCGGCGGCGGCGGTGAAGAGGGCGCCGGGGTCCCAGTCGAACCGGTTGAGGATGAGGAGGGCGACGATCATGCCGGAGCCGAGCAGCATCACGATCTTCATGATCTGGATGAGGGCGGTGCCCTTCATGCCGCCGATCGCCGCATAGCTGATCATGAGCGCGCCGACGCCGACGATGCACCCGGTCTGCAGCGACTCGCTGTCGAAGCCGAGGATGAACGACATCAGCTGTCCGGTGCCGGCCAGTTGGACCAGCATCATCGGCACCAGCGCGGCCAGCGTGACCACGCAGGCCGTGATGCGGACGGCGCGCCCGGGCATGCGCCGGGTCAGCGCGTCGCCCATGGTGAACCGGCCCGCGTTGCGCAGGGGTTCCGCCAGCAGGAACATCAGCAGCATCAGCGACAGGGCGGTGCTCAGGGCGAGGACGATCCCGTCGACCCCGAACAGGGCGATGACGCCTCCGGTGCCGAGGACGGTCGCTGCGGAGATGTAGTCACCGGCGATGGCGAGACCGTTGCGCATCGGGGACAGGGAGCCGTAGCCGGTGTAGAACTCGTCGAGGTCGTCGCGGTCGGGGCCGGTCATCACGCACAGCAGCAGTGTGACCGTGGCGACGGCGGAGAAGCCGACGAGGGACATGGCCTGGGCGTTTCCCACGAACTCGGTGTTCATCGGACCCCCTCCCGAACCGCTTCGCGCTCGGTCCGTTCGCGGATGCGGGCGGCGAGGGGGTCGACGTGGCGGCGTGCGGTGTTCTCGTACAGGACGATCGCCAGCCAGGTCACGGGCACCTGGATCAGGGCGAGCAGCAGTCCGGTGGGTATGCCCTCGGTCACGGTGCCGGTCATGAACGACGGTGCGTACGCGGACAGGATCAGGAACAGCACGAAGTACCCGAGCGCGGCGAGCGTGGCCACCCGCCGCTGCCAGCGGTAGGCGCTGCGCAGGAGCCGCAGGTCGCTGTGGTGCCCGTCCGGTGCAGGCGGCTCCGTGGGCGGGGCCGGGTGCGGCCAGGGGTGGGCGGAGTAGGAGGGGGAGGAGGCGCGGGGCGGTGGCGTCTGCGCCCGCGGCTGCCCGTACGGGTCGGGGGAGCCCCAGGGGGACGGGGGCTGGGGAGGGTACTGGCCCCACGGGGGTGGGGGCGGGGACGGGGATCTGGGCGGATACGGGTCGTGGGACATCCCGTGCTCCTTGCAGGCTCGGGTCCGTGCGGGGGACGGCAGGGAATGCGGGGAGTGGCTGAGCGGTGACGCACGTTACCTACGCGGCGACGAGATGCGCCGCCCCTTCACCAAACTGAGTGGTCGGTATGTGATTTTGCGGCCGAACCGTTGCTGACCTGCATTGTTACCGGCGTTAACTCAGACTTTTGCCGTCGCTGATCGTGTGCCACTTACGGTGGTTTGTGAGGAAGATATGAACAGCGGGCGGACGACGGCTCCGTACTGCCGGGGCGTGGACCGTGACAAGCAGTCCGACGGGTCCGCCCGGAAAGTGTCGGTGACGGACTCCAGGGGCGTGGCCGGGACCGGCTCCGAGCAGTTCGCGGGCCAGCTGCGCGAACAGATCACCAACGACGGCGTGAACGGCCCGGAGGCCTCCGCGACCGCCCACACACCCTTCTCCCGCACCACCGCCACGGCCAAGCCCTTACGGCACGGTCAACGCCTACAACATGGTCCCTCCCGGGCACTTCGGTGACCCGCACGGCCCTGCCGGGCGTCGGTGAGACGACGGTGACGAAGTCGACGGACTCATAGGGCGTGATCCGCTCCGGCCGGGGCGCGACAGATGCCCGGCCAGGACGGAAAGGAGTACGGCGGCGGACAGGTCAGGCGTGCCGAGCCGTTGGCAAGGCGTCCAGGTCGTCGTCCTCGTCGTCGATGGCGTCGAGGTCTTCGCAAGCCGGTGAGGGCAGGCGCTCCCCCCGGCTCACTGCGATCCGGTGCACATGGGCCAGCGCCTCGGTCAAGTGGACCGCCAGCAGGTGCAGTTCTCCTTGCGTCCACTGACGCCCGTCCAGCACACGTCGTGCTTCATGAAGGAGTTCACCGGCCAGGCCCATCTGGGCGGCGGCCTCCATGTTGTCCGCGAGCCGCGACAGGTATCCGGTTCCGTCGCCTGCGAGACAACACGGCTTGCCCTCCGGCCCGGCCCAGGGCAGCAGACGCCACTGACCCGCCGGGCTCACCATGCCCGTACCTCCACTCCGCGACCAGCCGGACATCGATGTCGATGCCGTGCACGGCCAACCGCACCACGCGTCGCCGTGCCCGCCGGCGCTGTTGCTCCCGACGCTCGTGCGCGACCAGGTACCGGCGAACCAACCCGGTCTCCTCATCTCGGATTACCGGAGAAGCCGATGCGCGGGACGGACACGCGATCGGCGCCTCCGCACAGAGGCCGGGGGATGGCTGATCTGGGCTGCGAGGATGGCTGATCTGGGCTGCGATGGCGGCCCGGCCCGGGCAACAGCAGCCGCAGCAGCGGCTCGAAGATGCGGACGATACAGCGTTCAGTCCTTCAGCACCGGGAATCTCCGCGGTGCGAGCACCAGGAGCACGACGAACGCCAGGGCCGCCGCGCACCCCGCGCCCAGGTAGACCGTGTGGACCGCGTCGGCGATGGCGCGCCGCGTCGCCTCGGGGGCGGCGCCCGCGTCCAGCGCCCGGGTCACCGAGTCCAGGTCGCCCGCGCCGCCGAGCCGGGACGCCAGTACGCCGTTGGCGACCGCGCCGAACAACGCCGCGCCGACCGTCTGGCCCGTCTGGCGGCAGAACAGGATCGACGCGGTCGCCGTGCCGCGCTCCTCCCACACCACCGACGACTGCACGCCCACGATCAGCGGCAGTTGGAACAGGCCCAGGGCGGCGCCGAGCAGCAGCATCAGCAGCGCCGGCTGCCACGCCTGCCCCGGGTACGGCAGGAAGGGGAACGCGAACAGGACCAGTGCCGCCGTGCCGATGCCGAGCATCGCCGTGCTGCGGAAGCCGATGCGGCGGTAGACGTGCTGGCTGAGGGCCGCCGAGACCGGCCAGCTGAGCGTCCACACCGACAGCACGAATCCGGCGGCCACCGGGGCCAGGCCCAGCACCGACTGCGCGTACGTGGGCAGGAACACCGTCGGGGCCACCATCAGCAGGCCGAGCGCGCCCAGCGCCAGGTTCACCGCGGCGATCGTGCGGCGGCGCCACACCCAGCCGGGGATGATCGGCTCCGCCGCCCGGTGTTCCACGGCGAAGACGACCACCAGCAGGGCGAGTCCCGCGCCGAACAGGGTGAGGGAGGGCGCCGACAGCCACGGCCAGGCCACGCCGCCCTGCACCAGCGCGGTCAGCAGCGCGCCGCCGCACGCGAACACCGCCAGCGCGCCCGCCCAGTCGACCCGGGCGCGTTCCGCCGACTGCCGTACCGGTTCGTGGAGGTGACGGACGATCAGCCACAGCGCCACCGCTCCGACGGGCAGGTTGACCAGGAAGATCCAGCGCCAGTCGGCGTACGCGGCGAGGACGCCGCCCAGACCGGGCCCGGCGACCGCGGACACCGCCCACACGGTGGACAACCGGGCCTGGATTCTGGGGCGTTCCTCCAGCGGGTACAGGTCGGCGGCGAGGGTCTGCACGGTGCCCTGGAGCGCGCCGCCCCCGAGGCCCTGCACGACGCGGAACGCGATCAGCGCGGCCATGTTCCACGCCAGGGCGCACAGCAGTGAGCCCAGCAGGAACAGCACCGCGCCCGCCACCAGGACCGGTTTGCGGCCGAAGGTGTCGGACAGCTTGCCGTACACGGGAAGGGTGACCGTGACGGCCAGCAGATAGCCGGAGAACAGCCAGGAGAAGACGGAGAAGCCACCCAGGTCGCCGACGATCTGGGGCACGGCCGTGGAGACGATGGTGGAGTCCAGCGCCGCCAGCGCCATCGCGAGCATCAGCGCCGCGACGACGGCTCCACGCCGGTCGGCCGCGGTCGGCTGTGCGCTGTCCCGTGTCGCGGGTCTGGTGCCACCCATCGGATTGCTCCCCTCGCGCCCGGACGCGGTCGATCGCGGGCGACCGCGGTTGATTGCCCCTTGCACCTGTCTGCCGCCGGACAGCTTCCCACTTGACCCTGACGCGACGGGAGGGTGGACGCTGAATGGGCCGACGGGATGAGCCGACCCCGAGACGGGCTCCACCTGCCGAAGGAGAGCCCCTAGGGGTACCTCCGTACTACGGCTCGGGGAGGGGTCGTACCGGCGGAGGACGAGACGGGGAGGAGCCTTCCTTAACCTGGCTTTACGCCGTCGGGGGGCGGCCGGGTGCACCGGCGGGGGTGGGGTTTTCCTCAGTACAGGACTGCGCTGGGCACCAGGGCGCCCGACCCCTCCCCGACGCCAGACTGAAGCACGTCGAACGGATTCACCCCGGCGACCGCCGCCGAGCAGGACGACGGCCGCACGGGCACCGCCTTTTCATCTGCTGACCGACATAGGAGACTTACCGTGACATCGGCTGTGACCATTCCCAGGCACGGGGGTACTGGAGGGCGTACGGCCGTTGCCGCGCGGGCGCGGCAGGTCGTGAAGGCGTACGGGTCCGGCGAGACCCGCGTCGTCGCGCTCGACCACGTCGACGTGGACATCGCCCGCGGCCAGTTCACCGCGATCATGGGCCCCTCGGGGTCCGGCAAGTCCACGCTGATGCACTGCCTGGCCGGACTCGACACCGTGACGTCCGGGCAGATCTACCTGGACGAGACCGAGATCACCGGCCTGAAGGACAAGAAGCTCACGCAACTGCGGCGGGACCGGATCGGCTTCATCTTCCAGGCGTTCAACCTGCTGCCGACGCTGAACGCGATCGAGAACATCACGCTGCCCATGGACATCGCCGGCCGCAAGCCCGACAAGGCCTGGCTGGACCGGGTCGTGGAGACCGTCGGGCTCGCCGGGCGGCTCAAGCACCGGCCGACCCAGCTGTCCGGCGGCCAGCAGCAGCGCGTCGCCGTGGCGCGGGCGCTGGCGGCCCGGCCCGAGATCATCTTCGGTGACGAGCCGACCGGAAACCTCGACTCCCGCGCGGGCGCCGAGGTCCTCGGCTTCCTGCGCCGCTCGGTCGACGAACTGGGCCAGACCATCGTGATGGTCACCCACGACCCGGTCGCCGCCTCCTACGCCGACCGCGTGCTGTACCTCGCCGACGGCCGCATCGTCGACGAGATGCACCAGCCGACCGCCGAGCAGGTCCTGGACCGCATGAAGGACTTCGACGCCCGGGGGCGCACGTCATGACCGTCCTGAAGACCTCGATGCGCAACTTCCTCGCGCACAAGGGGAGAATGGCGCTCTCGGCGGTGGCGGTGCTGCTGTCGGTGGCGTTCGTGTGCGGGACGCTCGTGTTCACCGACACCATGAACACGACGTTCGACAAGCTCTTCGCAGCCACCTCCTCGGACGTCACGGTCAGCGCCAAGGGCGCCTCCGACACCGGGGAGACCACCTCGAACAACGGCAGGCCGCCGGTCATGCCGGCCTCCGTGCTCGCCGAGGTGCGCGGGGCGGACGGCGTGAAGTCGGCCGAGGGCACGGTGTTCTCCACCTCGGTGACCGTCGTGAACGCCGACAAGGACAAGCTGTCGCCGGGCGGCGGCCCCACCATCGTCGGCGGCTGGAACGCCAACGAGGCGCGGACCATGAAGATCACCACCGGTGCCGCACCCGAGCGCGCCGACCAGATCATGGTCGACGCCGACACCGCCGACAAGCACGACCTGGAGCTCGGCGACGAGATCGGCGTGATCACCGCCATCGGCACACACCGGGCGAAGATCTCCGGCATCGCCGACTTCACCGTCACCAACCCCGGCGCCGCGATCTTCTACCTGGACACCAGGACCGCCCAGCAGGCCCTGGTCGGGCAGCGCGACGTCTACACCAACGTCAACGTCACCGCGGCGCCCGGCGTGAGCGACGCACAGCTGAAGAAGAACGTCCTGGCCGAACTCGGCGGCGCGTACAAGGTGCAGACCGCCGAGGAGACCGCAGAGGCCAACCAGAAGAGCGTCGAGGGCTTCATGAACGTCATGAAGTACGCGATGCTCGGCTTCGCCGGCATCGCCTTCCTCGTCGGCATCTTCCTGATCATCAACACCTTCTCCATGCTGGTCGCCCAGCGCACCCGGGAGATCGGCCTGATGCGGGCGATCGGCTCGTCCCGCAAGCAGGTCAACCGCTCGGTGCTGGCCGAGGCGCTGCTGCTCGGCGCGGTCGGCTCGGTGCTCGGGGTCGGCGCGGGCGTGGGTCTCGCGGTCGGCCTGATGAAGCTCATGGGCCTGATGGGCATGGAGCTGTCCACGGACGACCTGACCGTGGCCTGGACGACCCCGGCGATCGGGCTGGTCCTGGGCGTCGTGGTCACCGTGCTGGCCGCCTACCTGCCCGCTCGCCGGGCCGGCCGGATCTCCCCGATGGCCGCGCTGCGCGACGCCGGCACCCCGGTGGACGGCAGGGCCGGCCGGGTCCGCGCGGTGATCGGCCTCGTCCTCACCGGCGCCGGCGGGTACGCCCTGTACCTGGCGGGCGCCGCGGACAAGGCCACCGACGGCTCGCTGTGGCTGGGCGTCGGCGTGGTGCTGTCGTTGATCGGCTTCGTCGTCGTCGGACCGGTGCTGGCGAGCGGCGTGGTGCGCGTCCTCGGCGCCGTCCTGCTGAGGGCCTTCGGCCCCGTGGGCCGCATGGCGGAGCGCAACGCACTGCGCAACCCGCGCCGCACCGGTGCGACCGGTGCCGCGCTGATGATCGGCCTCGCGCTGGTGGCGTGCCTGTCGGTGGTCGGGTCCTCCATGGTCGCCTCGGCGACAGACGAACTGGACAGGTCAGTCGGCGCCGACTTCATCGTCCAGGGCAGCAGTGGCAAGCGTCTCAACCCGGCGACGGTGATGGCGGCGCAGGATGCCCCAGGTCTCTTGCGTGTTACTCGCCTTCGTGAGGTGCCCGCCGACGTGACAGCGCCGGACGGCACCGTGCAGGAGGGCGAGCTACTGGCCACCGACCCAACCTTCACCCAGGACCTGCGCAGGGAAACGCTTTCCGGGAGCCTGGCTGCCGCTTACGGTGTCGGTGCCCTTTCGGTCGGATCCGAGTTCGCCGAGAAAACGGGGGTGAAGGTCGGCGACGTACTAACTGTCACCTTCGACGGAGGCAGCACGGCCAGGCTCCGAGTTGCTGCCGTCACATCGGACGACACCGGCCTTGACCGGGGCACAATGTACACGAGCATCGACACGGTTGAGCGTTACGTGCCGACCGGGCAGATGCCGCTGAACTCGTCGCTGCTGATCACCGCCCAGGACGGCCATGAAACAGAAGCCTACGCGTCCCTCAAGGCGGCCGTGGATTCGGACCCCACCGTCCAGGTCATGAACCAGGCCGACTACAAGGAAAATCTGCGTGACCAGATCGGGCAGTTGCTCAACCTGGTGTACGGTCTGCTCGCCCTGGCGATCGTCGTGGCGGTCCTGGGCGTCGTGAACACCCTGGCCCTCTCGGTGGTGGAGCGTACCCACGAAATCGGGCTCATGCGCGCCCTCGGTCTCTCCCGCCGACAGTTGCGCCGTATGATTCGGCTCGAGTCGGTGGTGATTGCCCTGTTCGGCGCATTGCTCGGTCTGGGGTTGGGGATGTGCTGGGGAGTGACAGCGCAAGAACTCCTAGCCCTGAAAGGACTGAAAGTTCTGGAAATCCCGTGGTCGACTGTTTTGGCGGTGTTTCTGGGCTCGGCCTTCGTGGGATTGGCTGCGGCCCTCTTCCCAGCAGCCAGGGCAGGCCGAATGAACGTCCTCAACGCCATCGCCGCTGATTGACCGAAGAGGAGGAGTTGAAAGACGCGCAACGTTTTTTCTCTGTCGGCAGGCGAGGGTGAGAAATTCCACGCCCGCCTGCCGAACCAGGGTCAGCCGAAAGCCACCACGGCCTCGTAGTACTTCTTGGCTGACTTGAGGCAGGCAGCCTTCAGTTTCTTACGCTGTGCCGGCGTGTACGGGTCCGCCCAGAAGAACTTGCCGCATTGCCTCTTCATGTCGGAGTGAAACGCCTTGTCGATCCGGTTCTTGTGATAGTTCTTGAACACCTTCTTACCTGCGAGCTTCTTGTAGTTCCGGTATCCGAAGTCGTGACGGTAGCAGGAGAAGGAGAAGTCATAGCCGCCTGGCACCGTATTGGGAGCCATGGAGCAGTAGTCGGTCTTCCAGTCGAAGCGGTACCGCTTGATAGCCGCCTTACCCTGCTGGTACTGACCGAGCGCGGTGAACCAGCGCTCCTGTGACTTCGCCGAGTCGCCAGTTATGGAACCCAACTTCTTGAGCTTCGCGTCCTTGCTCACAGCGGCTCCCACCTGAGGAGCCGCGGATTCGGTTGGCGTGGATGAAGCCGCGACGGCGGGAGTGACGCCGGTCACGAGGAGGATGCCGGAAAGGGCAGCACCGGGGATGGCTAAACGCTTTGTGTTCAAGTCGTTTTCCTTTCTGTTCGAGGCGCCACAACGATGACATGTCCCCTTCCGGAGGCGCAACGCACATCTTCGAATCAACGCTTCGGCGCTAGCGGAAGATAAAATTCCGCGACCTCTGACCAGTGAGTACGGGAAGATGATCACTGTATGTCAGATGTGCTATATGTAGCGGATGGAGTATGCCTTGGTGCAGATGAGGGCTAGCTCAAATCTTGCTCAAGTGGCAACGCCTCGGTCAGTGACTGCATAGCTTTGGTAGGTCTTCTGTTGAGAAATATAGCGGTTTCATATTGAACAGTCGGGGGGTTGTTGTGGGTCACGAGCCGTGGGGGGCGGATCGGTCAAAAATGGACGACATGTTATGGTTTGGGCAATCGATGAGGCGGTCGCTCGAAGAATCTCTGGGAAGGGCCGTTCGGCGAAGGCGTGAAGAAGTGGGATTGACGCAGGTCAGCTTGGCCGCGCGTGCCGGGCTGACGCAGGCGGCAGTCTCTCGGCTGGAGCGTGGGAGGTGCATGCCGACGCTTCCTATGCTGGAGCGGATCGCAGAGGCTTTCGGAGCCGTGCTCCACGTGGCGGTGCAACCTGGGCGGGGTGTAACGATCGCGTTTCTCGACCTGGACGTGCCGCGAGCGGCTGTGTCGGCCGACAATGCGACCGCCCCGACCGGGCGTGCGTCGCGTCAAGCGCCGGCGCCTAACCTGGGCGTTCGCCCGGCGCTGAACCGGGCAAGACCCCGACGGTCACAGGGCTCGCACCCAGCGGCATAAAGGACTTGCAGCGGGACTTGCCTCTTCCTGAGGCAAGTCCGGCAACACCGCTGGGCACAGTCGTACGCTGGAGACCCCCGGCCCGCCACGCGCGTCGGGCCCGTCGTGTTTGTCACCCCCCGGACGGAAAGCCCCCGAATGAGCCTGCACGGTCTGCTCGACGCCGTCGTCAACGACACCGCCCTCGCGGAAGCGATCTCGGCGGCCGCAGACGGCAACCGCATGCACGTCGACCTGGTCGGCCCGCCCGCGGCCCGCCCCTTCGCGGTCGCCGCCCTCGCCCGCGACACGGGCCGTCCCGTCCTCGCCGTGACGGCGACGGGACGCGAGGCGGAGGACCTGGCCGCCGCCCTGCGCTCCCTGCTCCCGCCGGAAGGGGTCGTGGAGTACCCGTCCTGGGAGACGCTGCCGCACGAACGGCTCAGCCCCCGCAGCGACACCGTCGGCCGCCGCCTGGCCGTACTGCGCCGCCTGGCCCACCCCCGGCCCGACGACCCCGAGACCGGACCCGTCTCCGTCGTCGTCGCGCCCGTGCGCTCCGTGCTCCAGCCGCAGGTCAAGGGCCTGGGCGACCTGGAGCCGGTCGCTTTGCGCACCGGCGAGAGCGCCGACCTGAACGAGGTCGTCGAGGCCCTCGCCGCCGCCGCGTACGCGCGCGTGGAGCTCGTCGAGAAGCGCGGCGAGTTCGCCGTGCGCGGCGGCATCCTCGATGTGTTCCCGCCGACCGAGGAACACCCCCTGCGCGTCGAGTTCTGGGGCGACGACGTCGAGGAGATCCGCTACTTCAAGGTCGCCGACCAGCGGTCCCTGGAGGTCGCCGAGCACGGCCTGTGGGCCCCGCCCTGCCGCGAACTGCTGCTCACCGACGAGGTGCGCGCCCGCGCGGGTGCCCTCGCCGAGCAACACCCCGAGCTCGGCGAACTGCTCGGCAGGATCGCCGAGGGCATCGCGGTCGAGGGCATGGAGTCCCTCGCCCCCGTACTCGTCGACGACATGGAGCTGCTGCTCGACGTGCTGCCCGAGGGCGCCATGGCCGTCGTGTGCGATCCCGAGCGGGTCCGCACGCGCGCGTCGGACCTGGTCGCCACCTCTCAGGAGTTCCTCCAGGCGTCCTGGGCGGCCACCGCGGGCGGGGGCGAGGCGCCCATCGACGTCGGCGCGGCCTCCCTCTGGTCCATCGCCGACGTCCGCGACCGGGCGCGCGAGCTGGGCATGATGTGGTGGTCGGTGTCGCCGTTCGCCGCCGACGAGGAGCTGGACGCCGACACCCTCAAGCTCGGCATGCACGCCCCCGAGACCTACCGCGGCGACACCGCGCGGGCCCTCGCCGACACCAAGGGCTGGCTCGCCGACGGCTGGCGCACGGTGTTCGTCACCGAGGGCCACGGCCCGGCCGTCCGCACCGTCGAAGTCCTCGGCGGGGAGGGCATCGCGGCCCGCCTCGACACCGACCTCGGCGAGATCACCCCGTCCGTCGTACACGTGGCCTGCGGCTGCATCGACCACGGCTTCGTCGACCCGGTGCTCAAGCTCGCCGTGCTCACCGAGACCGACCTGACCGGCCAGAAGGCCGCGGGCCGCGACGGCGCCCGGATGCCGGCCCGGCGCCGCAAGACCATCGACCCGCTCACCCTGGAGGCGGGCGACTACATCGTCCACGAGCAGCACGGCGTCGGCCGCTACATCGAGATGGTGCAGCGCACCGTGCAGGGCGCCACCCGCGAGTACCTGGTCGTCGAGTACGCCCCCGCCAAGCGCGGCCAGCCCGGCGACCGGCTCTACATCCCCACCGACCAGCTCGAGCAGATCACCAAGTACGTCGGTGGCGAGGCCCCCACCCTGCACCGCCTGGGCGGCGCCGACTGGACCAAGACCAAGGCCCGCGCCAAGAAGGCCGTCAAGGAGATCGCCGCCGATCTGATCAAGCTGTACAGCGCCCGCATGGCGGCGCCCGGCCACGCCTTCGGCGCCGACACCCCCTGGCAGCGCGAGCTGGAGGACGCCTTCCCGTACGCGGAGACGCCGGACCAGCTCACCACCATCGCCGAAGTCAAGGAGGACATGCAGAAGTCGGTCCCCATGGACCGGCTGATCTGCGGCGACGTCGGCTACGGCAAGACCGAGATCGCGGTGCGCGCCGCCTTCAAGGCCGTCCAGGACGGCAAGCAGGTGGCGGTGCTGGTGCCGACGACGCTGCTGGTGCAGCAGCACTTCGGCACGTTCAGCGAGCGGTACGCGCAGTTCCCGGTGAACGTGCGGGCCCTGTCCCGCTTCCAGACCGACACCGAGGCGAAGGCCGTGCTGGAGGGCCTGCGCGAGGGCTCGGTGGACATCGTCATCGGCACCCACCGGCTGTTCTCCTCCGAGACCAGGTTCAAGGACCTGGGCCTGGTCATCGTCGACGAGGAGCAGCGCTTCGGCGTCGAGCACAAGGAGCAGCTGAAGAAGCTGCGCGCCAACGTGGACGTGCTGACCATGTCCGCCACCCCGATCCCGCGCACCCTGGAGATGGCGGTCACCGGCATCCGCGAGATGTCCACGATCACCACCCCGCCGGAGGAGCGCCACCCGGTGCTCACCTTCGTCGGCCCCTACGAGGAGAAGCAGATCGGCGCCGCGATCCGCCGCGAACTGCTGCGCGAGGGCCAGGTCTTCTACATCCACAACCGTGTCGAGTCCATCGACCGCGCCGCCGCCCGGCTGCGCGAGATCGTCCCCGAGGCGCGCATCGCCACCGCCCACGGACAGATGACGGAGTCGGCGCTGGAACAGGTCGTCGTCGATTTCTGGGAGAAGAAGTTCGACGTGCTGGTGTCGACGACCATCGTCGAGTCCGGCATCGACATCTCCAACGCCAACACCCTGATCGTGGAGCGCGGTGACAACTTCGGCCTCTCCCAGCTGCACCAGCTGCGCGGCCGGGTCGGCCGCGGGCGCGAACGCGGGTACGCGTACTTCCTGTACCCGCCGGAGAAGCCGCTGACCGAGACCGCGCACGAACGGCTCGCGACCATCGCCCAGCACACGGAGATGGGCGCGGGCATGTACGTGGCGATGAAGGACCTGGAGATCCGCGGCGCCGGAAACCTGCTCGGCGGCGAGCAGTCCGGCCACATCGCGGGTGTCGGCTTCGACCTGTACGTCCGCATGGTCGGCGAGGCGGTCGCGGACTACCGGCGCCAGCTGGAGACCGGGGGGATCGAGGAGGAGCCGCCGCTCGAGGTCAAGATCGAGCTGCCGGTCGACGCGCACGTCCCGCACGACTACGCGCCCGGCGAGCGGCTGCGCCTCCAGGCGTACCGGGCGATCGCCTCCGCCAACTCGGAGGAGGACATCAAGGCCGTACGGGAGGAACTCGTCGACCGCTACGGCAAGCTGCCGGAGCCGGTGGAGAACCTGCTCCTGGTGGCGGGCCTGCGCATGCTCGCCCGCGCGTGCGGCGTCGGAGAGATCGTCCTCCAGGGCACCAACATCCGCTTCGCACCGGTGGAGTTGCGCGAGTCGCAGGAGCTGCGCGTCAAGCGCCTGTACCCCGGCACGGTCATCAAGCCGGCCGCTCACCAGGTGCTGGTGCCGCGTCCGAAGACCGCGAAGGTGGGCGGGAAGCCGCTGGTCGGGCGGGAGTTGCTGGGCTGGGTCGGGGAATTCCTGACGTCGGTCCTGGGGTCGTGAGCGCGGGCGGCCGGTAGCGGGGGAGCGGACGGCGAGGCGGCCGGGAGGGGACGGCGGGCGACCGGGGACGGGCAAGTCCGCGCCGGGGGAGCGGCGAGGCGGCCGGGGCGTCGCGGCTGCCGGCGTGCGACGGTGGGGCTCGCGGTGCCGCCGTGCCGTGCTGTGCCGCGTCGTGCCGGTCCGGCTCGCGCGTGGGCGGCCCCCGGGCGTGCGAAGCCGCCCGCGGGGTGATCTCCGCGGGCGGCTTCGGATGCGAGAGGTGGTCTTCTCCGTGAGTCCTCACTGAGTTTGCCACTGCGTCCTCAGCACGTCCCCGGCTGGTTCTCGGCGTGCTGCGGCCGATGCGTGCGCCTACGGCTGGTCGGGACGGTCGCGGTCCATGCCGAGCCGGCGCTCGGCCTGCCGCTGACCGGTGTCCACTTGGTCCTCGTAGGTGCCGCCCGTCCTCTCGTTGATCTTCCGTTCGGCGGCGTCGGAGGCCTTCCCGGCCTTCTCCCGTGCCGCCTTGTGGCTCTTGAACTTGTCGAAGATGCCCATCCAGAGCTCCTTCCGGCGATGACTCAGAATCGACGATACGCGTGACATGCCCGGAATGCCCCTTGAACAGCCCACATGGTCTGGACCTCTCGCCCGCTACCGTGGAGCGGGTCCACAGGAGAGCAGGTCCAGGAGAACAGGTCCACAGGAGATCAGCTCGGCCGGACAACAGGTCGGCCGGAGAACAGGTCGGCCGGACAACAGGTCGGCCGGAGAACAGGTCGGCCGGAGAACAGGGCAGGGGAGGGCGCTGTGGCGCGGTACACGAGGCGGGGTGGCGCGCGTGCCCCGTGGCGCACCGGGGCGGCGGTAGGGCGATGAAGGCACGCGGGTCCCGGACGGGTCACGACCGTGACGAGTTCGGCCACGCCTGGAAAGGACACGGCCGAAGTGCCGTTTGCGCGCAGCTCACTCGGAAAGTGGTGACCTGTGCGAACTGACCGGCACGTGAGAGACGAGAGAGCGGGGAGGGCCCGCCGCTTCCGCGCGGCGACGGCACTGACCGCTGCCGTGCTCCTCCTCCCAGGATGCGAGGGGCTCGACGAGGACGGCTCCTCGGCGGGATCCGGGCCGACTGCGTCCGACGGGCGGGCAGTCAGCCCGCTCGAGAATCCGGACGGGACCGAGCCAGGGCTTGCGCCCGTGACGGCGGACGCGGACAGGGCGGCGGCCCGCAAGCTCATCGAGGAGTTGCCCACGAAGGGGCGGGGTCCGAAAACGGGTTACGACCGTGACGAGTTCGGCTACGCATGGATGGACACGGCCGACGGGGTGCCGCTCGCCAGGAACGGGTGCGACACGCGGAACGACCTCATTCGCCGCGATGGCCAGAACCTCCGCTTCCGAACCGGCTCCGACTGCGTCGTCGTCGCCATGACGCTGCAGGACCCGTACACCGGGACGACCATCGAGTGGCGCAAGCAACAGGCCTCCGAGGTGCAGATAGACCACGTGGTGGCGCTGTCGTACAGCTGGCAAATGGGTTCCTCGCGCTGGCCGGAGAGCAGGCGTGAACAGTTCGCCAACGACGTGCTGAACCTGATCCCGGTCGACGGGCGGACCAACTCGGCCAAGGGCGACTCCGGCCCCGCCGCCTGGCTGCCGCCCAACAAACAGGTCCGGTGTGCCTACGCCGTCCGCTTCGCGCAGGTCGCCCTCAAGTACGACCTCCCGGTGACGACAGCGGACAAGGAGATGATGCTGACCCAGTGCGGCGGCTGACGGCAGCTCAGGGGGCCGTCCCCCCTCCCCCCGGACCGACCGCGCACGGTGCTGTGCCGGTGCGGTGACCGGGGGCGGACTGCGGGGCGGGACCGCTGGGTGGGTCAGCTCGGGGAGTCCAGGTCCAGGACGTCACCGGAGGGCTTCTGTGCCGGGACCGGCTCGTTGAAGTCGGAGAAGGTGAGGGAGCCCCGGTCGGCGGGCGAGTTGCTGTCGAGCCGCAGGAGGTACGGCTCGCCCTCGGTGGCGACGTAGAGGGTGAAGTCGTCCGTGCCGTCCTTCTCGTGCAGCACGATCGCCGGTGTGCCGTCGACCGTGGCCGTCCTGCCGCGGGTGGCGTTCGACTCGCCGTCCTTCATGTCGGCGAGCACCTCGTCGAGGTCGCAGAAGCCGGTGATGTCCTCGGCGTCCGGTCCCGTGGCCGACATCCGGGTCCACTGGTCGGCCAGCAGCGCCACGGTCGCGTCCACGTCCGCCTTCGGCTCGCCCTTGCTCTGGGCGCGCAGGAACGCCTCGTCGTACTTCATGTAGAGCGTGTCGCCGGTCTTGATCAGCTCGGCCTCGCCCTCGTTGCCCATGCCCATGGTGCCGGCGCACTCGCCCCGCTTGTCCATGGCCATGTTGATCCGCAGGGTGCCGCCGGTCTCGTCGTCGGGTATGTCGCCCTTCATGCGCAGGGACGAGGCACCGGTCGTGGCCGTCACGGATCGCTCGACGATCTCACCGCCCGTCAGTCCCGCGAACAGCTCCCTGCCGGGCTTCCGTTCCTTCGGCGTGCTCTGCTTGCCGGACGGGCGGGAGGTGTTCTTCGACGTGCTCTTCGACGTGCCGTCGGACGTGTTCTCACCGGAGAGGCAGCCGGTGAGGCCGGTTGCGGCCACGGCGGCCAGGCAGACGGCGGCGATTGCGGTGCGACGCATGAGGATTCCTAGGTGATGAGGGTGGGTGGTGCAGGTGTGTTGCGGGGCTCTTCGGGCTCCGTGGGCTCTTCGGGCTCCGTGGGCTCCGTGGGTTCTTCGGGCTCGGCGCTCTGCGGGCCCTGCGGGGTTTGCGGCCCAGGTCCGTTGTTCTTGGCAGGCTTGTCGCCCGGGGCCGGAGCGGACGTTGCGGGCCGGTGGCGCTGAGGTGGTGAGGGGCCGGGTGGGCTCCCCGGAAGGGCGGCTCAGGAGGTCTTTGTCCAGTCCTGGCAGCCGGTGGTCTTGAAGTAGCCGTCCGAGGCGCTGATCGTGACGATTGCCGAGCCGTTCACATTGTTGTTCGCGATGATCGAGTCGAGTGAGTGCCCGGCGTCCCTGGCGCGTTCCCAGTAGCAGGAGTCGTCGGCGTTGCCGCTGGACCTGTAGGTGCCGGGGGTGATGTCGGCGCCCACTCTGAACATGCCGCCGTCGCCTGCCATCTTCGTCGCGGGGGAGCCCTTCGCCCCGCGGTCGACGGCCTCCCAGTCGTTGCAGCCGCTCGACGAGAAGAGCTTGTCGGTGGGCTTGACGGTGACGTAAGCCGTGCCGCTGACGTTGTCGTTGGCCAGGACGGATTCGATCTCACCGGAGGAGTCCTTGGCGCGCTGCCAGTAGCACAGGCCGTCGGTGTTGCCGGTGGTGCGGTAGGTGCCCGGCTCGACGTCGGAGCCCACCCGGAAGTCGCCGTCCCCGTCGAACGCGGCCTTGGTCGCCTTCTTCGGGGCGGCCTCGGCCTTCCTCTGGCTCTTCCTGTCGCCGGCCTTGCGGTCCGCGGAGGCGGACGAGCCCTTCCCGCTGCCGGAGGCGGTGCCGTCCTTGCTTCCCCCGGCGTTCGCCGACATGGCGCCGATGATCACGATCCCGGCGACGGCGCCCAGCGCGACCTTGCTCTTCATGCCCATGGCTGTGTTCCCTCCCCAGCGGCGACCGCCCCCCTCGGCGGTCGCTCGTTCGCTGGGTCAATGACAGCAGAGGGTGTGAACAGAGTCAACACGTCGTTCGTGATGATGGGATTATGTGCGCGTGAACGACGGAGTCGCGTGTACGTCGGTATCCTCGGCGTCACACACCGGGGGACGAGGGGAGCAGGGCGCGTGCGAGGCTTGCAGGACAGTGCGACGGAAGTGACCGCGGCCGGGATCGCGCGGCTCGCCGGGGTGGGCCGCGCCGCGGTCAGCAACTGGCGCCGTCGGCACCCGGACTTCCCCAAGCCGGTCGGCGGCACCGAGACCAGTCCCTCCTTCGCGCTCGCCGAGGTTGAGGCATGGCTGAGGCGCCACGGCAAGTTGGCCGAGGTGCCGCTGCGCGAGCGGGTCTGGCAGCAGCTCGTCGGCCATCCGGAGGGGCCCGTCACCGCTCTCACCCACGCGGGCTGCGTGCTGCTGCTGATCCACGACCGTTCCACCGTCTGGCTGGAGGTGAGCGCCGGCTCCGACGAACGGCTGGCGGCGATGCTGCCGGGGGCACTGGAGCGGGTGCTCACGCCGCGCTTCGGGGCGGGGGGAGCGGGTGTGGGCGTGGGTGTTGACGCGGGCGGTGGCGGAATCTCGGGTGAGGTGGGGGGCGGCCGCTGGGTGCGCGGCGATGGCGGCGCACAGTGGTCGTCGGATGTGAGCGCGTCGCTGCGTGTGAACGGAGAGAGGTCGGTTCATCCGGCGGTGGGTGTGAACCCGGTGCCGGGTGATCGCCGGGACGCTGTGAACTCCGCAGTGGCTGTGAATCGCCCGGCCGGGGCGAGGCCGTCGACCGATGTGCGTCCCGGAGGCACCGCCCCCACTGCTGTGAACTCCGCGGACACTGTGAACCCGGGTGCCGCGAACCACCTGCCGGAGACCTCGCTCCACGCCGCCGGTGTGAACCGCCCGGATGCCGACGACTCCCCGAGTGCCGCGTACCGCCTGCACGTCCAGCGGCACGCGACCGGTGTGAACCGCGCGGACGCTGTGAACAGCCCCTCCCCGACCGCGGCGCCCCTCCGGCCTCCCAGCGCCCCTCAACTCCTGGCTTCCGCCCCCCAACTCCTGCCTTCCGCCCCCCAACTCCTGCCCTCCGTCCCCCTCCTTCGCGGCGTCGCCGAACTCGCCGCCGAGCTCGGTGCCCGGCAGACCTTCGAGTTCCTGCTCGGGCGGCACCTCGACGCCAACCCCCGCCAGTACACGCTCACACCCGCCGGCCTCGCCGATCTCATGGCGGACCTCACCGGCCCGGCCGCCCGCGCCGTCCTCGACCCGGCCTGCGGCACCGGTGCCCTGCTGCGCGCCCTCGCCGCCCGCCCCGGCCAGGAGCTGTACGCCCAGGACGCCGTCCCCGAACTCGCCGCGCTGACCGCGTTGCGCCTCGCCCTGCACAGCCGCGCCCCCGTGCGCGTGAGCGCCGGTGACACGCTGCGCGCCGACGCCCACCCCGGGCTGCGCGCCGACGCGGTGCTGTGCCACCCCCCGTTCAACGAGCGCAACTGGGGGCACGACCAACTCGCCTACGACGCGCGCTGGGAGTACGGCTTCCCGGCGCGCACCGAGTCCGAGCTGGCCTGGGTGCAGCACGCGCTGGCCCGTCTCAAGGACGGCGGCACGGCGGTGCTGCTGATGCCGCCCGCCGCCGCGTCCCGCCGCTCCGGACGACGCATCCGCGCCGACCTGCTGCGCCGGGGCGCGCTGCGCGCCGTCATCGCACTGCCGGTCGGCGCGGCACCCCCGTACAACATCCCGCTGCACCTGTGGGTGCTGCGCCGCCCCCCGCAGGCGCCCGTGCCGCCGGAGGTGCTGCTCGTCGACGCGGGGCGGTTCGCCGCCGAGGGGCGCGGCGGACCCGACTGGCCGGGGTGCGGGACGCGGTCGTGGACGCCTGGCGGGCCCACGACCGCTCCGGCCGTCTCGACGAACGGCCGGGCCTCGCCCGTTCCGTTCCCGTCATCGAACTTCTCGACGACGACGTCGATCTGGCCCCGGCCCGCCACTTGCCGCCCCGGACCGCAGCGGACGCCCCCGGCCGACTCCCCGACGTGCGCGAACGCCTCGGCGAGACCCTGCGCCTGGCCGCGGAGCTGACCCCGCCCCCCGTCCGCCCCGCGCCGGACGGGGACCCGGTGCGGCCCGCGCCGACGCCGCGCCGGCCACTGAGCACCGTCGGCGAACTCGTACGCGGGGGCGTGCTGGTGCTGCGCACGGGCGGAAGTGGCGGGCACGCGCGGGTGCCCGTGCTCACCGACCAGGACGTCCTGGCCGGTACCGCTCCCTCCGGAACGCTCCCCGAGAGCGACGAGGAGGCCGTGCTCACCGAGGTCGGCGACGTCGTCGTCCCGGTGCTGGGCGGGGGCTCGGTCGCGCGGGTCGTCGACGACGAGACCGCGGGCGCCGTCCTGGGACGCAACCTGGTGCTCCTGCGGCCCGACCCGGCGGCGCTCGACGCGTGGTTCCTCGCCGGTTTCCTGCGCGGCACCGCCAACCACCGCCGGGCCAGCAGCTACGCGTCCACCGCCACCCGGCTCGACGTGCGCCGCCTCCAACTGCCCCGGATCCCGCTGGAGGAACAGCGGCGCTACGGCGCCCGCTTCCGGGCCCTGGACGAGTTCGAGCGGGTGCTCCGGCTCGCGGGCCGGCTCGGGGAACGACTCGTCCGCGGCATGTACGACGGCCTGGCGGACGGCACGGTCGCCCCCGACTGACCCCCAACCGCCCCCGTCCAGGTGTGCGGGTCACCCATGCCGACCCCGCCCCCGCCCCCTCCCGGACCCGGCCACCCCGCTCACTGGACCCTCACCGGCCCCGCCCGCCCCCGCCGGCCCGGGGCGAAGTGATCAGTACGACAACGGTTCGGTACAACCCGGGACCGGTTGTCCTTGTCGGCCTATACGCTCGGACTCCCAGCAGAGCCCGAACTCGCACCACCGTCCCCATCGGCTTCACCGGTCCAGGAGCAGTCATGTACGGCCACGGCGCGGCGCCGCCCACCCGCAGCGCGGCAACGGTCATCACCCTGCGCGTGCTGTTCGCCGCCGCCGGCTTCCTGTCGTGCGGGCTGCTGGCGTGCGTGCCGCTGTTCCGCATCGCCATCCTGCGGGGACGCGTCGTCGACTGGGTGCTGGCCTGGGTGAGCCTCCCGCTGTCGATCGTGTTCCTGGGCGTCGTCGGCTCGCTCCCCGACACGGACCCGCGCACCGACGTCGCCGTGGTCGCGCTGATCGCCCTGGGCGCCGTCGCCGCCGCGTACTACCTGACCGTGGACATCCGCTACCACAACCAACTGCGCCAGTACCCCGGTTACGCGCCCGCACAGACCACCGCGCCCCCCTTCCAGACGGGCTCCACCCCGTACGGCTATCCGCAGCCCACCTCGCCGTACGCGTCCACGCCCGTGCCGCAGCCGGGGCCGCACACGCCGATCCCCCAGACGCACCCGGCGCCGACGCCGTTGCAGCGGCCCGTCGTCCCGGACGCCGCGCCGCCCGGGCCCGTGCCGCCGGCCCCGGCGCAGCAGCCCGGACCCGCGCGGATCGACCAGGTGCGGGCCGAGCTCGACGAACTCAGCGACTACTTGCGCCGCCAGGACGGGCAGCACGGCGACCACCACGAGGGCGGCAGGTGAGCGTGACGACGGGACGTGTCGTCGCCGGCCGCTACGAACTGTCCACGCTCATCGGACAGGGCGGCATGGGACAGGTCTGGACGGCCTACGACAAGCGTCTGGACCGGCGCGTGGCGGTGAAGCTGCTGCGTCCCGACAAGGTGGCCGGGCAGGAGGCCGACGAACTGCGCCGCCGCTTCGTGCGCGAGTGCCGGGTGACCGCGCAGGTCGACCACCCCGGCCTGGTGACCGTGCACGACGCGGGCAGCGAGGGCGAGGAGCTGTTCCTCGTCATGCAGTACGTCGACGGCGCCGACCTCGGCGACCACCTCGCCGAGCACGACCCGTACCCGTGGCAGTGGGCGGTGGCGGTGGCCGCGCAGCTGTGCGCCGTGCTGAGCGCGGTGCACGCGGTGCCGATCGTCCACCGCGACCTCAAGCCGCGCAACGTGATGGTGAAGCAGGACGGTACCGTCACCGTGCTCGACCTCGGAGTCGCCTCCGTCATGGACAGCGACACCACCCGTCTGACGCACACCGGTTCCCCGATCGGCTCGCCCGCCTACATGGCGCCCGAGCAGGCCATGGGCGGCGCGGTCGGCCCGTACACCGACCTGTACGCGCTCGGCGTGCTGATGCACGAGCTGCTCAGCGGCGACGTCCCGTTCGCGGGCTCGACGGCGCTCGGCGTGCTGCACCGGCACCTGTACGAGCCTCCGCTGCCGGTCCGGCGGATCCGCCCCGAGGTGCCCGAGGCGCTGGAATCGCTCGTACTGCGGCTGCTCGCCAAGGACCCCCAGCACCGCCCGGCCTCCGCGCAGGAGGTCTACGAGCACCTGGCGCTGCTCCTGCCCGCGCGCGGGACACCGACCGGGGCGCCCCTGGACCCCACCCGCCCCTTCCTGCGCCCCCACGCCCCCTGGCCGGATCGTGCGGTCACGCCCGCCCCGCAGCCCGCCCCGGCCGCGCCGCCCGCGCCGGTCGCGGAGAAGGCGGACGTCGCCGCGGCCGTGGACGAGGTCAAGCGGCTGCTCGGCGAGGGCCGCATCACCCAGGCCGTCGACATCCTCGGCGCGATCCTGCCCGTCGCCGCCGAGCAGCACGGCGAGCACTCCCCGGTGGTGCGCACCCTGCGCAAGCAGTACGCGGCCACGCTCCTGGACGACGGCCAGTTCCGGCGTGCCCTGCCCGAGCTGCGCCGCCTCGCCGACGAGCGCGCGGCGGAGGCCGGCCAGGCCGACCCGCAGTCCCTGCGCTACCGCTACGAGGCCGCCCAGTGCCTGGAGCAGCTCGGTGAACCAGCGGCGGCACTCGCCGAGTACCGGGCGCTGCTGGCGTACTACGAGAACCAGTACGTGGCGGCCGGCGACCCGCAGCTCGCCCATGACGTCCGCCGCCGCATCGGCCACCTCCTGCTCGCCCTCGGTGACCGCGCCGCGGCCCATGACACGCTGGTCCGGCTGTTGCACGACGTGGAACGCGCCCACGGCCCCGGCCACCCGCTCGCCGCCGAGATCCGGCGGACGCTGCAATGGCTGGGTCAGGTCCGCGGATAGCCCCTGCCGGGGCGGACCAACGGCCGCGCTTGCCCAGCCGCGGGGGTAGGGCCGTGTCCCCGTCCCGACAGTCCGACGCTCCCCGTGCTCCCGTGCGGCCCCTGCGGTCGGCCCACCTGCCGCTCCGGTGCCGCGCTGCTGGCCGCCACCCGGCGACGGCCCCGCGCCGCCGTCCGCGGTGGAGCGACGGCCGCGTCTCCCGGGCGGCGGGCGGCGACAGCCCGTGTCCTCACCGGCAGCAGACCGACGCTCCCGTGCTCCCGTGCGGCCCCTGCGGTCGGCCCACCTGCCGCTCCGGTGCCGCGCTGCTGGCCGCCACCCGGCGACGGCCCCGCGCTGCCGTCCGCGGTGGAGTGACGGTCCGCGCGCACCTGTCGGTCGGAGAGCGACAGCCCGTGTCCTCACCGGCAGCAGACCGACGCTCCCCTTGCCTCGCGTACGCCCGGCGGCGGTGAGCGCGGTAGGCGCGTGCCTTGCCCGGCGGGCGGCAGTGACCCTGGCGTCACGCCCGGCGGCGCGTGACAGCCCCGCGGCTCCCGTCCACCGGAGAGCGGCGGGCTCCGCTCGCCCGCACGGCCCCGCACGAGGCCCCCGGCCGGGAGGCCGCCCCGTGTCGGGGCACCGGGACGCGGTGCGGGCGTCGTGCGGGCGCGGTGGTGCCGGAAGTCGTGGTGAATCGTTGGTCGAATGGGTTGGCCAGAGCTTGGCCGATGCCTACCATCGATCACCGCAAGACTTTGTGCACCGCCGCACAAGCTCTCCTCGGGAGGTTTCCTTGCACCGCCGCCGTCGCTCCGCGCTCCTCCTCACCGCCGCGATCGCCGCCGCGGCCCCCGTGCTCACCGCCTGCGGAAGCGATGCGCGTCCCGGTGCGGCGGCCGTCGTCGGCGGCCAGCGGATCACCGTCTCCCAGCTGGAGAACCGGGTCAACGAGGTCCGTGAGGCTCAGCGGGCGGCCGTACCGGACGAGGCCCAGTACGAGCAGGCGATCTCCCGCACCGGCAGTCTCACCCGCGACACCCTGCACGGCATGGTCCTGGACCGGGTGCTCCAGCGTGCCGCGCGGGACGCCGGTGTGACCGTCACCCGCAGGGAGATCCAGCAGATGCGGTCCGGCCTGGAGCAGCAGGCCGGCGGCGTCGAGGCGCTGGAGACGGCCTGGCTCCAGCAGTACGGTGTCCCGCCGCAGCGCCTGGACGAGAACCTCCGCCTCCAGCTGGAGGCCCAGAAGCTCGCCGAGCGGCTCGGTACCGAGACGAGCCGGCCCGAGTTCTGGAAGGCCCTGTCCAAGGCGAGCGAGGACCTCGACGTCGACCTCAACCCGCGCTACGGCACCTGGGACGTCGAGAAGAGCAGCCGCGTCGACGCGAAGACCCCGTGGGTGCGGGACGTCTCCTCGGTGGGCCCCCGGCAGACCGCCTGACACGCCGGCCGCGGTCGGCTCACCACCGCCGTGGTCGGCTCACGCACCGGCGCCGGTCGGCCCACCCACCTCGGCGGTCGACCCGGCAGCCCGACACCACCGTCGCGCCTGGCCGGACCCAGCTCCCGCGCCCGGCCCGACACACCACCGTCGTCGGCCCGGCCGCACCGGCCGCGGTCGCCCGCACCGGCGGCGACCCGGTCCGTACGTACCGCCCCTCACCCCCACCCTGTGGACAACCTCCGGGACCGTCTGTGGCGTGGGTTAGTTTCGGAGCGTGAACGAAACCAGCCCCGCAGCCGCAGCCGCAGCCGCAGCCGTCCCCGGCCGCATCGTCCTGCTCACCACCAGCCACCGCGTCGCGCCCGGCCTGCTGTCCTGGCCCGCCTGGCAGGCCCTGCACGCGGCCGATCGGGTGCTGTGCGCGGACGGCGCCCATCCGCAGCTTCCGTACCTGCGCGAGGCGGGGATAGCCGTCGAGGAGGCGTCCCCGGCCGCGGAGGAACTGGTCGACGCCTGCGCCGGCGGGCACACCGTCGTGGTGGTGGCCACCGGCGAGGGCGAACCGGCGCTGACCGACGGGCTGGCCCGCCTGGCCGGCTCCGGCCGGGTCGCCATGCCGGAGCTGGAGCTGCTGCCCGCCTCCTACGACCTGCCCGGCGCCCGTCTGCTCGACCTCGTGCAGGTCATGGACCGCATCCGCGCCGAGTGCCCGTGGTCGTCCCGGCAGACCCACAAGGGCCTGGCCAAGTACGGCATCGAGGAGGCGTACGAGCTGGTCGAGGCGATCGAGGAGGGCGACCGGGACGAATTGCGCGAGGAGCTGGGCGACGTCCTCCTCCAGGTCGTCTTCCACGCGCGGATCGCCGAGGAGGACCCGGAGGAGCCGTTCTCCATCGACGACGTGGCCGGTGGCATCGTCGCCAAGCTCATCCACCGCCACCCGCACGTCTTCGGCGACGCGACGGCGAGCACGCCCGAGGAGGTCAAGGAGCACTGGCTGCGCACCAAGGCCGTCGAGAAGCGGCGCACCTCGGTCACCGAGGGCATCCCGCTCGGCCAGCCCGGCCTGGCGCTCGCCGCCAAGCTCGCCTCGCGCGTCCGCACGGCCGGGCTGGAGGTCCCCCTGCCCCGCGTGGAGGGCGTCGGCTACGAGCTGCTCGCCCTGGCGGTACGGGCCGAGGCGGACGGCGTCGACCCGGAGGCGGCACTGCGTGCGGCGGCCCGGGCGTACCGGGACGCGGTGCGGGCCGCCGAGGGGGTGGGGGAGTAGGCGCGCACCGCACGGGCGCCGCCGGATACGGTCGAAGGGTGACCGACCAGCCCCTCCGTCAGAACACCGGCCCCGAGCTCTTCACCTGGGAGTTCGCCGCCGATCCCTATCCCGCCTACGCCTGGCTGCGCGAGCACGCTCCGGTGCACCGGACCCGGCTGCCCAGCGGCGTGGAGGCATGGCTGGTCACCCGTTACACCGACGCCCGGCAGGCCCTCGCCGACCACCGCCTCTCCAAGAACCCGGCGCACCACGACGAGCCCGCGCACGCCAAGGGCAGGACCGGTATCCCCGGTGAGCGCAAGGCTGAGCTGATGACCCATCTGCTCAACATCGACCCGCCGGACCACACCCGGCTGCGCCGGTTGGTCAGCACGGCGTTCACGCCGCGCCGGGTCGCCGAGTTCGCGCCCCGGGTGCAGGAGCTCACCGACACGCTCATCGACCGCTTCGCGGACGGCGGCACGGCCGACCTCATCCACGACTTCGCCTTCCCACTGCCCATCTACGCCATCTGCGACCTGCTCGGCGTCCCGAGGGAGGACCAGGACGACTTCCGGGACTGGGCGGGCATGATGATCCGTCATCAGGGCGGGCCGCGGGGTGGAGTGGCGCGGTCGGTGAAGAAGATGCGCGGCTACCTCGCCGACCTCATCCACCGCAAGCGCGAGGCACTGCCCGCACGCCCCGAGCCCGGCGAGGACCTGATCTCCGGTCTGATCCGGGCCTCCGACCACGGCGAACACCTCACCGAGAACGAGGCCGCCGCCATGGCGTTCATCCTGCTGTTCGCCGGTTTCGAGACCACGGTCAACCTCATCGGCAACGGCACCTACGCCCTCCTCACCCACCCCTACCAGCGGCGTCGCCTCCAGGACTCGCTGGCCGCCGGTGAGCGCGGGCTACTGGAGACCGGGGTGGAGGAACTGCTGCGCTACGACGGCCCGGTGGAGCTCGCGACATGGCGGTTCGCCACCGAGCCGGTCACCATCGGCGGGCAGCGGATCGCGGCCGGTGACCCCGTCCTCGTGGTGCTCGCCGCCGCGGACCGCGATCCGGAGCGGTTCGCCGATCCCGACGTGCTCGACCTCGGGCGCCGCGACAACCAGCACCTGGGGTACGGGCACGGCATCCACTACTGCCTGGGCGCGCCGCTGGCCCGGCTGGAGGGCCGGACGGCGCTCGCCACGCTGCTGGCCCGGCTGCCGGACCTGCGTCTCGCGGTGGATCCGGCCGAACTGCGGTGGCGCGGGGGGCTCATCATGCGCGGACTGCGCACCCTGCCGGTGGAGTTCACGCCCCCACGGCACTGACCAGCGGTTTCTCGTGCGGGTCGGGCCCCGTTGGGGTCTCCTGCGGGACCAGCGCAAACATGACACACTTTCAACTATGTGATCTTCACGTGATACGCGCGGCATGAACTTGTGACAACTGATCGTCTGCCGATACGTTCACCCATCAGCGCGGCGCCCCAGCTCCACACGCCGCGCCGACAACTGCTGTCGTGCGAAAGGTCTCCGCATGCTCTCCGGGAACGGTCGGCACCGTCGCCCCCGCCAGGCTCCGGCTCTCCTCCTCGCGGCCGGAGTCACCGGCTCCGCCATCGCGATCCCGCTCCTCGGGGCAGGCAGCGCGAGCGCCGCCGACGGCGCGACATGGGACCGGGTCGCGGAGTGCGAGTCCGGCGGCTCCTGGAGCCAGAACAGCGGCAACGGCTACTACGGCGGACTGCAGATGACCCAGGACGCCTGGGAGAACTACGGCGGCCTCGACTACGCGCCGAGCGCCGACCAGGCCAGCCGCGGGCAGCAGATAGCCGTCGCCGAGAGAATCCTCGCCGACCAGGGAGT
Organism: Streptomyces sp. NPDC005931; assembly: GCF_042871235.1. NCBI lineage: Bacteria > Bacillati > Actinomycetota > Actinomycetes > Kitasatosporales > Streptomycetaceae > Streptomyces > Streptomyces sp. NPDC005931. Next base: position 133,637 of record NZ_JBIAIG010000012.1, read on the forward strand.
CGGCGCCTGGCGGACCTGCGGTCTGCTCGCGGGCCTGGACAAGGACTCGGCGTCGGCCGACATCGACACGGGCGTGGCCGAGGACTCGGGCGCGTCCGCGTCACCCGACGCCCGTGACTCCGCCGACTCCACCGACCCCTCCGACCGGTATGTGCCCGGCTCCTCGGGATCGCAGGGGCCGTCCGCCTCCCCGTCCTCGTCGCCGTCGTCCTCCCCCTCTTCCTCCGACGTGTCGTCGGACGAGGAGAACGAGGGCGCCACTACGGACGATTCGACCAAGTCGGACAAGTCCGAAGGTGAGGACGCGGGGTCCGATGCCTCTCCTGCCGCCACAGACGTCCCCGAAAGTGACGAGTCGGACAAGTCCGGCCGGAGTGACGATTCTTCCGCGCTCACCGACACCGGAACGAACGGCACCGGCCGTCACCGCGGCGCGAGTGCCGAGGAGGACGAGGAGCAGGACCGTGCGGCCGCGTCCTCCGGACGGCACGCCTCGCGCGGCACCGACACCTCCCGCGACGCCGCCGACGGCTCCTACACCGTGCGCCCCGGTGACAGTCTCTCGGGTATCGCCGACTCCCTTGAGCTCGGCGGCGGATGGCGTGCGCTCTACGCGGAGAACCAGCAGGCCGTCGGTGCCGACCCGGACCTCATCCTTCCCGGTCAGGAGCTCGAGGTCGGGGTCGAACCGGTCGAAAAGTGACGCGCGAAAAGGCGCGGGAATGACGGCAGTTGGCGTCACGATTCGCCCCGAATGCCCGAATTAAACGTGGTGAGAGATAGGTCTCAGAAGCCCTGATCGTCTTTGAAATCTCGCCGATCCCGTGCCTACGGTCGTGACCGCTCGCCACCGCGAGCCCCGGCTGCCGCCACGCCGAATCCTGCCAGTGGCAGCACGGGAACAGTCGTCGCGCAAGCGCCGCAGGCAGGAGCGGGGGACCCAAGGTAAGTGCCGGTTCCGGGCAGTTGATGCCGGAATCGGCTCGGGGTGAAGCCGCGTCTCGTGAGGGGCGCGGCCGGGCAACTCAACCGGCCCGAACCCGACAGCTCACCTCGTAGGCGTCGGTGAGGGGATCCATCCATGCTGTTTTCCGGCAAGGGCAAGCACCGTCGTCCGTCCAAGGCCACTCGCGCCATCGCCGTCGTCGGCGTCACCGGCGCCGCCGTCGCCGCCCCGCTGATGGCGGCCGGCACCGCCTCCGCCGCCACCGCCGCCGAGTGGGACGCCGTCGCCCAGTGCGAGTCCGGCGGCAACTGGTCCATCAACACCGGCAACGGCTACTACGGCGGTCTCCAGTTCTCCGCCTCCACCTGGGCCGCGTACGGCGGCACGGCGTACGCCGCCACCGCCGACCAGGCCGGCAAGGCCCAGCAGATCGCGATCGCCGAGAAGGTCCTCGCGGGTCAGGGCAAGGGCGCCTGGCCGGTCTGCGGCAAGAACCTGTCCAGCACCCCGTACAGCGGCGGCGCCTCCACCCAGACGCAGAGCGGCGGCTCCGCGCAGAGCCAGAGCACCGGCTCCACCGAGACCCGCCAGACCGAGCAGAAGGCCTCCCGCTCCACCGAGCGTCCGGCCGCCAAGAAGACCGTCACCACCCCGACCGGCAAGAAGGTCAAGAAGGGCGACGGCGAGTACAAGGTGGTCAAGGGCGACACGCTCAGCACCATCGCCAAGGAGCAGGGCGTCAAGGGCGGCTGGGCCAAGCTGTTCGAGCTCAACGACGACATCGTCGAGGACGCCGACCTGATCTACCCGGGCCAGCAGCTGCACCTGAAGTAAGGAAGCGGCCGCAGGTCCCGCCCCCGGGCCCGCGAGTCCCCCTCCCGGACCGCGAGTCCCGGCCCCGTCCCCACGGGCTCCCCGCCCCGGCGCGTGTTCCCCCGTACGCGCCGGGGCGGGGCTTTTCGCGTCACGGGCCCCATCGGATTCGGATGGGTTTCCGGAAACGGTCTTTGTTCCGTTCGGAAACAATTTACTCTCGGTTCTGTCCACGGGACGGTCGGCCGCTGGCCGATCGCCCGGAGCCGGTTAGGCTCGGACTCGCAGGATCCACCGCGGTCCCGCTCACCCGCGTCACATCCAAGAAGGAGATGCTCGTGCCGTCCATCGACGTCGTCGTAGCCCGGGAAATCCTGGACTCCCGAGGCAACCCCACGGTCGAGGTCGAGGTCGGCCTCGACGACGGCAGCACGGGTCGTGCCGCCGTCCCGTCCGGCGCCTCCACCGGCGCCTTCGAGGCCATCGAACTCCGCGACGGCGACTCCAACCGCTACCTCGGCAAGGGCGTCGAGAAGGCGGTCCTCGCCGTCATCGAGCAGATCGGCCCGGAGCTGGTCGGCTACGACGCCACCGAGCAGCGCCTGATCGACCAGGCGATGTTCGACCTGGACGCCACCGACAACAAGGGCTCGCTCGGCGCCAACGCCATCCTCGGCGTCTCCCTCGCCGTCGCCCACGCCGCCTCCGAGGCCAGCGACCTGCCGCTGTTCCGCTACCTGGGCGGCCCCAACGCGCACCTGCTGCCGGTGCCGATGATGAACATCCTGAACGGCGGCTCGCACGCCGACTCCAACGTGGACATCCAGGAGTTCATGATCGCCCCCATCGGCGCGGAGTCCTTCTCCGAGGCCCTGCGCTGGGGCGCCGAGGTCTACCACACCCTGAAGAAGGTCCTGAAGAGCAAGGGCCTGGCCACCGGCCTCGGCGACGAGGGCGGCTTCGCCCCGAACCTCGGCTCCAACCGCGAGGCCCTCGACCTCATCCTCGAGGCCATCAAGGAGGCCGGCTACACTCCCGGCGAGCAGATCGCCCTCGCCCTCGACGTCGCCGCCTCCGAGTTCTACAAGGACGGCTCCTACGTCTTCGAGGGCAAGGAGCGCTCCGCCGCCGAGATGACCGAGTACTACGCCGAGCTCGTCGACGCGTACCCGCTGGTCTCCATCGAGGACCCGCTGTTCGAGGACGACTGGGAGGGCTGGAAGACCATCACCGCCAAGCTCGGTGACAAGGTCCAGCTCGTCGGCGACGACCTGTTCGTCACCAACCCCGAGCGCCTGGCCCGAGGCATCGAGGAGGGCGCCGCCAACGCGCTGCTCGTCAAGGTCAACCAGATCGGCTCGCTCACCGAGACCCTGGACGCCGTCGAGCTGGCCCAGCGCAACGGCTTCAAGTGCATGATGTCCCACCGCTCCGGCGAGACCGAGGACGTCACCATCGCCGACCTGGCCGTCGCGACCAACTGCGGCCAGATCAAGACCGGCGCCCCGGCCCGCTCCGAGCGCGTCGCCAAGTACAACCAGCTGCTGCGCATCGAGGAGATCCTCGACGACGCCGCGGTGTACGCCGGCCGCAGCGCCTTCCCGCGGTTCCGCTCCGCCCACCAGTAGGCACGCCGAGGGCCGGGCACCCGGCTCGCAGGAGGCGTCGTCCGTACGTCCCCGTACCCGGTCCCGTACCGTGTGCGGGGACGTACGCGCGTAGGACAGGGGAACGGGAGGCGGGGACATGGCCGTGAAGGACCGGGACCGGTTCTCCACCGCGACCAGGATCCGGCTGATCGGTGAGCAGACCGCGGCCCGGGTCTACCGCTCGCAGACCAAACGCCAGGCCCGGCGCTCCCGGCTCACCGGCCGGGCCGCGCTGCTCGCCCTGGTGGTCTGCTCCCTCGTCGTGGCCCTGGCCTACCCCATGCGGCAGTACGTCTCCCAGCGCGCCGAGATCGCCGAGCTCCAGCAGGAGCAGGACGAGGCCCGGCAGCGGGTGGAGCAACTGCGCGACCTCAAGGCACGCTGGCAGGACGACGCCTACGCCGAGCAGGAGATCCGCCGCCGGCTGCACTACGTCATGCCCGGCGAGACCGGCTACATCGTGATCGACCCGGGCGCCGCGAAGCAGTCCCGCACCGCACTGGGGGCGGGCGACCGGCCCTGGTACGCGAACATCTGGGACGGGGTCGACAGGTCCGACGCCTCCGACCGGAAGACCGACGCCGCCGCAGACCGGTGACGCCGACGCCGACGCCACCGACCACTGAAGACCGATAGAAAGCAAGGCATGAAGACGCCCCCGCCCACGACCCCGCGCACCGAGCCGACCGACGCGGACGTCGAGGCCTTCAAGCAGCAGCTCGGCAGGCCGCCGCGCGGGCTGCGCGCGATCGCGCACCGCTGCCCCTGCGGACAGCCGGACGTCGTGGAGACGGCGCCGAGGCTGCCCGACGGCACGCCCTTCCCCACGCTGTACTACCTCACCTGCCCGCGGGCCAACTCCGCGATCGGCACGCTGGAGGCGAACGGCGTGATGAAGGAGATGACGGAGCGGCTGGCGGCCGACCCCGAGCTGGCCGCCGCCTACCGCGCCGCGCACGAGGACTACATCCGGCGCCGCGACGAGATCGAGGAACTGAGGAACTTCCCCAGCGCGGGCGGCATGCCGGACCGGGTGAAGTGCCTGCACGTCCTGGTTGCCCACTCGCTGGCCGCCGGTCCCGGCGTGAACCCCCTCGGCGACGAGGCGCTGGCGATGCTGCCGGAGTGGTGGCGCAAGGGCCCGTGCGTGACGTCCGGTACACCGCCCACGGGTGAGGGACGGCAGGTGGACGCCTCGGATTCGGGGCACTTCGCCTTCAGGCCGGTCGAGGAGGACGAACGGTGACCCGTGTCGCCGCCATCGACTGCGGTACGAACTCGATCCGGCTCCTGGTCGCCGACGCCGACCCCGAGACCGGCGAACTGACCGACCTGGACCGGCGGATGACGATCGTGCGGCTCGGCCAGGGCGTCGACCGCACGGGCCGGCTGGCGCCGGAGGCGCTGGAGCGGACCTTCGCGGCCTGCCGGGAGTACGCGGAGATCATCGAGAAGCACGGCGCGCGACGCCTGCGTTTCGTGGCCACCTCCGCCTCCCGCGACGCCGGGAACCGCGACGTGTTCGTGCGCGGGGTGCTGGACATCCTGGGCGTGGAGCCCGAGGTGATCACGGGGGACCAGGAGGCCGAGTTCTCCTTCACCGGGGCCACGAAGGAACTGACGGGGCGCGCCGACCTCGCGCGCCCGTTCCTGGTCGTGGACATCGGCGGCGGCTCGACCGAGTTCGTCCTGGGCGACGACCACGTGCGCGCGGCCCGCTCCGTCGACGTGGGCTGCGTCCGGATGACCGAGCGGCACCTGCTGCGCGACGGGGTGGTGACGGACCCGCCGACCGAGGAGCAGATCGCGGCGATACGGGCCGACATCGAGGCGTCCCTCGACCTCGCCGAGCGGACGGTGCCGCTGCGCGAGGCGCACACGCTGGTCGGGCTGGCCGGTTCGGTGACCACCGTGTCGGCGATCGCCCAGGACCTGCCCGAGTACGACTCGACGGCCATCCACCACTCCCGCGTCTCCCGGGACCGCGTCCGCGAGATCACCGAGTGGCTGCTGCGCTCCACCCACGCCGAGCGTGCCGCGGTCCCCTCCATGCATCCCGGCCGGGTGGACGTGATCGGGGCGGGCGCTCTCGTCCTGCTGGCGATCATGGACCGCATCGGCGCGGAGGAGGTCGTGGTCAGCGAACACGACATCCTGGACGGCATCGGCTGGTCGTTGGCCTGACCGTCTGCACGTGTCGGGGGCGGCCGAACGCCCCGCATCACCCGGGCATCGGGTGCCTCGGCGGGCCGGCGTCGCGGCGTCGGCGGGAGTGGTGTCGGTCTCCTTTGTTACTGAGGAGTAGCACTCTGCTGAGCAGTGCGGATAACGTTTGAGCCCCGCCCGGGCGCCGGAAACGGCCCCCGGGCGGGGCTCTGTCGAGAAGGTTCGTGAAGTTCTTCACAAGGAATTGGGCCCGCGAGGTCGAAGAACAGGGGTCCGTTGACCCTTTCGGGGGCTCAATTCCCCTTTGAACATGTTCAGAAGAGGGGTATAGGGGCCCTTCGGGCACCCGCTGCGGCGACCCGAGCGAGGGCCTCACCGAGCCCGCCGTCCGGCAGAGAGGCAGCTCACGCGGCATGGACAACGGTCCGTAGGGTGTGCTGGTTCCGGCTCCGCAACATGGCCTGGATCACAGGAGCGGCGGAGTGTAACACAGGGGCTGCCGGAGCTTGTGAAGGGGCGCACGAGCTACCCCCCTCCGGCAGGTGGATACTCGATGGCATGAGCACCACGGAGCGTCCCAGGATCCTCGTAGTAGGCGGTGGGTACGTAGGCCTGTACGCAGCTCGGCGCATCCAGAAGAAGATGCGTTACGGCGAGGCGACCGTCACGGTCGTCGACCCCCGGTCGTACATGACCTACCAGCCCTTCCTGCCCGAAGCCGCCGCCGGCAGCATCTCCCCGCGTCACGTCGTCGTCCCGCTGCGGCGCGTGCTTCCCAAGGCGGAGGTCCTCACCGGCCGGGTCACCACCATCGACCAGGACCGCAAGGTCGCCACGATCTCCCCGCTGGTCGGCGAGGCGTACGAGCTGCCCTTCGACTACCTGGTGATCGCGCTGGGCGCGGTCTCCCGCACCTTCCCGATCCCCGGCCTCGCCGAGCAGGGCATCGGCATGAAGGGCATCGAGGAGGCCATCGGCCTGCGCAACCACGTCCTCGAGCAGCTCGACAAGGCCGACTCCACCACGGACGAGGAGATCCGGCGCAAGGCGCTCACCTTCGTCTTCGTGGGCGGTGGCTTCGCCGGCGCCGAGACCATCGGCGAGGTCGAGGACATGGCCCGGGACGCGGCCAAGTACTACAAGAACGTGTCCCGCGAGGACATGCGCTTCATCCTGGTCGACGCCGCCGACAAGATCCTCCCCGAGGTCGGCCCCAAGCTCGGCGCGTACGGCAAGGAGCACCTCGAGAGCCGCGGCGTCGAGGTCTACCTGTCCACCTCGATGGAGTCCTGCGTCGACGGCCACGTGGTGCTGAAGAACGGCCTCGAGGTCGACTCCAGCACCATCGTCTGGACGGCCGGCGTCAAGCCGAACCCGGCGCTGGCCCGCTTCGGCCTGCCGCTCGGCCCGCGCGGTCACGTCGACACCGAGCCCACCCTCCAGGTCAAGGGCACCGACTACATCTGGGCCGCGGGCGACAACGCCCAGGTGCCGGACCTCGTGGGCCGCAAGGCCGGCAACGAGAACGCCTGGTGCCCGCCGAACGCCCAGCACGCGCTGCGCCAGGCCAGGGTCCTCGGCGACAACGTGGTCTCCGGCATGCGGGGCTTCCCGCAGAAGGAGTACAGCCACGGCAACAAGGGCGCGGTGGCGGGCCTCGGCCTGCACAAGGGCGTGGCGATGATCGTCATGGGCAAGATGAAGATCAAGCTCAAGGGCCGTCTCGCCTGGTACATGCACCGTGGCTACCACGGCCTCGCGATGCCCACCTGGAACCGCAAGATCCGCGTCTTCGCCGACTGGACGCTCGCGATGTTCCTCAAGCGCGAGGTCGTCTCGCTGGGTGCCATCGAGTCCCCGCGCGAGGAGTTCTACGAGGCCGCCAAGCCGGCGCCCGTTCCGGCGGCCGCCCAGCAGGAGAAGGCCGGGGAGAAGGCCAAGGCCGGCTGACCCCGCTGTCCGACGCCCGAAGGGGCCGCCCGCCATCCGTGGTGCGGGTGGCCCCTTCGGCGTGTTTTCGCGCGGCCGTCCTGTGCGTCGGGGGCTGCGCGGGCGCCCCGTCGGTGTTTTCGTGGTGTCGGACATTCCGGGATTCCCCCGTCATGGAGGTGTACACCATGGCAGACGCCGCGCCGCGGCTGATGGGCCTCGTCGAACAGTTGCTGGGCACACCGCTCCCCCTCCGCATCCACGCCTGGGACGGCTCCCAGGCCGGCCCCCCGGCCGCCCCCGCCCTCGTCGTGCACAACCGCCGCGCCCTGCGCCACCTGCTGTTCAAGCCGGGCGAACTCGGCCTCGCCCGCGCCTGGGTGGCCGGTGACCTCGACGTCGACGGCGACCTCTACACCGCTCTCGACCTGCTCTCCGGCTTCGTCTGGGACCGCGGCGAGGACGCCCGCACCCTCGCCCAGGCCCTGCGCGAGCCGGAGTTCCGCTCCGCCGTCCGCGGCCTGTTCCTGCTCGCCGGCCTCCCGCTGCCGCCCGCCCCGCCCCGTGAGGAGGCCCGCCGCCCCCGCCCCTCCCTGCGCATCAGGCACACCAGACGCAGCGACCGGCGTGCCATCAGCCACCACTACGACGTCGGCAACGACTTCTACGAGATCGTCCTCGGCCCGTCCATGGTGTACTCCTGTGCCTACTGGCCCGCCCCGCCCCCGCGGGGCACCCTCGAACAGGCGCAGCACGACAAGCTCGAACTGGTGGCCCGCAAGCTCGCCCTGAAGCCCGGTCGGCGGCTGCTGGACGTCGGCTGCGGCTGGGGCTCCATGGCCATCCACGCCGCCCGCGACCACGGCGTGCGCGTCGTCGGCATCACCCTCTCCCAGGAGCAGGCGGCCTACGCCCGCAAGCGCATCGCCGACGAGGGCCTGACCGACCGGATCGAGATCCGCGTACAGGACTACCGGGACGTCACCGACGGGCCCTACGACGCGATCTCCTCCATCGGGATGGCCGAACACGTGGGCGCCGAGCGCTACCTGGAGTACGCCTCCACCCTGCACCGCCTGCTCGGACCGGGCGGACGCCTGCTGAACCACCAGATCGCGCGCCGCCCGCGGCGGGACGAGTCGGCGTACCGGGTGGACACGTTCATCGACGCCTACGTCTTCCCCGACGGTGAACTCGCCCCCCTGGGCAGCACCGTCTCCCTGCTGGAGCGGGCCGGGTTCGAGGTCCGGGACGTGGAGTCGATCCGCGAGCACTACGCGCTCACGCTGCGCCGCTGGGTGGGGAACCTGGAGGACGACTGGGACCGGGCGGTGCGGCTGGCCGGCCCGGGGCGCGCCCGTGTCTGGCGGCTGTACATGGCCGCCTCCGCGCTCGCCTTCGAACAGCACCGCATCGGCGTCAACCAGGTCCTGGCGGTGAGGACGCATGGCTCCGGCACGTCCGGCCTCCCGCTGCGCACCCGCACCTGGAACTGACGGCCCGGCCACTCGCGCCCGCACGGCGGCGGGCCCCGTCCCGTCCGGCGGAACGGGGCCCGCGGCCCTGGCCGTACCCGCGCAACCGACCGGCCGCTACTCCGCCTTGATGGCCTGGAGCATGTTCAGCCGTGCCGCCCGCCGGGCCGGCCACAGCGCCGCCAGGACGCCCACCGTCGCGGCCAGCAGCAGGAAGACCGCCATCCGCGCCCAGGGCAGGACCAGTTCGTACGTCGCCATCCTGGTGCCCAGCAGCTCACCGGCCGCCCAGCCGAAGAACACGCCCAGGCCGATGCCGAGCACGCCGCCGAACAGCGAGATCACCAGGGACTCCAGGCGCACCATCCGCTTGACGCCCTTGCGGTTCAGGCCGATCGCGCGCAGCATGCCGATCTCCTGCGAGCGCTCGAACACCGACATCGCCAGGGTGTTGATGACACCGAGGACCGCCACGACGACCGCCATCGCCAGCAGGCCGTAGACCATGTTCAGCATCAGGGTGAACATCTGGGCGATCTCGTTGGAGATGTCCTTCTTGTCCTGGACGCTGATCGCCGGGTTGGTGCCGAGGGCCTTCTCCAGCGATTCCTTGACCGCGTCGGACGTCCCGTCGGACGTCTTCACCATGACCATCATGTCGGACGGCTCCGACTCGTGCGCGGCGAGCGTCGCGGTGTCGATCATGATGCCGCTCATCATGTCGTTGGCCTCGTAGACGCCGGAGACGGTCAGCTTCTGCTTCCTGCCGTCCTCGTAGGCCACGGTGAAGGACGATCCGGCCTTCCAGCCGTGGGACTTCGCGGTGTCCTCGTCCGCGACGACCCGCGTGCCGCCGACCTCGAAGGCGCCCTGCGCGACCGGGAAGTCGGTCAGTTCGCCGATCGTGGAGCCGTCGACGCCGGTGAGGTACTCGGTCTCGCCGTCGATGCGGGAGACCGCGTTGCGCATCGGGCTGGTCGCGGTGACGCCGTCGGTCCGCTTCAGCTTCTTCTCGACGTCCGGCGACAGGGCGTTGCCGTTCGCCATGGACACCACGTAGTCCGCCTCGATGGCGGCGGCCGCCATCTTGTCGATGGCCTTCTGGAGGCTGCCCGCCATCACTGTCATGCCGGTGATCAGGGTGAGCCCGATCATCAGCGCGGACGCGGTGGCCGCGGTGCGGCGCGGGTTGCGCACCGAGTTCTGCCGGGCCAGCTTGCCGGAGACGCCGAAGGCGCGCAGCACCGGCGACGCGGCGGCGATCAGTGGGCGGGACAGCAGCGGGGTCAGGACGAACACACCGGTGATCAGCAGCACCGCGCCGAGCCCCATGGGGGCCTGGCCGTCCGAGCCGTCCATCGTCGTGGCCGCGAGGACCACGGCGACGCCGGCCGCCGAGAACAGCGCGCCGAGCGTGTTGCGCAGCACCAGGGACTTGGTGGTCGCCTTGGCGTGCACGGAGCTCATCGCGGCCACCGGCGGGATCTTCGCGGCCCGGCGGCCCGGCAGCCACGCGGCGAGCATGGTGACCAGGATGCCGACCGCGAGCGCAGTGGCGACCGTGCCCGGGCCGACCACCAGCGGCCCGTCCGGCACGGTCGCGCCCAGCGTGTCCATCAGCGAGCGCAGTGCGACGCCGATGCCGATGCCGGCGACCAGCCCGGCCACGGCGGCGACCGCGCCGACCGCGAACGCCTCGATCAGCACCGACCGCGTGACCTGGCGACGGGAGGCACCGACGGCGCGCATCAGCGCGAGCTCGCGGGTGCGCTGGGCGACCAGCATGGTGAAGGTGTTGGCGATGATGAAGGTGCCGACGAACAGCGCGATCCCGGCGAACACCAGCAGGCCCTGCTTCAGCCCGCTCATCGAGGAGGCGATCACCTCCGCCTGGTCGTCGGCGAGCTGCTGCCCGGTGGTGGTCTCGACGGCGTCGGGGGGAAGCGCCCGGTCGAGCTGTGCCCGCAGCGCGGCCTCGCTGACGCCGTCCTTCGCCTTCACGGCGATCTCGTCGAACGTGCCCGCCTTGCCGAACAGCTTCTGCGCGGTCGCGGTGTCGAACAGGGTCAGGCTGCCGCCCGCGGCGACATTGCCGTCGTCGGTGGTGAAGACACCGGCGACCCTGGGCTCCAGGACGGGGCCGTCGACCGACATCCGCACGGTGTCGCCGACCCGGTAACCGGTGCGCTTCGCCGTCTCGGAGTCGATCAGGATCTCGCCCTCGCCCTTCGGCGCGTGCCCGTCCACCAGCGGATACCTGGGGTCATCGGTGCCCCAGTAGTTGCCGCCCTGCGACTGGAAGCCGTCACCGATCAGCTTGCCGTCCTTGTCGGCGACGGCGGTGAACCCGGTGACGACCCCGATGGCCCGCTCGGCGCCCGGCACCCGGGCGCTGTCCTCGACGAGGTCCGCGGTCAGCTCCCGGCGCTTGCCGACCTTGTCGCCCTCGGCGTCCTGCCACGCGGGCGTGACGGCGACGTCGACGTGGTCGAAGCCCTTGGCGGAGCGCTGCTGGAGGGCACCGGAGACGGTGTTGGTGAAGACCAGGGTCCCCGACACGAAGGCCACGCCGAGCATCACGGCGAGCACGGTCATCAGGAGCCGGGCCTTGTGCGCGAGCACGTTGCGCAAGGCGGTACGGAACATGGGTGTCTTCTCGAGTCCAGACGTACGGGAGGTGGGAAGGGTGGGGGGCGCCGGGTGCGGGCCGGCGCGTCAGCTGGTGCGGCCCCTGGCGTCGAACTGCTTCATGCGGTCCAGCACCGAGTCGGCGCTCGGTCCGTGCATCTCGTCCACGATCCGGCCGTCCGCGAGGAACACCACCCGGTCGGCGTAGGCAGCGGCCACCGGGTCGTGGGTCACCATGACCACCGTCTGGCCCAGTTCGCGCACCGAGTTGCGCAGGAAGCCGAGCACCTCGGCGCCGGAGCGGGAGTCGAGGTTTCCGGTCGGCTCGTCACCGAAAATGATGTCGGGCTTGGAGGCCAGCGCCCGGGCCACGGCGACGCGCTGCTGCTGGCCGCCGGAGAGCTGGGAGGGCCGGTGGCTCAGCCGCCCCGACAGGCCGATCATCCCGATCACGGTGTCGAGCCACTGCTTGTCGGGCTTGCGGCCGGCGATGTCCATCGGGAGGGTGATGTTCTCCAGGGCGGTCAGTGTCGGCAGCAGGTTGAACGCCTGGAAGATGAAGCCGATCTTGTCCCGGCGCAGCTTCGTGAGCTGCTTGTCCTTCAGTGAGCCCAGTTCGGTGTCGCCGATGCGGACGGAGCCGGAGGAGAAGGTGTCGAGGCCGGCCACGCAGTGCATCAGCGTGGACTTCCCGGAGCCGGAGGGGCCCATGATCGCGGTGAACTCGGCCTGCCGGAAATCGACGGAGACCCGGTCCAGGGCGACCACCTGGGTCTCGCCCTGGCCGTAGATCTTCGACAGGTCCGTGGCACGTGCGGCCACGGCGGTGGTCCGGTCGGCGGTGGGTGCGGTGGTCACGGGATGGACGCTCCTGTCGGGACGACGGTTCTCGGGGACGTGATCCATCGTTCCGCCGCTTTGCCTCCGTGTAGTCAGCCGCAGCTCCGGTTCCGGGGGGCGACTCGGGTCGGACCGCGCCCGGCGGCGTCATACCTGGGGATGACGGGGGACCCTGAGGGACGGTCATGACGAGAACGGGTGGAGCGCCCTTGTTCAGACGGTGAAATTCCGTCATTCCGCATACGCGACCGAGGGCCGCGCGCAAGGCTGTTGGCACGCGCCGGCGGCCTGTTCCAAGGGCTGATGCTCCCTCAGGCGCCAATAAAATAAGACAAGATCGGGCCATCCCGTCGTCAGTCGGGAGAGGTGCCCCGATAGGCTCGGGACCTCGAAGCGGAGCCCATGGCCTGCCCGGATGGTGGAATGCAGACACGGCGAGCTTAAACCTCGCTGCCCCTTCGCGGGCGTGCCGGTTCAAGTCCGGCTCCGGGCACTTTCGATCTTCTTCTCCGCACCTTCACCGCACCCCTCACTGCATGATCGTCTACGGCCCGCGTACGCGGTCGGGAACGACTGCCGCCCGCCCGACGGAGCCGAGGGCCCGGAACGGTCTCGAACGCACTTTCGAATCCGCCGACGGTCACCGGAGCCGGGTGCGTGAGGTCGGCGTAAGGGGACGGTCTCCGCCCGGTTCCGGCCAGGTCCCAGGTCGGTCATGGTTCGGCCCCCTCCGGTGGGGGGAATGAGCCGGACGCGTAGCGTGTTGCGCAGCACAACGAGGGAAAGATCCTCTCCAAGCAATAGGGTCAATCCTTTGCCTACCTATTACTCTTGAGCCAAGGCCACGCTGTGTGGCCATGGAGGAGTGAAATGAGGAGCAGAAACCCGGTCTTCTCGCGACGGGGGTTCAGCCGCGACAACGGCTACGCGGGCTTCAACACCGCGCCGCAGGCCGGGGGTCCCGCTGTCGCCACGCAGGGCAACCCGTACGCCCAGCCGACGGGCAACCCCTACGCGCAGAACCCGTACGCGCAGAACCCTTACGCCCAGCAGGACCTGCAGCACGGCGCGCCGCCGCAGGCGCCGGCCGCCGCCGGCCGGATGACGATCGACGACGTCATCATGCGCACGGCGACCACGCTCGGCGTGCTCGTCCTCACGGCCGCGCTCTCCTGGGCGCTGCTGCCGGTCGACGACGCCAACATCAGCCGGTCCTACGGCATCGGCATCGGCGCCGCGCTGATCGGCATGGTCCTGGCGTTCGTGCAGTCCTTCAAGCGCAAGGCCTCGCCCGCGCTGATCCTGGCGTACGCCGCGTTCGAGGGTGTCTTCCTCGGCGTGGTCTCCAGCATCGTCGACAACCGCATCGCCGACGGTGCGGCCATGCAGGCCGTGCTCGGCACCATGGCGGTCTTCGCCGGTGTGCTGGTCGCCTACAAGGCGGGCTGGATCCGCGTCAACCGCCGCTTCTACGGCTTCGTGATGGCGGCGGCGCTCGGCTTCATTCTGCTCATGGCCGTGAACCTGCTGTTCGCGGTGTTCGGCGGCGGTGACGGCCTCGGCTTCCGCAGCGGTCCGCTCGGCGTCTTCTTCGGCGTCGTCGGCATCATCCTCGGTGCCTGCTTCCTCGCCCTGGACTTCAAGCAGGTCGAGGACGGCATCGCCTACGGTGCCCCGCGTGAGGAGGCCTGGCTCGCGGCCTTCGGCCTGACCCTGACGCTGGTGTGGATCTACATGGAGTTCCTGCGGATCATCTCGATCCTCAACAGCAACGACTAGCGGTCCCACCACCGGTCACACAGAAGGGCCCCGGGCTCCCCCGGGGCCCTTCGCCGTGTCGCGAGGACGCTGCCATCGACGCCGCAGGCGGAGACGTCACCGTCGTCGGGACGTACCGGAAGTGCGCGCCTAGAGCAGTTTGCGCGCCGCCCTCCTCAGGTCGTACTCGTGGATGATCGCCTTGGCGTGGCCGTACGCCAGGTTGTGCTCGTGACGGAGCCAGCTGACCTTTTCCTCGAATCGGAAGAGGGCCGGGCCGTCCTCGACGGTGCGCAGCCAGTCGGAGATGTCACGACCGGTGCAATGGGGGATGCGGGCGAGCATGTTGCGGTGGGTCTCCGCGGAGAAGACTTGGGACATCGGCGCCTCCGGACGCATGGGATGTAAGCCGGTCCTTCAGGTCACCGTGCCTGAGCGTTCGCCCGTTGGCAACAGTCGTGCCGCGCCGCGTACGCTCGCGGCGTGCTGGATACGACGCCTCTCACCCGTGCCGTGGACCATTTCGCCGACCGCCTGCGGGCCGCGCCGCAGAGTCGGCTGCAACGGGGCGCGGCCGCCGAGGCACTCGCCCTGGCCAGGGAACTGGCACGGCGGGCGCAGCTCGTCGAGGAGCCGGGCACCGAACCGCGCGAGATGCCGGACGCCGGGATGTTCGCCGCCGCCGACCAGATCACCGTCGCGGGGAACGACCTGGCACTCGTCCTGCGCGACGCGGACGAGGTCGAGGAGGCCGTCCGGTTGGTGGAGGAGGCACAGAAGCGCGCCGGGGTGTAGGAACCCGGCGCGTGGAGGGGGCGGGACCGGCTAGAAGGACGCGATGACGCGGTCCGCCAGGATGTAGACGTTGTCCTCGCCGCAGGAGAAGGTCAGGGTGTACGCCCCCGAGATGCCGGAGCCGCCGAGCAGGTACGGGGTCTCGCCCGCGCGCACCGCCGCGGCCAGGCGCTCCGCGGTCTCGCGGTGCCCGGGTGTCATGCACAGCGTGGTGCCGTCGGCGAAGACGTAGACGTCCAGCGTGCCCAGCGGACCGGGGCGGACGTCGGTCAGCTCCACCCGGGAGGCGGCCAGCTCCTCCAGCGTGGTCACGGTGCGCTCGTGGTCGTTCACGGACGGCGCGGGGTTCGGCACGAAATCGGGGTGCGAGGGGTGCCTGCGGCGGGCCGCGGCCAGCTCGGCGGAGTCCGCCGCGTGCTCCTCGGCGTCGGCGCCCGACTCGGTGACCGGCTCCAGACCGGCGAAATCGGCCTGCCGGGGCAGGAACAGCTCGCTGTCCGGCAGACCCAGCAGGGACGGCGCGTCGGAGGCGTCACGGGCCTCCTGGGCGGCCCAGAAGGCCCGCGCCTCGGCGAGCTCACGCTCGCGCTCCTCGGCCAGCGCCTCGGTCACCGCGGCGCGTATCTCGTCGGCGCCGGCGGTGCGGGCGGAGGGCAGGAGCCCGCGCGTGGCGGCGGCGCGGCTCTCGGCCAGCTCGGTGTGCAGGGCCGCGACCTGGCGGCGCAGCACCATGATGCTGCGCAGGACCGCGACGCCCACGGCGCCGGTGGCGGCCGTGGTGATCAGCAGGGCGATCGGCATGGCGCTCACTGACGTACTCCCGGTTCAAAGTCGACCCCCGACTTCCTACATCAGCTTGAAGGGCGGACTAACCATCTGTCAGTGCGTAACGTCACGAAACGGACAGGGACTAGGATGCGGGGCTCCTGGTGCTATGGCTCTGACCTGCGTGGATCCCTGCGGCAAGGGAGATAGGTCACATCCTGGGGGAGATTGGATCACAGAAAGGCCCGGAACCCCCGCGGTTTTGGGGTTCCGGGCCCGATGTCCACGCAGGGTGCCGCGACGGTCACCCAGCGGCGCGGATCAGCTCAGACGCTCGATGACCATCGCCATGCCCTGGCCGCCGCCGACGCACATCGTCTCCAGACCGAACTGCTTGTCGTGGAACTGGAGGGAGTTGATCAGCGTGGTGGTGATGCGGGCGCCGGTCATGCCGAAGGGGTGGCCGACGGCGATCGCGCCGCCGTTGACGTTCAGCTTCTCCAGCGGGATGCCGAGGTCGCGGTAGGAGGGGATCACCTGGGCGGCGAACGCCTCGTTGATCTCCACCAGGTCGATGTCGTCGATGGTCAGGCCGGCGCGGCGCAGCGCCTGCCGGGACGCCTCGACCGGGCCGAGGCCCATGATCTCCGGGGACAGGCCGGAGACGCCGGTGGAGACGATCCGGGCCAGCGGGGTGAGGCCGAGCTCGCGGGCCTTGGTGTCGCTCATGATGACGAGCGCGGCGGCGCCGTCGTTGAGCGGGCAGCAGTTGCCGGCGGTGACCATGCCGTCGGGGCGGAAGACCGGCTTGAGGCCCGCCACGCCCTCCAGGGTGACGCCGGGGCGGGGGCCGTCGTCCTTGGAGATCACGGTGCCGTCGGGCAGCGTCACCGGGGTGATCTCGCGCTCCCAGAAGCCGTTCTTGATGGCCTCCTCGGCGAGGTTCTGCGAGCGGACGCCGAACTCGTCCATGTCCTGGCGGGTGACGCCCTTGAGGCGGGCCAGGTTCTCGGCGGTCTGGCCCATCGCGATGTACGGGTCGGGCAGCAGGCCGTCCTCGCGCGGGTCGTGCCAGGTGGTGCCCTCCTGCTCGGCGACGGCGGCCGTGCGGGCCTCGGCCTCGGCGAACAGCGGGTTGCGCGTGTCCGGGAGGCTGTCGGAGTTGCCCTTGACGAAGCGGGAGACCGTCTCGACACCGGCCGAGATGAAGACGTCGCCCTCGCCGGCCTTGATGGCGTGCAGCGCCATGCGGGAGGTCTGGAGGGAGGACGAGCAGTAGCGGGTGATGGTGCAGCCGGGCAGGTGGTCCATCCCCATCTGCACGGCGACGACGCGGCCGAGGTTGTTGCCCTGCTCGCCGCCGGGGAGACCGCAGCCGAGCATCAGGTCGTCGATGTCCCTGGGGTCCAGCTCGGGAACCTTGGCGAGGGCCGCCTGGACGATGGTGGCGGCCAGGTCGTCGGGGCGCAGGTCCTTCAGCGAGCCCTTGAAGGCGCGGCCGATGGGGGAGCGGGCGGCTGAGACGATCACGGCTTCTGGCATCACGGCTCCAGGAGAGGAAAGGGGTGGCGCGTAGCGCCTCGTTCAAGTGGTGGTCGGATGACGGGCGGGCATACCGGGTGGTTGGTGCTTGGGAAGTTACCTGCACGTAGTGGCGGGGTCACGGGTGGCGCGGTGTGACATGGACCGCAACTGTCTAAGCGCTTGCTTGGGGTTGGGGTCGTGCGGCGGCAACGGATGTTCCCGCCGGGGTCCGTGGTGCCCGCTGAAGGTCCGAGGGTCCGTGTGTCCCCACTGCGGTGCATGTATCCCTGAATCCAGGGTGCCGCGTCCGGTGGCGCCCCGGGACGGTCGGCGGCCCCCGGGACCGGCTAGGGGCCCGAGCCGTCCAGGGACGTCGTGGCCGGAGCCGGGTCGGGCTCCGGTACGCGGCGGCGCCGGCGGCGCTTGAGGAGGGCCCAGGGGCCGCGAGGGCCCGTGGGCAGGGCGGCGGTGACCTCCGTACCGGCCTCCGAGGCGGCCTCGGCCGCCGCACGCGCCACCGGGAGGAAGCCCTCGCGGCGGGAGGCGTCCGGGCGCTCCTCGTCCGGCCACAGGCCCAGCGCGGCGCACACCGTCGGCAGCACCGCCATCGCGGCCGTCGCGTACCCCTCCGCCGAGGGGTGGTAGCTGTCGGGGCCGAACAGCTCGCGCGGGTTCGCGGCGAACTCGGGGCCCAGCAGGTCCCCCAGCGACACCGTGCGTCCGCCCTGCTCGACCACGCCGATCGTCTGGGCCGCCGCCAGCTGCCGCGACGCGCGCCGGGCCAGCCAGCGCAGCGGCTGCCGGACCGGCTCGATGGTGCCCAGGTCGGGGCAGGTGCCCACGACCACCTCCGCACCGGCGGTACGCAGCCGCCGCACCGCCGAGGACAGGTACCGCACCGAGCGGGTGGGCGGCATGCGGTGGGTGACGTCGTTCGCGCCCACCATGATCACGCAGATGTCGGGCACCAGCGCCGGGTCCGCCAGCGCCTGCGTCACCTGCCGGTCCAGGTCGTCGGAGCGCGCCCCGGGCACCGCGACCGTGCGCAGCCGGACGGGGCGCTCCGCGATCGCCGCGACCCCCGAGGCCAGCAGCGCGCCGGGCGTCTGCCCGGACCGGTGGACGCCCTGCCCGGCGGCCGTGGAGTCGCCCAGCATCGTCAGCCGCAGCGCCGGCTCCCCGGGAACCGCGTAGGCGGCACCGTAGAGGCCGTCCGGCCGGGGTACGTGAGGAGTGGTGCCATTGACCACCCGACGCCGCGCCAGCCGGGCCTGGGCCAGCAACAGGCCGACGGCAGCCGCACCGGCCAGCCCGATGCCCCCGCCGCCGTACGCCGCGCCGGCCGCGATCCGCCGGGCCACCCTCGCCCTCGACATGCTCGTCATGCCTCGCCGCCACCTCCTCGAAGCCGTACACCCAGTGCTTGCCCCGTACGGACGGTCGCCCAATCTCAACAGGGAGTGAACGACCCGGCCGGGCTTCACCGCGGAGGGCCTAGGCTGGCGGAACCACTACGACCACATCTTTTGCAGCATCCGGAGACAACGGTGCAATTCCACGACTCGATGATCAGCCTCGTCGGCAACACCCCGCTGGTGCGGCTCAACAGCGTGACCAAGGGCATCAGGGCGACGGTCCTGGCCAAGGTGGAGTACTTCAACCCCGGCGGTTCCGTGAAGGACCGCATCGCCCTGCGCATGATCGAGGCGGCGGAGCAGAGCGGGGAGCTCGAGCCGGCCGGCACCATCGTGGAGCCGACCAGCGGCAACACGGGTGTCGGACTCGCCATCGTGGCCCAGCAGAAGGGCTACAAGTGCATCTTCGTGTGCCCGGACAAGGTGTCCACGGACAAGATCAACGTACTGCGGGCCTACGGCGCCGAGGTCGTCGTCTGCCCGACCGCCGTCGCGCCCGAGCACCCCGACTCCTACTACAACGTCTCCGACCGGCTGGTCCGTGAGACGCCGGGGGCCTGGAAGCCCGACCAGTACTCCAACCCGAACAACCCCCTCTCCCACTACCACTCCACCGGCCCCGAGCTGTGGGAGCAGACCGAGGGCCGGATCACCCACTTCGTGGCCGGCGTCGGCACCGGCGGCACCATCTCCGGCACCGGGCGCTACCTCAAGGAGGTCAGCGAGGGCCGCGTCCAGGTCGTGGGCGCCGACCCCGAGGGCTCGGTCTACTCCGGCGGCTCCGGACGGCCGTACCTGGTGGAGGGTGTCGGCGAGGACTTCTGGCCGACCGCCTACGACCGCACCGTCGCGGACGAGATCGTCGCCGTGTCCGACAAGGACTCCTTCCAGATGACCCGCCGCCTGGCCAAGGAGGAGGGGCTGCTGGTCGGCGGCTCCTGCGGCATGGCGGTCGTGGCCGCGCTGCGGGTCGCCGAGCGGCTGACCGAGGACGACGTGGTGGTCGTGCTGCTGCCGGACAGCGGACGCGGCTACCTCAGCAAGATCTTCAACGACGAGTGGATGGCCGACTACGGCTTCCTCGAGGACGAGGGCCCCAGCGCCCGCGTCGGCGACGTCCTGGACGACAAGGCGGGCGGCACCATGCCCTCCCTGGTCCACATGCACCCCGACGAGACCGTCGGCCAGGCCATCGAGGTGCTGCGCGAGTACGGCGTCTCGCAGATGCCGGTCGTCAAGCCGGGCGCCGGCCACCCGGACGTGATGGCCGCCGAGGTCGTCGGCTCCGTGGTGGAACGCGAGCTGCTGGACGCGCTGTTCAGCAGGAGCGCCTCGCTCGACGACCCGCTGGAGAAGCACATGTCGGCGCCGCTGCCGCAGGTCGGCTCCGGTGAGCCCGTGGCCGACCTGATGGCCGTGCTGGGCAAGGCGGACGCGGCGATCGTCCTGGTCGAGGGCAAGCCGACCGGTGTCGTCAGCCGGCAGGACCTGCTGTCCTTCCTGGCCAAGGGCGCGAAGTGACGGACCGTCCGGGAAACCACCGCTGAACTGCCGGTGAAGGCGCGGGGATCGGGCCTCGGATGATCCTTGGGACTTCGCGGAAGTGGTACGAGCGTGTCACGTCCGCGCAGCACTCGCTTAACACCCGTCCGGCAGAGTGAGGGGTGTCGGCAGGGGCGGCGGAGGTACCTCCCAGGCGTTGAGCCGGGGGAGGGTTCCCCGCCCGGGCCGGCGGTGAACGGCGTCACGGACCTCCGGAGCGGCTCCCGGACCTCCACCGGCGCCTCGGACGCGCAGCCCGGCTCGACCGGCCCGCGTCCCTCGCGGGGACCGCCGTCGTCCCGCCCCCCGGCAACGGGGGTGCGGCGGTCCCCGCGCACAGCCGTCTCGGCGGGCGGGCGCTCAGTCCTCCCAGGTGTCGTCCGCGGGGGGGCGCCCGGGGCCCCCCCCCGGGCCCCCGGGGGGGGGGGGGGCCCCCCCGCCCCGCGGGGGGGGGGGGGGGGGGGGCCCCGCGGGGGGGGGGGGGGGGGGCCCGCGGGGGGCCCGCCGCGGAGCCCTGGGGTGGTGCGGACGGCCTGGACGACGTTGACGCCGACGATGCCCAGCCACGCGGCCAGCAGGCCCGGGAAGTGGGCCACGCCCCCGCCGATCTCCGACAGCGGCACCGCGAGGACCAGGGAGACGATGCCGAAGCCGTAGCGCTCGCCCCAGCTGTCGGTGGCCCTCGGCGACCGGGTGTCCCGGGCCACCGTCATCCGCTGCTCGGCGAGCTGCCGGCGCACCCGCCGGTCCACCGCGCCCTCGATGCGCTGGTCGACCTTCTCCAGGAACGAGTCGACCAGCGCGGACTCGTACTCCTCGCCCAGTTCCGTGCGTGCCCGCAGGGTGGCGTCGAGTTCCTTCTTCTTCAGGTCGACGCCCCGCGCGTCCATTCCGGTCATGCCGCCCACGCGAGGCAGGGGCCGGGCCGGTCGCACTGGGGTTGGCCCCCTCTCGGGCGTCGGGCCCACCGGGGTCCGGGGCGGGAAGGGCGGGGCGGGGCAACCGAGGTCGTGCGGCGCACCGGTTCGCCTGTATAACGGCATGCAGGAGTCGCGGTGTGTGAATAGGTCGAGGGGGAGCCCGTCATGAGCGTCACCGACAGCCCTGCCGCGCGCCTGCAGGCGCTCTTCGAGGGGCATCGGCTGACACCGACCCAGCGGCGCATCGCGCACAGCATGGTGCGCCGGGCCGCCGATGTGCCCTTCCTGTCCAGCGTGGAGCTGGCCGAGCTGGCCGGGGTCAGCCAGCCCTCGGTGACCCGGTTCGCCGTCGCCCTCGGCTTCGACGGCTACCCCGCGCTGCGTCGGCACCTGCGCGAGGTCGCGCCCGTCGAACCGGCGGCGGAGACCGGCTCGTACAACGAGTACCAGCAGGCCGTCGAGGCCGAGATCGAGAACCTGCGGCACCTGGCCGAGGCACTCGCCGATCCGGAGCCGGTGCGGCGGGCGGGGCGGACCCTCGCCGCCAGCCGCCCCCTGCCCGTCCTCGGCCTGCGGGCGGCGGCGGCCCAGGCGCACGGCTTCGCCTACTTCGCCGCCAAGGTCCACCCGGACGTACGGCTGCTCAACGAGGGCGGCACGATGCTCCACGACCGCATCGACGGCGCCGCCCGGGCCGGGGCGAGCGCCTTGCTGTGCTTCGCGCTGCCCCGGCACCCCCGCGAAGTCGTCGACGCCCTCGCCCACGCCCGGGAGACGGGGCTCACCGTGGTCACCGTCGCCGACTCCGCCTTCGCGCCGGTCGCCAAGGTGTCCGACCTGCTGCTGCCCGCCGCCGTCGGCACGGGGCTCGCCTTCGACACCGCGTGCGCGCCGATGCTGCTGGGGCGGGTGCTGCTGGAGGCGATGTGCGACGACCTGCCCGACGCGCAGGCGCGCCTGGAGGAGTTCGACGCCAAGGCGGCGGCCCGCGGCCTGTTCGTGGAGTGACGGCGGCTCGCTCCCACGGGGAGGGGCAGTGCTCCTCGGCGAGTGACCTCGGGCCGTCACGGCGCTCCTCGCGCCGTCACGGCGTGCTCCGGGCCGTCACGGCAGCGCTCTTCCGGCAGTGCCCGCACGGGCTTTCGCGCCGGGCGCCGATTCTCAGACTCGTCTCACCTTGCCCCGCTAGCGTGCCTGTGCCAAGACATCGTCCGAACGCTGACGCGAGATGCGAGACGGGAGGCTGAACGTGACGCGCGGAGGACAGGGGCTGGCCCGGGTGGCCGTCGTCGTACGGGCCGGGGCCGCTCCACTGTGGTGGCTCGGGGTACTGGCGGCGGCCACCGGGGCCCTGGTGCCCGGACTGACGGGCCGCCGGATCGGTGTGCAGGCCGGGGCGGCGCTGTTTCTCGTGGCGATGGCCGTGGTGGTGTACGTGCGGCGGGGCCGGTACCGGGCCCTGGCCCGCGCCGCGGCCCGGGCGGGCCGGCACGACGTGCTCCAGGACCGCGCGGTGAGCGTGCGCAACTGGCGCCGCGGGCACCGCTGGTGGCTGCTGCTCGCCTTCCTCGCCGCCCTCGGCAGCGCCTTCGCCGCCCCCGCCGCGGGCGGTCTGCTGCTCGCCGGGTGCGGGGCCGGGCTGTGGCTGAAGGCGGCGTGGATCGGGCGCCTGGAGCGGGCCGACGAGGTCCTGCTGTGGGTCCGTGTCGACTGGCTGGGCAGGGGCGCGGGCCACCCCTCCGGCAAGGCGGTCAAGGGCTACCGCACGACGGGCATCGCCGCCGGCGACGCGGCCCCGGGCGGCGCCCGCCGCCGGACCCCGGCCCTCGTCTGAGGGCGGCCTCCGGGGCCCGGTACGGGACCGGGACCGGCTGCAGCGGCGCGCGGCACCGGCGTTCCCTGCGGCCGGGCCCGAGTCGTGTCCCGACGGCGTGAGCCTTCCCGGGTCCGCGGGTGAGCACGGAGGTCCGAGGGGGCGTGGCGACGCGGGACGTGTGCGCGGGGCGGGCGCGTTCGCCCCGCTCTGGACACGTGCCCGCCCGGCGCCGCCCCGCGCTACCGGCGCCCCTCGCGCGCCGGGCGCGGCGTCAGCGCGTCGGCCTGGGGGCCGCCGGACTCGGCGACGATCTCCTCGATCGTCTGAGGCGGGCGCACCACCGCGAAGGCGACGGCGCCCGTCCCGTCCGGGGTGAAGCCGTACACACCGGGGCGGGGGAGCGAGTTGTACGCGTAGTGGTGGGCGAAGTAGTACGCCCCCGTGTCCAGCGCCGCCGCGTAGTCCCCCTGCTCCAGCAACGGCAGCGCCTGGCCCCGCGCCAGCAGGTCCCCCGCGAAACACGCCGGACCGGCGACGTCCTGCACCACCGCCGGGCCCTCCTTGGGCCTCCCCTTGACGTCGTACGCGGCGATCCGCAGCGGCCACGCCCCCGGCACGTACACCGTCCGCGTCGCCACCTGCACACCCGCGTGCGTGAGCGCGACCGGACGCCCGCCGGCGCTCTTGGCGTACTCCACGCGTGCGACCAGCGTGCCGTGCTTCGCCAGCAGGGACCGCCCGAACTCGGTGACCAGCCCGTACCGCCCGTCGAACAGCCCCGGCACCACCTCGCCCAGCAGGCGTGCGTACTGCGCGTACGTCGGGCTCGTCACGTCGGAGGCGAAGTTCACCGGCAGCCCGCCCCCGATGTCGATCGTGTCGACCTGCCGCCGCCCGGCGCGCCGGTTGATCTCCTCCGCCAGCGCGTACGTCTCCGCCACACCCCGCGCCATCAGCGGCAGCGCGATGCCCTGGGAGCCGGTGTGCGCGTGCAGCCGGGTCAGCCACGGGCGGTCCAGGAACGCCCGTACGACCCACTCCCGGGCCCCCTCGTCCCGCAGCGCCACCCCGAACTTGGAGGTCGTCGTCGCCGTGGACAGCGCCTCGATGGAGCCGCCGCCGACCTGGGGGTTCACCCGGATGCCGACGGGGGAGCGGGGCGCGGCGGAACGCGTCAGCGCGTCGATGCGCGCCAGCTCCTGCGGGTTGTCCGCGTTGACGGCGACGCCCAGTGCCAGCGCCTGCCGCAGTTCGTCCACGGTCTTGGCGGGCGAGTCCAGCACCGTCCGCTCCGGCGGCACCCCCGCGGCCCGCGCCAGCGCGAGCTCGCCCGGGCTCGCCACCTCCGCGCCGACGCCCTCCTGGTGCAGCAGCCGCAGCACCGGCACCAGCGGGGTCGCCTTGACCGCAAAGGCGTGCAGCACCGGTGTGCCGGGTGCCGTCACCGCCTCGAACGCCGCGCGCAGCTCCGCCGCCGACTCCCGGATGCCGACGACGTCGAGCAGTGCCACCAGGGGGCTGTCCGGCCCCAGCAGCCCCTGCTCCACGGCCGCCCGCACCGCGTCGTCCCGCCGTCCGGCCCGTCCGTGGTCCTCCTCCACCGCGCCCTCCGGTCCCTCGGCCCGCTCCCGCTGTGCGTCCATGCGTCCCGCCATGGGTCCAGCCAAACACCCGCCGCGCGCCCGCGCCGACACACCGACGTGTTGACTAGTTCTATTCAGAGGGCGAGGATGTGAATATCTGCGAGAACCGCGGTCGTCCGTGGAACCAGCCGGAAGCAGCGGATGCACCGCAAGCAGCCGGAATCCCCGCCGGGAGCAAGCCACCAGGAGGCAGACCATGTCAGGACCCCGCCCCGTCCGAGCGCCGCGCGGCACGGAACCGAGCGCCCTGGGATGGCAGCAGGAGGCCGCCCTGCGCATGCTCCAGAACAACCTCGACCCCGAGGTCGCCGAGCACCCCGACCGGCTCGTCGTCTACGGCGGCACCGGCAAGGCCGCCCGCGACTGGCGCTCCTTCGACGCCATGGTCCGCACCCTGCGCACCCTCAAGCAGGACGAGACGATGCTCGTCCAGTCCGGCCGCCCGGTCGGCGTCATGCAGACCCACGAATGGGCCCCGCGCGTCCTCATCGCCAACTCCAACCTCGTCGGCGACTGGGCCACCTGGGAGGAGTTCCGCCGCCTGGAGGCCCTCGGCCTGACCATGTACGGGCAGATGACCGCCGGCTCCTGGATCTACATCGGCACCCAGGGCATCCTCCAGGGCACCTACGAGACCTTCGCCGCCGTCGCCGCGAAGAAGTTCGGCGGCTCGCTGGCCGGGACCATCACCCTGACCGCCGGCCTCGGCGGCATGGGCGGTGCCCAGCCGCTCGCCGTCACCATGAACGACGGCGTGGCGATCTGCGTCGACTGCGACCCGCGCGCGATCGAGCGCCGCATCGAGCACCGGTACCTGGACGTCAGGGCCGACTCCCTGGAGCACGCCCTCCGACTCGCCGTCGACGCGCGCGACCGGCGCGTACCGCTGTCCATCGGCGTCCTCGGCAACGCCGCCGAACTGGTCCCGCAGCTCCTCGCCATGGGCGCCCCCATCGACATCGTCACGGACCAGACCTCGGCCCACGACCCGCTGGCCTACCTCCCCGTCGGCGTCGCCTTCGAGGACATGGCCGCCCGCGCGGCCGAGGACCCGGCCGGCTTCACCGCCCGCGCCCGCGAGTCCATGGCCCGGCACGTCGAGGCGATGGTCGGCTTCATGGACGCCGGCGCCGAGGTCTTCGACTACGGCAACTCCATCCGCGGCGAGGCCCAGCTCGCCGGGTACGACCGGGCGTTCGCCTTCCCCGGCTTCGTCCCCGCCTACATCCGGCCGCTGTTCTGCGAGGGCAAGGGCCCCTTCCGCTGGGCCGCCCTCTCCGGCGACCCGGCCGACATCGCCAGGACCGACAAGGCGATCCTCGACCTCTTCCCGGAGAACGAGTCCCTGGCCCGCTGGATCCGCATGGCCGGCGAACGCGTCCACTTCCAGGGCCTGCCCGCGCGCATCTGCTGGCTCGGCTACGGCGAGCGGGACAGGGCCGGTGAGCGGTTCAACGACATGGTCGCGAGCGGCGAGCTGTCCGCGCCGATCGTCATCGGCCGCGACCACCTCGACTGCGGGTCCGTCGCCTCCCCCTACCGCGAGACCGAGGCGATGCTCGACGGCTCCGACGCGATCGCCGACTGGCCACTGCTGAACGCGATGGTCAACGTGGCGTCCGGGGCGTCCTGGGTGTCCCTCCACCACGGGGGCGGTGTGGGCATGGGCCGGTCGATCCACGCGGGCCAGGTGACCGTGGCCGACGGGACGGCGCTGGCCGGCGAGAAGATCCGGCGGGTGCTGACCAACGATCCCGGTATGGGCGTCATCCGGCACGTGGACGCCGGATACGACATCGCCGAGTCGGTGGCGCAGGAGCGGGGCGTACGGGTGCCCATGCGTGAGGGTGACGACGCGTGACCTTCCACAGCATGTGGGCGGAGCTGCTGCCGATCGGCCGCAGCTCCGACTCCGGCGGCTACCGCCGTTTCGCCTGGACGGCCGCCGACGCCGAGTGCCGGGCCTGGTTCAAGGAGCAGGCCGAGTCCCGCGGGCTGCTCTACGAGGTCGACCGGAACGGCAACCAGTGGGCCTGGCTCGGGGATCCCGCCGCCGGGGACGCCGTCGTCACCGGGTCGCACCTGGACTCCGTGCCCGACGGTGGGGCCTTCGACGGGCCCCTGGGTGTCGTGTCCGCGTTCGCCGCGCTGGACGAAGTCCGCGGCCGAGCAGTGGAGTTCACCAAGCCCGTCGCCGTCGTCAACTTCGGTGACGAGGAAGGCGCCCGGTTCGGGCTGGCCTGTGTCGGGTCGCGGCTGACCGCCGGTCGGCTCACCGTCGAGCAGGCGCACCGGTTGACGGACGGGGACGGCGTCACCCTGCCGGGGGCCATGGAGGCCGCCGGGTACGACCCCGAGGCCATCGGACCCGACCCGGAGCGGCTCGCCCGCATCGGCGCCTTCGTGGAACTGCACGTCGAGCAGGGCCGGGCACTGGACCTGTCCGACGACCACGTGGGCATCGCCAGTGCCATCTGGCCGCACGGACGCTGGCGGTTCGACTTCCGGGGCGAGGCCAACCACGCCGGCACCACACGCCTCGCGGACCGGCGCGACCCCATGCTGTCGTACGCCGAGACGGTCCTCGCCGCCCGCCGCGAGGCACAGCTCGCCGGTGCCGTCGCCACCTTCGGCAAGATCTCCGTCGCGCCGAACGGCGTCAACGCCGTTCCCTCCCTGGTGCGGGGCTGGCTGGACTCGCGTGCCGCCGAACAGGAGACCCTGGACACCGTGGTCGACGGCATCGAGAAGGCGGCCCGCGAACACGCCGCCGCGCACGGCGTCGATCTGGAGGTCGTCCGGGAGTCCTTCACGCCCGTCGTCGAGTTCGACCACGCCCTGCGCGACGAACTGGGCCGCATCCTCGGCAAGGACACCGGCCTCACGGTGCCCGTCCTCGGTACCGGCGCCGGACACGACGCCGGAATCCTCTCCGGGACCGTCCCGACCGCCATGCTGTTCGTGCGCAACCCCACCGGCGTCTCCCACTCCCCGGCCGAGTTCGCGGCCGAGGACGACTGTGTGGCCGGGGTGCTCGCGCTCGCCGACGTACTGGAAGGGCTGGCCTGCACGTGACGCGGACGTACTGGTTGGAGCACGCCTGGCTCGGCGACAGGGTCGAGCCGGGGGTCGCCGTCGAGGTCGCGGACGGGCGTATCGGCGCCGTCCGCACGGACACGCCCACCCCGCCTCCCGGTGCCGCGGCCCTGCGCGGGCTCACACTGCCGGGGTTGGCGAACGCCCACTCGCACGCCTTCCACCGCGCCCTGCGCGGCACCGTCCAGGTCGGCTCGGGCACCTTCTGGACCTGGCGAGAGGTGATGTACTCCGTCGCCGACCGGCTCACCCCGGACACGTACCACGCGCTCGCCCGCGCCGTGTACGCCGAGATGGCCCTCGCCGGCATCACCGCCGTGGGCGAGTTCCACTACCTGCACCACGCGCCCGGCGGCACCCCGTACGCCGACCCCAACGCGATGGGGGAGGCCCTGATCGCAGCCGCCGCCGAGGCCGGCATCCGCATCACCCTCCTCGACACCGCCTACCTCTCCTCCGGCTTCGGGCAGCCGCCCAACGCGCACCAGCTCCGCTTCTCCGACGGCACGGCGGACGCCTGGGCCGAACGCTGTTCCCTGCTCGAGGAACGGGACCACGCGAGGATCGGCGCGGCGATCCACTCCGTACGGGCCGTGCCCGCGGACCAGCTGTCCACCGTGGCACGGTGGGCCGAGGACCGCGGGGCGCCGCTGCACGTCCACCTCTCCGAGCAGACCGCCGAGAACGAGGCCTGCCGGGAGGTCCACGGCTGCACCCCGGCGCAGCTCCTCGCCCTGCACGGTGTCCTCGGACGGCGCACCACCGGCGTCCACAACACCCACCTCACCGCCGAGGACGTCTCCCTCATCGGCGGCAGCGGCACGGGCACCTGCATGTGCCCCACCACCGAGCGGGACCTCGCGGACGGCATCGGGCCGGCCGTCGCCCTCCAGAACGAGGGCTCGCCCCTCTGTCTCGGCTCCGACAGCCACGCCGTGATCGACCTGCTCGAAGAGGCCCGCGCGATGGAGCTCAACGAGCGCCTGCGGACCCGCACGCGAGGTCACTGGACCGCGGCGGCCCTGCTGCGGGCGGCCTCGGCCGACGGCCATGCGGCCCTCGGCTGGGACGGGGCGGGCACGCTGGAGCCCGGTGCGCTCGCCGACTTCACGACGATCAGGCTCGACTCGGTCAGGACGGCGGGGCCACCTCCGCGGCTCGGGGCCGAGACGGCCGTCTTCGCCGCGTCGGCAGCGGACGTGTCGCACACGGTCGTGGCAGGTCGGCACGTGGTGCGGGACGGGGCCCACACCCTCGTACCGGACGTGCCGAAGGCCCTCGCGGAAGCCGTCGAAGCCCTGCGCGCATGATTCAGGGCCGCCCGCCCGCACGGCCCGCCCCCGGACCCCACCCCACCGCCGACCAGGCCAGCAAGGACGCCATGAGCAACGCGACGACCCACAGCCCCGCCCACTCCGCGAGCACCGCCAGCACGCTCATCACCAACATCGCCGCCCTGGTCACCAACGACCCCTCTCTCGGTGACAGTTCTCCCCTCGGACTGATCCAGGACGCGGCCGTCGTCATCGAGGGCGACCGCGTCGTGTGGACCGGTGATCACAGCAAAGCACCCGCCACTGACAACCGGGTCGACGCAGGTGGCCGGGCGGTTGTTCCCGGCTTCGTCGACTCCCACTCGCACCTCGTCTTCGCGGGAGACCGCACCGAGGAGTTCAACGCCCGCATGTCCGGCCGTCCCTACCGCGCCGGCGGCATCCGCACCACCGTCGCCGCCACCCGCGCCGCGACCGAGGCGGAACTGGAGGCCAACCTCACCCGTTACCTCACCGAGGCCCTGCGCCAGGGCACCACGACCTTCGAGACCAAGTCGGGCTACGGGCTGACCGTCGAGGACGAGGCCCGCGCCCTGCGCGTCGCCGCCGCGCACACCGACGAGGTCACCTACCTCGGCGCGCACATCGTCGCCCCCGAGTTCGCCGACGACCCCGCCGCCTACGTCGCCCTGGTCACCGGCGAGATGCTCGACGCCTGCGCCCCGCACGCCCGCTGGATCGACGTCTTCTGCGAGCAGGGCGCCTTCGACGGCGACCAGGCCCGCGCCGTCCTCACCGCCGGCCGGGCGAAGGGCCTTCATCCGCGCATCCACGCCAACCAGCTCTCCCACGGCCCCGGTGTCCGGCTCGCCGTCGAGCTCGACGCGGCCAGCGCCGACCACTGCACCCACCTCACCGACGCCGACGTCGACGCCCTGGCGAACAGCCGTACGGTCGCCACGCTGCTGCCCGGCGCCGAGTTCTCCACCCGCGCCCCGTGGCCCGACGCCCGCCGCCTGCTGGACGCCGGGGTCACGGTCGCGCTCTCCACGGACTGCAACCCGGGGTCGTCCTTCACGTCCTCCGTGCCGTTCTGCATCGCCCTGGCCGTGCGGGACATGGGGATGACACCGGACGAGGCGGTGTGGGCGGCCACCGCGGGCGGTGCCGCGGCCCTGCGCCGCACCGACGTCGGCCGCCTCACCCCGGGCGCGTACGCCGATCTGACGGTGCTCGACGCCCCCAGCCATGTCCACCTGGCCTACCGGCCGGGCGTGCCGCTGGTGACGCAGGTGTGGCGCCGCGGCGCCCGCGTGATCTGACGGACCGCCAAGTCGAGGTTTCGGCGGAGCCCTTCAGCGGGCTCCCGCCCGCCACCGCTGCTCCGTCCTGCCGTCGAGCGACCGCAGGGCCAGCCACGGCCCCTCCGGGGTGACGGCGGTGTCGTAGGCGATGCCGGGGCGGATGCGGCCGTCGCCGTCGACGGCGAAACGGAGGTTCAGGCCGTTGCGGCCGTCGACCGAGTCGCACACCCAGATCCCGACGCCGCGCTCCACCGAACCCCGGCTGTCCAGGCAGTAGTCGGTGTCGGCGAACGACTGGACGACCCCCCGCCCGGAGTCCACCCGCCACCGCTGCGTCGGGGAGGAGGTGCAGCGCGCCATGACGACGTCGTTGCCCTTCTCCAGGAATCCGTCCCGGATGTCCAGGCAGAGCCCGGAGGCGACATTGACCACCTGCGCGAACGCGGACCCCGGCGGATACGTGGGGGAGGGCTCGGGGGTCGGCTCCGGGCTCGGGGTGCGGGACGGCGACGCGGTCCGGGAGGGGGCGGGGGACGTGGCGGCAGCCGAGGCGGACGGGGCCGACGGCGAGGGCGAGGAGGACGGCGACGGCGACATCGACGGGGTGGCCGCGACGGTCGCCGTCACCGTGACCGGCGGGGCCGTCGGGACATGTGCGGCGCTCACCGGCTCCTGGTCCCCGCTCCCACCGCTCAGCAGGAACAACACCAGGGGGGTCAGCGCCACGCCGAGGGCCGCCGAGGCCAGCGCGAGCCGCCGCGACGGCGGCCACGCCGGCTCCGCGGCACGGCTCGGGGGAACGGCCTCGTCCGGGTCGCCTGTCACATACGCCGTGCCCGCCCAGGGCAGCAGCCCCTCGGCCAGCGCGGTGCGCGGCGTCCGGCGCAGGGCGCGCTGCTCCTCGTAGGCGGCCGTGCAGTGCGGGCAGTGCGCCATGTGGGTGTGCAGGTCGGCGCTGTCGCGCGGGTGGTCGGGGCGCACCGATTCCTCGATCAGCCGCCGGAATCCGCCGCAACTGGGATCGTCGGACGCGGCCAGCCGGGCCCGCAGGCAGGACCGGGCCAGGGTCTGGAGCGCCGATCGCGTGCCGTGGGCGACGTCCTCGCGGTCGATGCCGAGCAGGGTGGCGGTGCGTTCGTCCGGCTCCCGGTCGACCACGCCGTACCAGATCAGGCCCTGGGCGCGGGGCGGCAGATTGCGGAACGCGGTGAGCAGCGGCGGCACCGGCCCGCCGGGGCCCGCGGTGTTCACGACCAGCAACAGCCCCGGGTCGAGCGCGCCGGAGCGGTCGTCCGTGGCCCAGGCCGCGGCGAGCTTCCCGGCGAGCAGCAGCAGCCGGTGGCGCAGCGGGCCGCCGCCGTCGGTCCCGCGCGCGACCTCCCGGGCGGCCCGGGTGAACGCCTGCGCGGCGAGCTGCCGGGCCGAGGCGTCGCCGGCCGTGCACAGCCGGGCGTAGGCGAGCACCGAGGGGCTGTGCCGGGCGCGCAGTTCCCGGAGGGCCGCGTAGGCGGTCCCGGTGTCGGCGCGCAGCAGTTCCGTCAGCCGCGCGTCGGAGGCGCCGGCGTGCGCCTCCCCCGCGGCTTCGACTTCCCTGCCGGTCCCGTCGTCGGACCCGTCGTCGGTCCCGTCGGCCCGAGCCATCAGCTGCCTCCTCGCCACCCACGACGCCGCGCATCGCGGCACGCACGCACCCCGAAGGACCGGCCCTGACGGACCGGCCAGTTTGTGGGGGTGCCCATAGTGGTGGATGAAGGCGGGCCGAGAAAGACGTTTCCCCGGGTAACCGGGGCGGCCCGGCGCCGCTCCCGGCGCCGGGCCCGCGGGTCACTCCTCGACGGTCAGCGCCTTGCGCAGCCGCACCAGCGTCCGCGACAGCAGCCGCGACACGTGCATCTGCGAGATGCCGAGCTCCTCGCCGATCTCCGACTGGGTCATGCCGGCGACGAAGCGCAGCGACAGGATCCTCCGGTCCCGCGGCGGGAGGTCGGCGATCAGCGGCTTCAGGGACTCGACGTACTCGATGCCCTCGAGCCCGTGGTCCTCGTACCCGATCCGGTCGGCCAGCGCGCCCTCGGCGTCGTCCTCCTCGGGCTGGGCGTCCAGCGAGGAGGCGGTGTAGGCGTTCGACGCGGCCATGCCCTCGACGACTTCTTCGTTGGTGATCCCCAGGCGCTCTGCCAGTTCGGCCACCGTCGGCGCGCGGTCGAGCTGCTGGGCCAGTTCGTCCCCGGCCTTGGCCAGGTCGAGCCGGAGCTCCTGGAGGCGGCGCGGGACGCGCACGGACCACGAGGTGTCGCGGAAGAAACGCTTGATCTCGCCGACGATGGTCGGCATCGCGAACGTGGGGAACTCCACACCGCGCGAGAGCTCGAACCGGTCGATCGCCTTGATCAGCCCGATGGTGCCGACCTGGACGATGTCCTCCATCGGCTCGCTGCGGGAGCGGAAGCGGGAGGCGGCGAACTTGACGAGCGCGAGATTGAGTTCGACGAGCGTGTTGCGTACGTACGAGTACTCGTGGGTGCCTTCGTCCAGCGATTCGAGCCGCTCGAAGAGGGTCTTGGACAGAGCCCGTGCGTCGACCGGGCCCACCTCGTCGTAGGGGGGAATGTCCGGAAGTCCGGCGAGTAGGTCGCCCGGGACGACGGTC
Source organism: Streptomyces sp. NPDC005931 (assembly GCF_042871235.1). Taxonomy (NCBI): domain Bacteria; kingdom Bacillati; phylum Actinomycetota; class Actinomycetes; order Kitasatosporales; family Streptomycetaceae; genus Streptomyces; species Streptomyces sp. NPDC005931. The sequence goes on from NZ_JBIAIG010000012.1 coordinate 166,585, forward strand.
GTGTCGTCCTGCTCGATGGGATCCAGATGTTCCGGAGGGGGTGTCGACGTCGCATTCTGGGTACGCGATCCGTCGAGCCGGGGTGACATGATGTCCTCCATCGTTCTCGGCATATGGCTGCCGAAGCCAGTACGTGCACTGCGGTGTGCGGCGCCTCCAAAGCCGGCCGTGTCGGGTGCGTGTCCTTACTAGCCCTACCCGCTCCCCCGAGCCCACCGCAAGTGCATTCTGTTCGCATATGTCGGTTTGTGGGTGATTGTTCAGGTGTCGGAGCCCGGCGGGAGGGCGTAATGTTCGAGGGCGTCAGGAAGCAGACACGACGTCGGGAGAGAGAGACGGCATGGACCGCGGGACGGTCGGCAGCGCACAGTCGGGCCGGCTTCTGGTCGAGGTGCGAGAAGAGGGCCTTAGTGCCGTCGTGACTCCGGCGGGTGAGTTGGATCACCACACCGCCGATTTGTTGCGTGAGCCACTGGAGGACTGCCTCGCCAAGGGATTCAAGCGGCTTGTCATCGACTGTTCGCGACTGGAGTTCTGCGACTCCACGGGGCTCAACGTGCTGCTCGGTGCCCGGCTGAAGGCGGAGGCGGCCGGGGGTGGGGTGCACCTGGTGGGCATGCAGCCCGTGGTCGCACGCGTCTTCGAGATCACGGGGGCGGACGCGGTGTTCTCCGTCCACGACACTCTCGACGCGGCCCTGGCCGACGACTCCGGATGATCCGCGTGGGAGGGCCGGCGCGGCGTCCCGGCCGCGGTCGACCGGTGTCCGGCTCCGGGCGCGTTTCTCCGTGTGCAAACGGGGGTGTTCCACCGGTCCGCTCGGGCAGGAGACATCTGGAGTTGTCGGCTGCCGTGGTGGCGCGGGTGCGGAGAACCGACCCGCCGCGCACTGCGTGACTGACGGTGTAGGGATTTTCTGAATGGTGAACCGGTGAATCGGTGAGGTGAAGCGCTGATGAGCACCACCCGGCCTTACTCGCCGGGCGACCGCGGTCCGGAGCCCAGCGGCGCTTCCGGAGCGCCCGGGGGCGGCGCGCCGGCGGCGAGTGCGCCCGACGGGGGCGTGGCCGCGCCGTCCGGGCCGGCGGGGTCCGCGGGGTCGTCAGGGACGTCGGCGGGCGGCCAGGTCCGCCGGCTGAGTTTCGACGACCAGAGCGGTGTCGTGCCGCTGGCCCGCGACTTCACCCGCCAGGCGCTGTACGCGTGGGGCTGGCTGCCCGCCGCCACCGCCGACCAGCGGGCCGCCGCCGAGGACGTCCTGCTCGTCGTCTCGGAGCTGGTCACCAACGCCTGCCTGCACGCCGAGGGCCCGGACCAGTTGCACCTCACCTGCGACAACAAGGTGATCCGGATCGAGGTCACCGACCGGGGCACCGGCCAGCCGGCCCCGCGCACCCCGCACCGTGCGGGCCGGCCCGGTGGCCACGGCATGTTCATCGTGCAGCGGCTCTGCCTGGACTGGGGGGTGGTCCGCACCCCCGGCGTCGCGGGCAAGACCGTGTGGGCGGAACTCGGAGCCCCCGCCTAGTACGCGCGGCGCCCACGCCCGGCACGCGTCGGAGCCCGCCCGGCACCCGTACCGGCCCCGGCGTCGCGCTCGGGCCCGAGCGTCCTCCCGGATCACCGCCGGTTCGGCAGCCTTCCCGAGCCGGCGTTTCGTGTGTCATCGCACGTCACTCCCCACGCGCCCCGGCCGTCACCGGTCCGTCGGCGGACCGTCGGCGACGCACCGCGCACCCGTCGTCCCGCCTCACGCCCCCGCACGTCCCGGACACGCCGGAGGGCCCCGCACCCGTCGGGATGCGGGGCCCTCGGCCGGCCGTCAGGTGGCCGGCGCCGGGTCGGCGGGACTCAGCGCACGTCCCCCATCAGGGACTTGACCTTGTTGCGGTACATCCACACCGCGACACCGGCGACCATCGCGAGGCCGGCCTCCATCGCGACGATGCCCGTCTTGTTCAGGTCGACGCCGGCGATCGAGAGCAGACCGGTCGTGGCGTCGCCCGCGGTGACCGCGAGGAACCAGACGCCCATCATCTGCGAGGCGTACTTCGAGGGCGCCATCTTCGTGGTGACCGACAGGCCCACCGGGGAGAGCAGCAGCTCACCGACGGTCTGGGTGAAGTAGATCGCCACCAGCCACAGTGCCGCCGCCTTGTGACCGCCCTCGGCGATCGACAGCGGGGCGAGGAACAGGAAGAAGGACGCGCCGACCAGCAGCAGACCGGAGGCGAACTTCACGATCGTGCTGGGCTCCTTGCCGCGCCGGTTCAGCGCCAGCCAGATCCAGGCGAAGACCGGGGCCAGCGCCATGATCAGCACCGGGTTGACCGACTGGTACCAGGAGACCGGGAACTCCCAGCCCAGGACGCGGTTGTCGGCGGAGGAGTCGGCGAAGATCGACAGGGTCGAGCCGCCCTGGTCGTAGATCATCCAGAACACGGCCGCGGCGACGAAGAACCAGATGTACGCCGACATCTTCGACTGCTCCGCGCGGTCCAGCTCCTTGTCCCGCTTGATCCGGGCCAGCACCATCACCGGGATGATCACACCGAGCAGGGTCAGCGGGACCAGGATCCAGTTCAGCGTGTAGTGGCCGGAGAAGCCGACGATCGCGTACGCGACCACGGCGATGCCCGCCCACAGCGCGGCCTTGCGCAGCGTGGAGGCCGTCTCCTCGGCCGACAGCGGCTTCGGCACGACGCTGGAGTGAGCGTCCAGGTGACGGCTGCCCAGCAGGAACTGCGCCAGGCCCAGCGCCATGCCGAGCGCGGCCAGCGCGAAGCCCAGGTGCCAGTTGACGCTCTCACCGATGGTGCCGATGACCAGGGGTGCGGCGAAGGCACCGAGGTTGATGCCCATGTAGAAGACGGTGAAGCCACCGTCGCGGCGCGGGTCGTCCGGACCGTCGTAGAGGTGGCCCACCATCGTCGAGATGTTGGCCTTCAGCAGACCGGAGCCGATGGCGACCAGGCCGAGGCCCGCGAAGAAGGTGCCGGAGGCGGGCAGGGCCAGCGTGAGATGGCCCAGCATGATGACCGCGCCGGCGACGGCGACGGTCTTGCGGGGCCCCCACACGCGGTCGCCGAACCAGCCGCCCGGCATCGCGAGCAGGTACACCAGCGACACGTACACCGAGTAGATCGCGGTCGCGGCGCCCGCGCCCAGGTTCAGGCCGCCCGGAGCGACGAGGTACAGCGGGAGCAGAGCCCTCATGCCGTAGTAGGAGAACCGCTCCCACATCTCGGTCATGAAGAGAGTGGCCAGTCCGCGGGGGTGGCCGAAGAAGGTCTTCTCGGAACCGGGGGTGCCCGGGGTGACCGAGTCCTTCGTCAGGCTGGACGCCATGGTCGTTCCTTGCTGGTCGGGACGCGTCGCGCGGGAACGCGCAAGCGCCCGGTGGGGGCCGGCACCGGCGGGCCCTGCCGTCCACCCCACGCCCGGGGGAGTCCGCTCCGGATCGCGGAGCGGCGGACGGCGACCACCGGGATCCACGCCCTGCCGCGCACCACTGCGCGACGAGGCCCGGCCACAGGTCATTCCTTCCGGGGCCGGCGGGACGCACCCCGACGACCCGCACACAAAAGGAGACCCTCGGCGTCAGTGCCGCCAAAGGTCCCCCGGGTGCAACAGGCGTGGATTCACCATACGGCAGGACACTGCCGGATATGGAAGAACTTGAGACAGGGATCACAGGTTTGAAGGGAACTGCGATCGCCCATTCCAAGGTCCTTTCCAGGATCGCACCCCACACACCCAGGTCCGTACCAGGTCCCCGGAAGGTGAGAAATGGATGTGCCGAAGGTAAGAATCACCGCGGGCGATCACACCCCGGCGCGTACCGCGGCGGGACTACCATCACTGCCATGACCCGTGTACTGCTCGCCGAGGACGACGCGTCCATCTCGGAGCCGCTGGCCCGCGCCCTGCGCCGGGAGGGCTACGAGGTCGAGGTGCGTGAGGACGGACCCAGCGCGCTCGACGCCGGAATCCAGGGGGGCGTCGACCTGGTGGTGCTGGACCTCGGGCTGCCCGGCATGGACGGCCTGGAGGTCGCCCGGCGGCTGCGCTCCGAGGGGCACGCGGTTCCCATCCTGATCCTGACCGCGCGGGCCGACGAGGTGGACACCGTGGTCGGCCTGGACGCGGGCGCCGACGACTACGTCACCAAGCCCTTCCGGCTCGCCGAACTGCTCGCCCGGGTGCGGGCCCTGCTCCGGCGCGGTGCCGCCGAGCCGCAGCAGCCGCCCGCCACCCACGGCGTGCGCATCGACGTCGAGTCGCACCGGGCCTGGATGGGCGAGGAGGAACTCCAGCTCACCGCGAAGGAGTTCGACCTGCTGCGGGTGCTGGTCCGGGACGCGGGCCGGGTCGTCACCCGCGATCAGCTGATGCGGGAGGTCTGGGACACCACCTGGTGGTCCTCCACCAAGACCCTCGACATGCACATCTCCTGGCTGCGCAAGAAGCTCGGCGACGACGCGGCCAACCCCCGCTACATCGCGACCGTGCGCGGCGTGGGCTTCCGATTCGAGAAGAGCTGAACCCGGCCGTGGTCCGCCGCGCGCCGCGTCGCGGGTTCGTGTGGGGTAAGAGGACATGCGCCGCCGTCTGATCCAGTCCACGCTCGCCGTGGTGCTCGTCGTGATCGCCGTATTCGGCGTCTCCCTGGTGATCGTGGAGACCCGCACCATCACCGAGAGCGCCCGCGAGCGGGTGGAGTCCGAGGCGGTCCGGCTCGCCAGCATCGTCGACAGCCGGCTGATCGTCGAGGAGCAGGTCAGCGCCGAGGTGCTGCGCGACCAGGTCGCCGAGGACCGCTACGCGGTGATCCGCATCCCCGGCAAGCCGCCCATCGAGGTGGGCAGCAAGCCGGACGGCGACGTGATCACCGCCTCGGCGGGGGGCGAGGAGGGCGAGACGGTCACCGTCCAGGAGCCGCGCTCCTCGGTGACCCGGGAGGTCGGCCGCACCCTGCTGATCATCGGGCTGGTGGCGCTGCTGGCGGTGATCGCCGCCGTGCTGCTGGCGATCCGCCAGGCCAACCGCCTCGCCTCCCCGCTGACCGACCTCGCGGAGACCGCCGAACGCCTCGGCTCCGGCGACCCCCGCCCCCGGCACAAGCGGTACGGGGTCCCCGAGCTGGACCGGGTCGCGGACGTGCTGGACGCCTCCGCCGAGCGCATCGCCCGCATGCTGACCGCCGAGCGGCGGCTGGCCGCCGACGCCTCCCACCAGCTGCGCACCCCGCTGACCGCGCTGTCCATGCGGCTGGAGGAGATCACCCTCACCGACGACCTGGACACCGTGAAGGACGAGGCCACGATCGCGCTGACGCAGGTGGAGCGGCTGACGGACGTCGTGCAGCGGCTGCTGACCAACTCCCGCGACCCGCGCACCGGCTCCGCCGTCACGTTCGACCTGGACGAGGTCATCCAGCAGCAGCTCGCCGAGTGGCGCCCCGCCTACCGCAGCGCGGGCCGCGCGATCGTCAGCTCCGGCAAGCGGAACCTGAAGGCCGTGGGCACACCGGGCGCGGTCGCCCAGGTCCTGGCCGCGCTGATCGAGAACTCGCTGATGCACGGCGGTGGCACGGTGGCCCTGCGCACCCGGGTCACCGGGAACCAGGTCGTCATCGAGGTCACCGACGAGGGGCCCGGCGTCCCCGCCGACCTGGGCGCGCGGATCTTCGAACGGGCGATCAGCGGCCGCAACTCCACCGGTATCGGTCTGGCGGTCGCCCGGGACCTGGCGGAGGCGGACGGCGGACGGCTGGAGATGCTCCAGGCCAAGCCCGCGGTCTTCGGCCTGTTCCTCTCCCGTACGCCGCCGCGGAAGTCCTCGGACGACGCCGGCAGCCGTACGGTGCGCTGACCCGGCCCCGCCTTGCCGGGGCACCCGCTGCCTGGCGCTAGGGAACCCGCTGCCTGGCCGGCTGCCGGGAGCCGTCCCCCTTGGCGACCGGATCCGCCCCCGCCGCCGGATCGCGGACCGGCAGCGCGCGGAACACCCACGTGCGGTAGGACCAGAAGCGGAACAGCGTGGCGACGGCGATGCCGAGGAACTTGAAGATGTTGCTCTGCAACGGGCTGTCCCAGCCGAAGCCGTACGTGGCCGCGTAGAGCAGGCCGTTCTCGATCACCAGGCCGACCACGCTGAACAGCAGGAACAGCGACATCTCACGCGTACGGCGGTTCTTGTCGCGGTCGCGGTACGTGAAGTACCGGAAGCCGAGGTAGTTGAAGGCGATGGCGACGACGGTAGCGATGACGCTGGCGCGCACCACCTGCAGGTCGGTGACGTGCCGCACGAGGTTGAACACGCCGAGGTTGACGAGCAGGCCCGCTCCGCCCACCGCGCCGAACTTGGCGACCTCCTGGAAGAGCCGCCGGAGCCCCGAGGAACCGCGTCCCATCGCCTGAAGGCTCCCGTCCGTCGGTTGTGTCAACCCAGCCATGCTAACCACCCTTCCGCGCGATCTTCCTGCGGACGACGCCGTGGACCGCAGACCGTCCCGCGGGGCGGGCGGGAAATCGGCCACCGTGGCGCGGCCGATACCCTGGGGACGTGACGTTCCCGGTAGTCGGCATGGTCGGCGGTGGCCAGCTCGCTCGTATGACACACGAGGCGGGCATCCCGCTCGGCATCAGGTTCAAGCTCCTCAGTGACACTCCGCAGGATTCCGCGGCGCAGGTCGTCGGTGATGTCGTCGTCGGCGACTACCGCGACCTGGACACGCTGCGCGAGTTCGCGCGCGGCTGCGACGTGATCACCTTCGATCACGAGCACGTGCCCACCGAGCACCTCAGGGCGCTGGAGGCGGACGGCATCCCCGTCCGTCCCGGCCCCGACGCGCTGGTGCACGCCCAGGACAAGGGGGTGATGCGCGCGAAGCTCGACGCGATCGGCGTGCCCTGCCCGCGGCACCGCATCGTCTCCGATCCGGCCGACGTGGCCGCGTTCGCGGCCGAGCTCGAAACGGGCGGGCCCGCAGGGCCCTCCGGCGAGGACGGCGGCCGGCGGCGGGCGGGCGGCTTCCCCGTCGTGCTCAAGACCGTCCGCGGCGGTTACGACGGCAAGGGCGTGTGGGTCGTGCACTCCGCGGAGGAGGCCGCCGAGCCGTTCAAGGCCGGCGTGCCCGTGCTCGCCGAGGAGAAGGTCGACTTCGTGCGCGAACTGGCCGCCAACGTGGTGCGTTCCCCGCACGGCCAGGCCGTGGCCTACCCGGTCGTGGAGTCCCGGCAGGTCGACGGCGTCTGCGACACGGTCATCGCCCCCGCCCCCGACCTCGACGAGGCCCTGGCCCTCGAAGCCGAGCGGATGGCGCTGAACATCGCCAAGGAACTGGGCGTCGTCGGCCATCTCGCCGTGGAGCTGTTCCAGACCCGCGACGGCCGCATCCTCGTCAACGAGCTCGCGATGCGCCCGCACAACTCCGGTCACTGGTCCATGGACGGCGCGATCACCAGTCAGTTCGCCAACCACGTGCGCGCCGTCCTCGACCTGCCGCTCGGCGACCCGCGCCCGCGCGCGAAGTGGACGGTCATGGTCAACGTCCTGGGCGGCGACTACCCGGACATGTACTCCGCGTACCTGCACTGCATGGCCCGCGACCCCCAGCTGAAGATCCACATGTACGGCAAGGACGTGAAGCCCGGCCGCAAGGTGGGCCATGTCAACACCTACGGCGACGACCTGGACGACGTGCTGGAGCGCGCCCGTCACGCAGCCGGTTACCTGAGAGGCACGATCACCGAATGAGCCCAGTTGTCGGCATTGTCATGGGGTCGGACTCCGACTGGCCCGTCATGGAGGCGGCGGCCAAGGCCCTCGACGAGTTCGAGATCGGCTACGAGGTCGACGTCGTCTCCGCGCACCGCATGCCCCGCGAGATGATCACGTACGGCGAGCAGGCCGCGGACCGCGGGCTGAAGGTGATCATCGCGGGTGCGGGCGGCGCCGCCCACCTGCCCGGCATGCTCGCCTCCGTCACCCCGCTGCCGGTCATCGGCGTGCCCGTGCCGCTGAAGTACCTCGACGGCATGGACTCCCTGCTGTCCATCGTGCAGATGCCGGCCGGAGTCCCGGTCGCCACCGTCTCGGTGGCCGGAGCCCGCAATGCCGGTCTGCTCGCGGCCCGCATCCTCGCCGCGCACGACGAGGAACTCCTCGGGCGGATGCGGGAGTTCCAGCAGGACCTGAACGACCAGGCCACGGAGAAGGGCAAGCGGCTGCGCGCCAAGGTCGAGGGCTCCGCGAACGGCTTCGGCTTCGGGAAGTGAGCCCGGTGACCTCCCTCGACGACGCCCGCGCGCTCCTCGCCGAGTTCCCCGTCGTCGACGGGCACAACGACCTGCCCTGGGCGCTGCGCGAACAGGTCCGCTACGACCTCGACGTCCGCGACATCGCCGGCGACCAGAGCGCCCACCTGCACACCGACATCCCGCGGCTGCGCGCGGGCGGGGTCGGTGCGCAGTTCTGGTCGGTGTACGTGCGCGCGGACCTGCCCGACCCGGTGCCGGCCACCCTGGAGCAGATCGACTGCGTGCGGCAGCTCCAGGCCCGTCACCCCCGGGACCTGACGCCCGCGCTCACCGCCGCCGACATGGAGGCGGCGCGCGGCGAGGGACGCATCGCCTCCCTCATGGGCGCGGAGGGCGGGCACTCCATCGCGGGCTCGCTCGGCACCCTGCGGGGGCTGTACGCCCTCGGCGTGCGCTACATGACCCTCACGCACAACGACAACGTGCCGTGGGCGGACTCGGCGACCGACGAGCCCCGGGTGGGTGGCCTGTCGGCGTTCGGGCGTGAGGTCGTGCGGGAGATGAACCGGCTCGGCATGCTGGTCGACCTCTCCCACGTCGCCGCCACCACGATGCGGGACGCGCTGGACACCACGACCGCGCCGGTGCTCTTCTCCCACTCCTCGGCCCGCGCGGTCTGCGACCACCCCCGCAACATCCCCGACGACGTGCTGGAACGGCTGCCCGCCAACGGGGGTGTCGCGATGGTGACGTTCGTGCCCAAGTTCGTCCTCCGGGCGGCCGTCGAGTGGACGGCCGCGGCCGACGAGAACATGCGCGCCCACGGCTTCCACCCGCTCGACACCACGGCCGAGGCCATGAAGGTCCACCGCGCCTTCGAGGAGCGCACCCCGCGCCCGGTCGCCACGGCGGCCACGGTCGCCGACCACCTGGACCACATGCGCGAGGTCGCCGGGATCGACCACCTCGGCATCGGCGGCGACTACGACGGCACCGCGTTCACCCCGGACGGCCTCGACGACGTCTCCGGCTACCCGAACCTGATCGCGGAACTGCTGGACCGCGGTTGGTCCAAGGCCGATCTGGCCAAGCTGACCTGGAAGAACGCGGTGCGCGTGCTGGGCGACGCGGAGGACGTGGCGCGGCACCTTCAGGCGACCCGCGCGCCGTCCAACGCCACGCCGGAATCGCTGGACGGCACCGACGTCTGAGCCCGCGCGGCCAGGTCGTCGAGGGTGGGGTGGTCGGTGCAGCCGGCCGCCCCGCCCCGTACATGAGGCAGCGGTCGCGCACTTCGTTCAGTGGTGCGCCCAGCCGCAGCCGCCGCACCGGGTCGGGATCGGCAGGATGGGCCGGCCGAGCGCGATCAGGTCCGCGTCGGCGCTCGGCAGCCGCTCGGCCGCCCGCGGCACGGCCTCGGTGGTCGGCTCCGGCAGGACGGGGTCGGCGATCAGCGTGCCCGGCCAGGCTGCCCGGATCCGGTGGAACAAGGGGTGCGTCCGGGTCGGTGTACACCAGAGGTGCCGGTACCCGAGTCCCAGCCCCGCCGGCGCCCCGGCCAGGGCCGGCCAGGGCCGGGTGGAGGGCGTCGGTGCCGCCCTCCTCGGTGCCGTCCCGGTGAGCCCGGGGGAGAGCCGCACCCCCACCCGCTCCGGGCCGATCGCCGCGGTGACGCCGAGGGCGTGCCGCGACTGCGGCACGCCCCGTCCTCCGCCGTCCACGCGACCCACCGGCGCCGCTCCGCGTCGACGACGGCGGACGATCACGGCGCCGGACGGCTGAGCCGTCCGGCCGGGCCCGTCCCCGCTACGGCTGCTCGATCCGGCACAGGCAGAACGGATGACCCGCCGGGTCGGCGTACACCCGGAAGTCCTTCTTCTCGTCGTCCTCCCGGTCGAGCACGCGTGCCCCCAGCGCCAGCACCTTCTCCTCGGCCGCGTCGACCTCCTCCCAGGTGCCGCCGGCGTCGAAGTCCAGGTGGAACTGCTGGGGGTTGCGGTCGGCCCGCGGCCACTCCGGCGGGGTGTATCCGGCCACCCGCTGGAAGGAGAGCCGCGGCCCGCCGGGGACCTCGAGGACGACCCAGTCCGGGTCGTCCTCCTCCGGCACGCCGCCCCCCACGGCCGCGTAGAAGCGTGCCAGCTCCCGCGGGTCGGGGCAGTCGAGCACGACGGAACGCAGACGGGCCGCGGCGGCCATGGAACCTCCCGTTGTCAGCAGGCGCACAGGCAGAACGGGTGCCCGGCCGGGTCGGCGTAAACCCGGAAGGTCCGCGCCCGGTCCTCGGTGTCCAGTGGCTCGGCACCCAGCGCCAGGACCGCCTTCTCGGCCGCGTCCAGGTCCTCGACGGTCAGGTCCAGGTGGAACTGCTGCGAGTGGTCCGCGGCCGGCCACTGCGGCGGTACGTGTCCCGGGGCGGCCTGGAAGGCGAGCGCCGGACCGCCCGGCACCTTCAGGTCCACCCAGTCGCCGTCGCCCTCGACCGTGCCGCCCAGGAGCTCGGCGTAGAACCCGGCCAGTGCGCGCGGGTCGGGGCAGTCCAGGACGACGGCGCCCACGGTGCTCAGAGCCATGACTTCCTCCTCGAAGTCCGTCGGTTACCCATAGAGCCGGATAACCGGTAACGGTGTTACTGCATACTCCTGCATGGGCGGTAACGTCGCAAGCATGAGTGAGAAATCGCCGGCCCCCGGCTCGCTGGCGCTGATCGAATCCCTGGTCAACACGCTGGACGTGGAGACGGGCGCCGATTCGCTCGACACAGCGGCGGGCCGCACGCCGTTCGGGCTCGCCGAGGACGACCTGCCCGGGGCCCGCGAGCTGCGCGAGTCGCTGCGGGCCGCCCTGCTCGCCCACGCCGGGCACCCGCCGCACCGCGAGGTGACCCCCCTCGGCGAGCTGCTGGCCCGTGCCCCGCTGGTGGTGTCCGTCGACCCGGCGGACGGCTCGGCGGCCCTGGCCCCGGCCGACGCGCGCCCCCTGCTCTCCCGGGTCGCCGCCGCGGTCGCCGAGGCGCTGGTCGAGGGCACCTGGGACCGGCTGAAGGCGTGCCAGGCCGCCGACTGCCACTGGGCCTACTACGACCGCAGCCCCGCCGGGCGCGGCCGCTGGTGCTCGATGCAGGTGTGCGGTGCCCGCGCGAAGATGCGCCGCTACCGCGCCAAGGGTGCGTAGCCGTACCGGGGCGGGCGGCGCAGCCGGCGCCCGGACGCCCGGAGCGCGGACGCCCGGAGCGCGGACGCCCGGACGCCCGGAGCGCGGACGCCCGGGCCCGGGGGCATGAGGGGGACGAAGGGGGTGAAGGGGGTGAAGAAGACGTCACCCGTACCGGCTCCGCGCCCAGTGGGGCAGAATGCAACAAGACGCCGGTTCGGCCGACTGAGCCTCGGCCGAACCGGCGTCACCCGTTCCTCGTCAGGCGGTGGGGCGCCCCATCGCGCGGTAGCGCCACCCGGCCCGCCGCCACGTCTCCGGGTCGAGCGCGTTGCGCCCGTCCAGGACCAGCCGCTGCGCCGCCACCTCGCCCAGCCGCCCGGGGTCCAGCTCGCGGAACTCCCGCCACTCCGTCAGGTGCAGCACCACGTCCGCGCCGCGCACCGCGTCCAGCGCCGTGTCGGCGTAGCCCAGGGTCGGGAAGATGCGGCGGGCGTTGTCCATGCCCTTGGGGTCGTACACCGTGACCTGGCCGCCCTGGAGGTGGATCTGCCCGGCCACGTTCAGCGCCGGCGAGTCCCGGACGTCGTCCGAGTCGGGCTTGAAGGTCGCGCCGAGCACCGCCACCCGTTTGCCCAGGAACGGCCCGCCGCCCAGCGCCTGCCGGGTCAGCTCCACCATTCGGCCGCGCTGGCGCATGTTGATCGAGTCGATCTCCCGCAGGAAGGTCAGCGCCTGGTCCGCGCCCAGCTCACCGGCGCGGGCCATGAACGCCCGGATGTCCTTCGGCAGGCATCCGCCGCCGAAACCGATCCCGGCCCGCAGGAACTTCTTCCCGATCCGGTCGTCGTACCCGATGGCCTCCGCCAGCCGGGCCACGTCCCCACCGGTCGCCTCGCACAGCTCGGCCATCGCGTTGATGAACGAGATCTTGGTGGCCAGGAACGAGTTGGCGGACGTCTTCACCAGCTCCGCGGTCGGGAAGTCGGTGACCACGAACGGCGAGCCGTCGGCGATCGGCGTGGCGTACACGTCCCGCAGCAGCTTCTCGGCCCGGTCGCTGCGCACACCCACCACGATCCGGTCCGGGTGCAGGGTGTCCTGCACCGCGAAACCCTCCCGCAGGAACTCCGGGTTCCAGGCCAGCTCCGCGTCCCCGCCGGCCGGCGCGTGCTCGGCCAGGTAGGCCGCCAGCCGGTCCGCGGAGCCGACGGGCACGGTCGACTTGCCGACGACCAGGGCGGGGCCCTTGAGGTGCGGCGCGAGCGAGGCGATCGCGGAGTCGACGTACGACATGTCGCAGGCGTACTCGCCGTGTCGCTGCGGGGTGTTCACGCACAGGAAGTGGACGTCGCCGAACTCGCCGAGCTCGGCCCAGTCCATGGTGAACCGCAGCCGCCCGGTCGAGCCCTCGATGCCGGCGACGTGCTTGCGCAGCAGCTCCTCCAGGCCCGGCTCGTACATCGGGACCTCGCCCCGCCGGAGCTTGTCGATCTTCTCCGGCACCACGTCGAGACCCAGCACCTCGAACCCGAGTTCCGCCATGGCCGCCGCGTGTGTCGCGCCGAGATAACCGGTGCCGATCACGGTGATCTTGAGGGCCATGGGTGCTCCAGGGGTATACGGCAGGTAGTGCGGGCCCGAGCATAGCCGGGACGCGCGGGCACGCCTCACCCGGCGGACTTGCGCGTTGTCGCCAAACTCACGTACACCCGCGCCCGCAACAGTCCTAAAATTCGAGTTACTTAACGGTAATTAGCATCAATCTGAGCGTCGTCTTCATCGTCTTTGGAGTGAGGGACCTTGGCCGGATCGGCTGACTTCGACCTGTACCGCCCGTCCGAGGAGCACGACATGCTCCGCGACGCCGTCCGCTCGCTGGCCGAGGCGAAGATCGCGCCGTACGCCGCCGCGGTGGACGAGGAGGCACGCTTCCCCCAGGAGGCGCTCGACGCGCTCGTCGCGAACGACCTGCACGCCGTCCACGTACCCGAGGAGTACGGCGGCGCCGGCGCCGACGCGCTCGCCACCGTCATCGTCATCGAGGAGGTGGCCCGCGTCTGCGCGTCCTCCTCCCTCATCCCCGCCGTCAACAAGCTCGGCTCCCTGCCGGTGATCCTCTCCGGCTCCGAGGAGCTGAAGAAGAGGTACATGACCCCGCTCGCCAAGGGCGACGCGATGTTCTCGTACTGCCTGTCCGAGCCGGACGCCGGCTCCGACGCGGCCGGCATGAAAACCAAGGCGGTCCGCGACGGCGACCACTACGTCCTCAACGGAGTCAAGCGCTGGATCACCAACGCCGGCGTCTCGGAGTACTACACGGTGATGGCGGTCACCGACCCCGAGAAGCGCTCCAAGGGCATCTCCGCCTTCGTCGTCGAGAAGTCCGACCCGGGCGTCTCCTTCGGTGCCCCGGAGAAGAAGCTCGGCATCAAGGGCTCCCCGACCCGTGAGGTCTACCTCGACAACGTCCGCATCCCCGCCGACCGCATGATCGGCGAGGAGGGCACCGGCTTCGCCACGGCGATGCGGACCCTGGACCACACCCGCATCACCATCGCCGCCCAGGCCCTCGGCATCGCCCAGGGCGCCCTCGACTACGCCAAGGGCTACGTCAAGGAGCGCAAGCAGTTCGGCAAGCCGATCGCCGACTTCCAGGGCATCCAGTTCATGATCGCCGACATGGCCATGAAGATCGAGGCCGCCCGCCAGCTGACGTACGCCGCCGCCGCCAAGTCGGAGCGCGGCGACAGCGACCTCACCTTCCAGGGCGCCGCGGCCAAGTGCTTCGCCTCCGACGTGGCCATGGAGGTCACCACGGACGCCGTCCAGCTGCTCGGCGGCTACGGCTACACCCGCGACTACCCGGTGGAGCGCATGATGCGCGACGCCAAGATCACGCAGATCTACGAGGGCACGAATCAGGTCCAGCGGATCGTCATGGCCAGGAACCTGCCGTGACCCGCGACCTGCCGTAACCCGCGACCCCCGCGGCTCTCCCCGGAACCCGTTCCGTCCCTCCCCGGCGACGGAGCGGGTTCCGTCCTGTGGCGGTCATGGGGCGGGGGGCGTAGGACGGAGGGGCGGGGGCCGACCCCCGGCCCCCTCTCGTCCCCCGGGAGGAACCATGACCCAGCAGCCTGCCGCCACGGCGATGAGCAAGGAGATGCAGGACTGCGTCGAGGCGTGCATGTCGTGCCACAGCATGTGCGAGGAGACCATGAGCTCCTGTCTGCAGATGGCCGGTCAGGCCCCCGTGCAGATCATGCGCGCCCTCATGGACTGCGCCGAGATGACGCGCATGTGCGCCGACATGATGATGCGCCGCTCGCCGCTCGCCGCGGAGATGTGCGCGATGTGCGCCCGCGCCTGTGACATGTGCGCCGAGGCGTGTATGTCCATGCCGGACGACGCCCAGATGATGCGCTGCGCCGAGTCCTGTCGCCGCTGCGCCGAGATGTGCCGCTCCATGGCTGGCGCCACGATGTGACGGGACACCGCACCCCCCGGGGCACCCCGCGGGGTGCCCCGGGCCTTTGTGCCGCTTCCGGGTCACTTGCCCTTGACGGTGACCTTCTCGTCGTTGTTCAGCTCGGTCACGAGCTGCTTCACCTTCGTCTTGTCCCAGACCAGGTTGCCGCCCGAGGAGCCCGAGATCGGCATGTTCATGGAGGTGCCGTCGCCGCCGCTGACGCCCTTCATGGACCAGAACATGTCGGCCAGGTCGAACAGGCCCATCTCCTTGTCGACGATGAGCGAGTCCAGGCCCGCGCCCATGGTCGGGTAGAGCCGGAAGGGGTTCAGGACCGTGCTCGGAGTCGCCACCTGGTTGGCGAGGGCGGACAGGAACTTCTGCTGGTTCTTCGTGCGGTCCAGGTCGGAGCCGGCCAGCGCGTACCGGGTGCGGACGAAGGCGAGGGCCTGCTCGCCGTTCAGCGTCTGCCGGCCCTTCTTCAGGTCCGCGCCGGACTTGGTGTCCTTGATGTCCTGCGGGATGTCCATCTCGACGCCACCGACGGCGTCCACGATGTTCGCGAAGCCGGCGAAGCCGATCTCCACGTAGTGGTCGATGTGCAGGCCGGTGTTGAACTCGACGGTCCGCACCAGCAGTTCGGGCCCGTCCTCGGCGTACGCGGCGTTCAGCTTCACGTGCCGGCCGGTGCCCTGGTAGGTCTTGCCGGACTCGGAGCCCCGGAACGTCGGTATCTCCACGTCCGAGTCACGGGGCAGCGAGATCAGGGTGGGGCCGTTGCCACCGGTGTGCAGGATCATCATCGAGTCCGTGCGCTTGCCCTTGGCGGACCCGGTGTGCAGCTTCTTCTTGTCCTCGGCCGACATGCCGGCCCGGCTGTCGGAACCGACGATCAGGTAGTTGGTGCCCTCGCCCTTCTCCGGCCGGTCGATGACCTTGGACAGGTCGACCTCGCGGTTGAGCTTGGAGTCGGCCCAGAAGTACGTGCCGACGGTCGTCACGACCAGCGCGGTCACGACGGTGATCGTCGTCCACTTGATCCGGCGGCGCCAGTCGGGCGCGGGGCGCGTGACGTAGCCGCCGTCACCGGACGGGCCGCCGCCGGCGGGGGAGCCGTAGACCTGGCCGGTGTTGTAGCCGCTGTCGTAGCCGCCGTGGCCCTGGCCGTCCACGTACGACGGCTGCTGCGGCACGCCGTACCCGCCCTGCCCGGGCGGGGCCGCCTGGCCGCGGCGCACCTGCCGCATGACACGGGCGCTCTCGGGCCGTGCGCTCGCGCTCCCGCGTCCGTAGCGGCTGCCGCGGTTGTCGTCGGACCATGCCTCGGGCCAATCGTTCATGGGCAACAGTGTGCAGGTGCGGACGGTCCGCCAGACAGGGGCGTCGGAAAATCAGGGCCCCGCTGTTGCGAAGCTGACACAAATTCCCCGGATGTCGCCTCGTCATAAGGTGGAGGCCATGACAGACCAGGCCCCAGCCGCACAGACGGAGAGTCCGGACATCCCGGGCAAGCCCACCTCGGCGTCCCGTACGACCCTCAGCCACATCATGACCCACAACGACACCAACCTCCTGGGCACGGTGCACGGCGGTGTGATCATGAAATTGGTCGACGACGCGGCGGGCGCGGTGGCCGGCCGGCACAGCGGCGGGCCCGCGGTCACGGCGTCGATGGACGAGATGGCGTTCCTCGAACCGGTTCGCGTGGGCGACCTGGTCCATGTGAAGGCCCAGGTCAACTGGACCGGCCGGACGTCCATGGAGGTGGGCGTGCGGGTGCTGGCCGAACGATGGAACGAGTCCGCCCCACCCACCCAGGTCGGCTCGGCCTACCTGGTGTTCGCCGCCGTCGACGCCGACGGCAAGCCCCGCCGCGTCCCTCCGGTGATAGCGGAGACGGAGCGGGACAGGCGCCGCTACCAGGAGGCGCAGATCCGCCGGACCCACCGCCTCGCCCGCCGCCGGGCCATCATGGAGCTGCGCGAGAAGCGGGCGGCGGAGGGCTTCGAGGACTGACCCCACGGGCGGGCGGCGCCGTACGGGGCGGGCCGGCGCAAGGAGGCCCGGCCCCCCGGCGTCAGGGGGCGCAGCCCACCTCGTCGCCGCGGACGACGCCGAACTCGCCCTTGCCGGGGTCCGCCGCGCGGACCTTGCGGACCTTCACGAAGTCGGTGCCGGCGATGACCTTCAGGGTGGCGCCCTGGTTCTTCACCGCGCGCAGTTCGCTGCCGGGCAGGGCCGCCGCGAGGGACTTCGCGGAGCGGTCCCAGCGGGGGTCGTAGGCGACGATCGTCCGCTGCACCCTGCGGTCGGCGGCGTTGACCGGGGTGCGTGTCGTGCGGAACCCGGTCGACGCGAGCGCCGCGTCCACGCGCCGGCCCAGGCCCGCCGTCGGTGTGCCGTTCGCGACCTGGACCCTGATCTGCCGCGGGTCGACGGGCACCCGCACCGCCGCGCCCGGGGTGCGCCGCACCGTCAGCGGCCGGTCCCGGCGCAGTGCCTCGAAGATCTCCTCGGACTTCTGCGGGTCCCACCTCAGCGTCGAGCCGACGCCCTTCACCGCGTACCCCGACCGCCCGATCGGCACGGTGGTGAACTCGGAGGAGGAGGGGGAGAAGTTCCGCATCGCCCGCCCGAGGGCCAGCATCTCGTCCGCGCCGAAGCCCTTGTCCGCCCGCACCGAGCCGAGCACCGCCCGCGTCACGTCACGGAACTTGATCGGGTTCAGCAGGAGGCCGGAGGACGTGACCCGGTGCACCAGCGCCGCCATGAACCGCTGCTGGCGTTTCACCCGTCCGAGGTCGGCCGCCCCGTCGACGTGGCGGGCACGCACGTACTGGAGCGCCTCTCCGCCCTCGAGCGTGTGCCGGCCGGGCGGCAGGTCCAGCCGGGTGTGACTGTCCTTCAGGTGCTGGTCGGTGCAGATCTCCACACCGCCGACCACGTCCACGGTCCGCATGAAGCTGGTGAAGTCGACCTCCAGATAGTGGTCGATCTTCACCCGCGTCATCTTCTCCACCGTCCGCACGGTCAGCTCCGGCCCGCCCTCGGCGTACGCGGCGTTCAGCTTGACGGGGTGACCCCGGTGCTTCTCGCCGCTCACCCGGTCGGTGTGCGGGGGCGTCATCGCGTAGGAGTCGCGCGGCAGGCTCACCACACTGGCCCGCTTCCGGTCCTCCGAGATGTGCACGATCATGATCGTGTCCGTGCAGCGGCACGGTGCCCCGCCCAGGTGGTACTTGGCCCGTTCCGCCCGGTCGAGCTTCTCGCGGCCGTCCGTGCCCACCAGGAGGACGTTCATGCCGTGCCCCGCCTCGGGACGGTTCTTCATGTCCCGGAACGGGTCCACCCGGTCGATCTCCGCGTCCAGGCTGGTCATCACCGCGTGCCCGATCCCGGCCGCCGCGAGCACCACCACCGACAGCGTGGTCGCCGCCCGCATCGTCCAGCGCGGCCTCGTGCGGCCCGCGGGGGGCGGCGCCGCGCCGCGCGAGGGCTCGGCGGGCGGCCGCGGCCGGCGCCGGGCGGTGCCGCGGGGCCGGGGGGACCGTGGTGGTGTGGGCATGGGGACACCTCCGGGCGACGGCCGTGCGTGGGATCGTGAGCACCGTAGGCCGATACGATCTGCGGCCCGGCGCAGCGCCCCCGGCACGCGCACCGGTGTCCCCCGTTCGCGGTAACGTGAGGCCCCTATGAACGCCAATCCCGACGTGCGGCTCCCCGCCGTTTCCGTGATCATGCCCGTCCTCAACGAGGAGCGGCATCTGCGCGGCGCCGTCCGCGCGATCCTCGCCCAGGAGTACGCCGGCGAGATGGAGGTCGTGATCGCCCTCGGTCCGTCCACGGACCGCACGGACGAGATCGCCGCCGAGCTCGTGGCCGAGGACCCGCGGGTGCACACCGTGCCCAACCCCACCGGCCGCACCCCGGCCGCCCTCAACGCCGCGATCAAGGCCTCCCGCCACCCGATCGTGGTGCGCGTCGACGGGCACGGGATGCTCTCCCCGAACTACATCGCCACCGCCGTGCGCCTGCTGGAGGAGACCGGCGCGCAGAACGTCGGCGGCATCATGCACGCCGAAGGGGAGAACGACTGGGAGCACGCGGTCGCCGCCGCGATGACCTCGAGGATCGGCGTCGGCAACGCCGCCTTCCACACCGGCGGCCAGGCCGGTGCCGCCGAGACCGTCTACCTCGGCGTGTTCCGCCGCGAGGCGCTGGAGCAGCAGGGCGGCTACAACGTGGAGTTCATCCGCGCCCAGGACTGGGAGCTGAACTTCCGCATCCGCGAGGCCGGCGGGCTGATCTGGTTCTCGCCCGAGCTGAAGGTGTCGTACCGGCCCCGGCCGAGCGTGCGGGCGCTGGCCAAGCAGTACAAGGACTACGGCCGTTGGCGGCACGTCGTCGCCCGCTACCACGCCGGCTCCATCAACCTGCGCTACCTCGCCCCGCCGACCGCCGTGTGCGCGATCGCGGCCGGGGCCGTGGTGGGCGCGCTGCTCACGCCGTGGGGCTTCGCCGTGCCCGGCGGTTACCTCGCGGGGATCGTGCTCGGCTCGATACCGGCGGGCAAGGGGCTGCCGCTGAAGGCGCGGCTCCAGATCCCCGTGGCGCTGGCGACCATGCACATGTCGTGGGGCTGGGGCTTCCTGACCAGTCCGCGCTCGCTGGCGCGGAAGGTCATCGCCTCGCGCCGTCCCGCGGTCCACGCGGACGCCCCGGCGGCCTGACCCACCCGACGTCTGATGGGCCCCTCCCCGGCGACGGGGCCTGTTGGCGTCTCTCCAGGGCTGTCGTCCGGACCTGGACGCCGGGAGGCGACGGCGCCTTGTCGTCCCGCGTCCGCGGCGGGATCCGAACGACGGGCCAGGCCCTAGCCCACCCACTCCCGCAGCAGCCTCTCCCGCTCCGCCGCCCGGGGTGATCCGCCCTCCCAGGCACGCCCCCACTCCGACATGCACGCCAGCGTCGTGGCCATCGTCGCGGCGCCCTCGGTGAGGCGGGACAGGAGGGTGTGGGAGAGGTCGAGCTCGGTCGGGGAGTAGCCGGCGGCCGCGGCCACGAATGCCGCCAACTCGTGTTCACCGGAGGACGATTCCATGCGCACCGTCATCATCGGCGCGGGCTCGTTCACCCAGCCCGTCACCGCACCCAGGGCCAGGTTCCCGACCACGCCGACCTGGTGTCTCAGGGTCTTCACGGGGGCGTCCGTCACCGTCAGGGCACGCACGTCCTCCCAGGGGTGGAGGGCGTACTGCCCGTCGCCGAGCGCCACCACGCCGTCGGGGCTCAGACGGACCCCGGGAGCCAGGCCGGACGGCTTCGCGCCCAGGTACACATCGCCCTCGGCGATCCAGAACAGGCCCACCATGGTCATGAGGTGCTCACTTCCCCCGACGACGGCACCGCCGTCGTGTCCCGCAGTAAAACGATCAGGTCGTCGTCCGTAACGCTCGAAGACGCTGGTGGGTTCCCGCAACCATCCGCGCGGCCCGCGTTCCTGCCTGATGTGATCGGGCGCCTGGCCCCGCCTCCGGGCGATCTCCGGTCCTCCAGGGACCTTCACGCGTCGCCTACCAGGTGAAGGCCGGGTCGACGCGCATGCACGCCGTGTCGTCCGCCCCGTTGAGCGCGTGCGCCGACTCGGGAGTCGTGTCGTCCTGCTCGGGAGCCGTGTACGCGGTGCCCTCGCGCCAGTCGGCGCCCACCACGAGCGTGACCCCCGAGACGTCGGTGGACCGCTTCACCGCGTCCGACGGGATCCCCAGTGCCTCGGCGACGCGCCGCGCGTCACCCTCCAGGTCGGCGCTCGGGTAGCGCACCACCGTCCGCGTCTCGCTCAGGGAGCTCGTGGTGTCGGCGGAAGCGTCCGTGAAGCCCTTCTCCTCGAGCAGCCCGGCGACGGCGCTCGACCGTCCGGGGGCCGCGGCCAAGGTGTCGGTCCGGGTGCCGTTGCGGACCTGGACCGCGATCTCACCGTCGGGCGCGGCGGCGTCGGAGGGGGTGGCCCCGGGGGTCGCCGCGGCCGGCTTCTCGTCCTTGCCGTCCAGGGCGACGTCCTCGCGCACCAGCCGGAACAGCTTCTCGGCGTCCTCGGTCGGCTCCACGCGGGCGCCCACGTAGCGGTTGGGCATCGTGGTCATGGTGATGCGCTCCGGCTCCACCTTGCGCAGCTCGTTGCTGAGGTCGTAGAGCTTCTTGACGGTGTCCAGGCCGGGGTCGACGGTGAGTGCCTCGGTGGCCTGTTCGGCCAGTCTGCGCAGCTTGTTGGGGCTGGACAGGGTGGCGTTCTCGCGCAACTGGCGGACCAGCGAGTTCATGTACATGTGCTGGGCCTTGGCGCGGGCGAGGTCGCTGCCGTCCTCGAAGCCGTACCGGGTGCGCAGCCACTGGAGGGCCTGCTCGCCCTTGACCGGGTGGGTCCCCTCGGGCAGCTTCAGCCCGGAGCCGTGTCCCTGGCTGTCGCGGGAGTGGATGTTGGCGTCCACGCACACCGGGACGCCCCCGACGGCGTCCGCCATGGCGACCACGCCCGCGAAGTCGACCATGACGAAGTGGTCGATGTGGATGCCGGTGAGCTCCTGCCAGGTGGCCACCGTGCAGCCGGGTCCGCCGTGTCCGAGACTCTGGTTGGTCATCACCCGCCCCTCGCTCGCCGGGTACACCGTCCCGTCGTCCGGATCGGTGCATTTGGGGATCGTCACGAGGGTGTCGCGGGGCATGCTGATCACGGACATGTTGGTCCGGTCGGCGGACAGGTGGACCAGCATCTGCACGTCGGCGAGCGGGGTGGAGCCGAAGGTCTCGCGGGCGCCGCCGAGTTGCTGGTTCTCCTCGGTGTCGCGCGCGTCGGAGCCGATGAGCAGGATGTTCAGCGGGGTCTGGCCGGCGGCGTTGGGCGTCGGCTCGGCGACCTGGTGGTCGCCCAGGTTCAGGGGGTCCTGCTCGATGTTGCCGTTCAGGTGCCGGTAGTACAGGTAACCGGCGCCCGCGGCGCCGATTATGAGCAGGGCGAGGACGGCCGCGGACCACTTCAGCAGTCGCCGCCCGCGCCCCGGCCGGCGTCCCGCGCCGTCGCCGGGGGCGAATCCGTCCGCGCCTCCGCCGGACCCGTCCGCACCGGGCGCGGGCGCGTCCTCGTCGGACGGGTCCGCCCCGGGGCCCGGTTCCCGCCGTCCGTCACGGAGCGTCCCCCGCGCCTCCTGCACGGCGTTCCGCGTCACTTCCCCCGTCCTCCCCACCCGTTGTTACCTCTCACGTCACGAGACAGGCCCGTCCTGCGTCCTGTTAGACGCACGACGGGCCCGTCAGTTGCCCCAGGAATTCAACCGATTTCCACAAGTGCCGGTCCGTGCCGGACATCGGCCCGGCCGGGCGTCAGCTCGCGCATTCCACCTTGTCGGCCGTGGACTTGTCCACGTCCGGCACCCTGTCGCCCGCACCGCCGAACTTCACCCCGGCGCCCTCGAAGTCCTTGCCGAGGGTGAGCGTCATCGCGGGCAGTCCCTGGGCGTTGGTGACGCTCTCGCCGGGCTTCATGGCCGCCCCGGACAGCCCCAGGATGTCGGCCAGGCGCCGTGCCTGGTCGGCCTGGTCGGGGGCGTACTCGAGGGTGGTCCGGCTCAGCTCCCGGGGTGCGTTTCCGGCGTTCTCCGACTTGGTCACGCCCTGCTCCACCTGGAGCCAGCTGAGCATCGCCTGCGCGCTGCCCCCCTCGGCCCCGCCGTTGAGGATCTGCACGCGCACCTCGGAGGCGTCCGCCTTCGGCCCCTTCAGCCGCGCGGCGACGGCGGCCTTCTCCTTCTTCTGCCGCTTCTTGACCTCGGTGAGCGACACGTCGTTGCTGATGGCGTCGAAGAGCGGCGGCGCCTTGGTCTCGTCGACGACGACGGTCGCCTTGACCTGCTCCGCCGGGTTGTCCCGCACCGGGACGGTGGTGAAGGAGATGTTCTTCGGCGGCACCTTCTTCAGCTCCAGGGCGACGTCCTTGAGCGTGCTCACCCTGCCGATGCCGGTGTCCACGGTCAGTGCCTCAGTGGCGGCCTCGGCCAGCTTCACCAGCTTCGTGGGGCTGGTGAGGGTGTCGCTGGAGGACATCTTGCGCATCAGGGAGGCCAGGAAGTGCTGCTGCACCTTGATCCGGTCGAGGTCGCCCTGGTTGCCGAAGCTGTGTCGGGTGCGGACGAAGGCGAGGGCGTCCTCGCCCTCGACCGTAGACTCGCCCGCGGGCAGGTTCAGCTTCGACTCCTTGTCGTCCACGGGGTGCTCGAGGCACACCTTGACGCCGTCCACCGCCGTGGTGAGGGTCTTGACCGCGTTGAAGTCGGCCATCATGAAGTGGTCGGGCTGGATGCCCGTGACCTCCTTCACCGTGCGCATCGTGCACCCCGGGTCCCGGCCGCCCTCGCCGAGGCTCCGGTTGAAGCGGACGCCGCGCAGCCCCGGGATCACCTTCTCGGAACCGTCCTCCAGCTTCGTCGGGCAGTCCGGGATGTCGACTATCAGGTCGCGCGGGATGCTCAGCGCGGTGGCGTTGGTCCGGTCCTCGGAGACGTGCAGCAGGATCGTGGTGTCGGCGTGCCCGGCGCTGCCCTTGTCGCCGTAGCCCTCGTTGCCCTTGCCGGTGCGCTTGTCGGTGCCGATGACGAGGATGTTGAAGGCTTCGTCCTTGCTGAAGTTGCTCTTGCCCGCGTCGCCGACGTCGGTCGTCGAGACGTTGCCCTCCAGGTGCCGCAGGTACAGGTATCCGCCGCCGCCCACGGCGACCAGGACGAACGCCACGGTGCCGCCGGTCCACAGCAGGGCCTTCCGGGTCTTCGGCCGCTGCGTCGGCCGGCGCCCGCGCCGGCCCGGCTCCTCGGGGGCGCCACGGCGTCTGCGCGGTTGCGGGACGTCACGGCCGGGCGCCTCCCCGTGCCCTGGTCGCTCCGGCGCACGCCCCGGCGCCTGGGCGCGGGTGCCCGCGGCTCTGCCGGCGCCGGGCACGCCGGGCGGGGGAGGCGGTCCGGGCGGGCCGGACCTGCGCGGGCCGGGGACGGCCGACTGCGGTGCCGAGGAACCCAGTTGCAGCTCGTACTCGCCGGTGTTCGGGTTGAACACCCACTGGTCTGCGGGGTCGGTGCCCTCCGCCCGCCCACGGCCTTGCGCGTCCACGGTCGTTCGAATCCTCCGTCGGGGCCACGCGGCAGTCCCCCTCCGGGGGTGCCCGCGGGTACTGGTCACCACAGTGCGCGGCGCCAGGACGATCCTCGCGGCCGGGGCACTGGATCGCTCACACTATCCGCCCGGTCCGACCTGGAGTGACGCCAGTGACAAATCACTCTTCCGTGCAACCGGCCGGTATGCCCCGATGGCCGGATCGGTGAGGCTCGTCCGGTGTCCGCCCCCTACCAGCGGTAGGGCTTGTAGACGTCCATGCACTTGTCCTTCTCCCCGCCGTTGAGCGCGTCGACCCGGTCGGGAAGGTCGCCCGCCCTGGGCGAGGACTTCTTCGGATACGCCTCCCCCTCACGCCAGTCCGCGCCCACGACCACCGTGACCCCGGCGACGTCCTCCGCCTGCTTCACCGAACTCGGCGGAATGCCGAGGGACTCGGCGACCCGCTGGGCGTCCCCCTTGAGCTCGGACCCGGGATAGCGCACGAGGGTGCGGTCCTCGGCACGGGCGCCCGAGGTGTCCGCCGCGGCCTGCGCGAAGCCCTTGGCCACCAGCGCCCCGGCGACGGCCTTCGCCCGGCCGGCGACCGGGCCGAGCGTCTCCGACCGGGTGGCGTTCTGCACCAGCACCCGGATCCGCGCGTCCGGCGCGGCGGGGTCCTCGGTCTTCTCCTTCTCCCGCGCCTTCCTGGCGTCCGCCGCGCCGCCCTTGTCGTCGAAGGGCACGTCGTCGCGGAGCATGGCCCACACCTGCTCGGCGTCGGCGCCGGCCGGGACGAGGTGGTTGCGGTTCTGCGGATCCTCCACGGTGGGCAGCGTCGTCATGGTGATGCGGTCCGGCGGCACCGACTTCAGCTGCATGCCCAGGCCGTAGAGCTTCTTCACGCTGCCGATCTCCTCGGACACGGTGAGGGACTTGGTGGCGGCCTCCGCCAGGTCCATCAGCCGGCCGGTGTCGGTGAAGACGTTCTGTCCGCGCAGGGTGCGGATCATCGAGTTCATGTACATGTGCTGCGCCCGCGCCCGCAGCAGGTCGCTGCCCCAGGCGTGCCGGGTGCGCAGCCACTGCAGCGCCTGCTCGCCCTCGACCTTGTGGCTGCCGGCCCGCATCTTCAGTCCGGAACCGCCGGGCACGCCGGGCAGCGGGCGGTCCCACACGTTCTGGTTCACACAGACCTCGACGCCGCCGACCGCGTCGGCCATGCTCACCACGCCCGCGAAGTCGATCGTCATCCAGTGGTCGATGTAGACCCCGGTGAGGTTCTCCCAGGTCGCCAGCGTGCAGCCGGCGCCGCCGCGGCCCAGGGTCCGGTTGATGATGGCGTTGGTCGCCGGGTAGGTCTCCCCGGATCCGGGGTCGGTGCACTCGGGGATGTCGACGCGGGTGTCCCGCGGAATGCTCACCACGGCTGCGCTCTTGCGGTCCGCGGACAGGTGGATCAGCATCTGCACGTCGCCCAGCGGCGGGTTGCCCCGCTGGTCCCGGCTGCCGCCCAGCCGCACGTTCTCGTCGGAGGCCCGGCTGTCGGAGCCGATCAGCAGGATGTTCAACGGTCTCTGCCCGGCCGCGTTCGGCTCGCTCCTGCGCGCCTTGGAGTCGCCGCTGCTGCGCTGCCCCTTCTCGATGTTGCCGTTCAGGTGCCGGTAGTAGAGGTAGCCGACGCCGGCCGTCCCGAGTATCAGCACCGCCAGCGTGGTCGCCGACCAGCGCAGTGCGCGACGACCCCGCCGGGGGCCGTGCCCGCCGTGCCGCCGGCCCGTCCGGCCTCTTCCCGGGCCGTCGTCACCGCCGTCCCGGGAGCGCCGCGCGTCCCGGCCCGCCGCCCCGTCCGGTGCCGGACGGCCCGCTGCGTTCCCCGGCCGGGTCCCCTCCCCGCGCACACCGCTCTGCGTCATCCCCTGCGTCTCCCCCTTCGCGCCGTGGAACGGGCCTGTCGTGCGTCCCGTAAGACGCACGACAGGCCCGTCAGGTCACTTGGCGCACTCGACCTTGTCAGCCGTGGACTTCTCGATGTCCGCGGGCGCCTTGTCCGGCGGCGTGAACGAGACACCCGCGCCCTTGAAGTCCTCGCCGAGGGTCAGCGTCATCGCGGGCAGTCCCTGGGCGTTGGTGACGCTCTCGCCGGGTTTCATCGCCGCCCCGGACAGCCCCAGGATGTCGGCCAGGCGGCGCGCCTGGTCGGCCTGGTCGGGGGCGTACTCGAGGGTGGTCCGGCTCAGGCTCTCCGGCGCGTTCCCGGCGTTCTCCGACTTGGTCACGCCCTGCTCCACCTGGAGCCAGCTGAGCATCGCCTGCGCGCTGCCCCCCTTGGCCCCGCCGTTGAGGATGCGGACCCGGACCTCGGACGCGTCCGCCTTCGGCCCCTCCAGCCGCGCGGCGACGGCCGCCTTCTCCTTCTTCTTCTGCTGCGCCACGTCGGTGAACGACACGTCGGTCCGGATCAGGTCGAAGACCTGCGGCGCCTTGGACTCGTCCAGCACCACGGTGGCCTTCACCTTCTCGGACGGGTTGTCGACCACCGGCACCGTGGTGAACGTCAGGTTCTTGGTGTTGAGCTTGCCGAGCTCCAGCCCCAGGTCCTTCAGCTTGTTGATGCTGTCCAGCTGGGAGTCGACGGTGAGCGCCTCGGTCCCCGCCTCCGCCAGCTTGATCATCTTGGACGGGCTGGTGAGCGTGTCGTTCGACTTCAGCTTGCGCATCAGCGCGCTCAGGAACTGCTGTTGCAGACCGATCCGGCTGAGGTCGCCGCCGAAGCCCACCGAGTGCCGGGTCCGCACGTACGCCAGCGCCGTCTCGCCCTCGATGGTGTGCGTGCCCTTGGGGAGCTTCAGATGGGAGTCCGGGTCGTCGATGTCCTTCGCCAGGCAGACCTCGACCCCGCCGACCGCCGAGGTCAGCGTCTTGACCGCGTTGAAGTCGGCCACCATGAAGTTGTCCGGCTTGATCCCGGTCAGCTCCGTGACCGTGCGCATGGTGCAGCTGGGCGTCCGGCCGGACTGGCCGAGGCTGGTGTTGAAGCGGGCGCCGGGGGAGCCCGCGATCACCTTCTGGGAGCCGTCCTCCTGCGTGGTCGGACAGTCCGGGATGTCGACTATCAGGTCACGGGGGATGCTCAGCGCGGTGGCGTTGGTCCGGTCCTTGGAGACGTGCAGCAGGATCGTGGTGTCGGCGTGCCCGGCGCTGCCCTTGTCTCCGTAGCCCTCGTTGCCCGCGCCCGTGCGCTTGTCCGTGCCGATCAGCAGGATGTTGATGGCCTTGTCCTTCTGGAAGCCACCGGTGCTCGCGCCGTCGTCGGACACGGACGTGATGTTGTCGTTGAGGTGCTCCAGGTACAGATAGCCGGCCGTGCCGGCCGCCAGCAGCACGAACGCCATGGTGCCGCCGGTCCACAGAAGGATCTTCTTCGCCTTCGGCCTGCGCTGCGCCGGCCGGCGTCCGCGGCGGCCCGGCGGCGGCTCGGGGGGCGCGCCCCGGCGCCTGCGCTGCGGCGGCACCTCACGGCCGGGTGTGTCCCGGCCGGGCCGGTCCGGCGCGCGGGGCGGGGCCGCCGTACGGCCGCGCGGGGTGCCCGCGGCGCCGCCGCCGGCGGAGCGCGGTCTGCGGGGACTGGGGATGGCCGACTGCGCTGTGGAAGGAGTCAGTCGCAGTTCGTATTCACCGGTGTTCGGATTGAGCACCCACTGGTCTGCGGGGTCGATGTTCTCCGCCCGCCCACGGCCTTGCGCGTCCACGGTTGTCCGATCCTCCGTCGGGGCCACGCGGCGCCTTTCCCCTCCCAAGGCGCTCGGGTCTCGGTCACACAGTGCGCGACCTCAGGACGGGCCTGAAGGAACGGACGCACCGGATCGCTCACACTAACCGGCAAGTTCGGCCCCCGGCGACGCCGGTGACGAATTCCACGCCCCTACACCCGGGCAATTCGCCCATTTCCATTGACGCGGCTTCACTGCCTCCGAGTTGCCCGGAGGTGCTTTTACGCGCAGGTGTCCTCGGCGGCGGTGTTCCCGGAGAACGTCGGCGCGGGCGAAGCGGTGCCGGAGGTGTCCCCCGATTGCTTTTCCGTGCTCATTCCGTCACCGTCCGTGTCCTTGTCGCCCGTGCCCGAATCCCCGCTTTCCGCGGCGGAATCGGACGCGTCACCACGGGCGACCGCCACGGGCGCGTCCCTGCGCAACTGCTCGAACAGTTTCTCCGCCGCGGGTTGCGCAAGCTGGTCCCGATTGGCGTTGCCGACATAGGACTCCCGCGGAACGGTGAGGAATTGCACCCGTTCCGTGGGGATGTCCCGCAGCCCCCGTACGAGTTCGTACAAACCACGCAAGCTGGCCAGTCCGGGGTCGGTGGTGAGGGACGAGGTGGCCGCGTCGAGAACCGGATACAGCTTCACCGGATTCAGCAGGACGTCATTGCCGCGGACCTTGTTCACCAACGCCGCGAGGAACCGCTGCTGCCGCTCCATCCGGTCGGTGTCGCTTCCGTTGCCGAGGGACTTGCGGGCGCGCACATAACCGAGCGCCTGCTCTCCGTTCAGCGTGACCCGGCCCGCCGGCAGCCGGAGCCCCGCGGCCTTGTCGTCGACCGGTTCGCGCAGGCACACCTCGACGCCGTCGACCGCGTCGACCATCTTCTTGAAACCGTGGAAGTCCACGACCATGTGGTGGTCGACGCGGATGTCCGTGAGCTTCTCGACGGTACGGATCGTGCAGGCCGAGCCGCCGACCTCGAAGGCGTAATTGAACATCGCGAACATCGGCTCGGTCCGGGTGCCGTCCCGGCGCAGACACCCGGGCACGTCCACCATCAGGTCCCGGGGTATGGACACGGCGGTGGCGCTGCGCCGGCCCGCCGAGAGGTGCAGCAGGATCACGGTGTCGGAGCGTTCGGTCCCCGAGTCCCTGCCGTAGCGGCGGTTGTCGTCGCCGGAACGGGAGTCCGATCCGATCAGCAGGATGTTCCGGGCGTCCTTGACCAGCGCGGTGGGCCGCTCCCGCTCGAACCGCGCGAGTTCGGCCGCGGCCGCCTCGTCCGGCGTGATGTTCCCGTCGAGCTTGGTGTACACCGCCCAGCCCGCTCCGGCGGCCACCAGGAGCGCACCGGCGACCGTGAACCCGGTACCGCGCGCCCAGCGCCGCCGCCGGCGCCCCCCGGAGGACATGCCTGAGGTGTCGCTCATGACCGGTCCACCCCTCACTGCGTACGGGACGGCGTACGGGTGTGTGGTGCGTACGACGTGCGCGCGTGCGGCGTGCGGCAGTGCCGCTGGTACGAGGATGACCCGAAGAGGGGCGGAGGGCGGGCGGTGCTGGGCCGAACGGGGGATTCGGTGGGCGGCCGGGGCCTGGGTGGCTCGTTCGGGCGTGACTCGGGCGGGGTGGGGTGACTCGGGCGGGGTGGGGGCGCCCCGGGAGTCGCTAGCGGGCGATGGCCGTGACCCGTTCGCTCTCCACCCGCTTGTCCAGGGCATCGGCGCCGAGCTGCTCCGGGTGCCGGCACAGGACCACCGAGCCACCCGTGGCCAGCGGGCCGTACAGCCCCGCGTTCAGGCCCTCCCACGTGTCGTACGGCAGCAGCGACAGGATCCGCGAGCCCGGCCCGGTCAGCCCGAGCCCCGTCGCCTCCGCGCGGGCCCGCTCCACCACCTCCGCGCCGGAGAACTCCCGCCCCGCCACGATCAGCGCCGGCTCGTCCGGGTCGACCGGCGCGTACGGCACGAACCGGTCGCCCTGGCCCGGCACCTCCACGGCGTAGTCGGCGAACCCCTCCGGCGGCTGCGGGAAGCGCCCGCCGAGCGGCCTGAGCGCGAGCGCGATCCGTGCTCCCCGGCAGGCCCGCGCCCGCTCCAGCGTGTCCGGCCCGCTCACCACGACATCGGCCGCCGCCGGATCCCCGGCCACGTCGGCGACCACGCCCACCGACGCGCACGCCAGCAGCCACACCGCCGTCTGCCAGTGCGCGGGCAGCAGCAGCGCCACCCGGTCGCCCGGCTCGACGGACAGCTCGTCCTGGAGCAGGTTGGCGGTCTTGGCCACCCAATTGGCGAAGGTGGCCACGGACAATTCGACCCGTTCGCCCGTGGCGTCGTCGTAGAAGGTCACCAGGGGGCGTCCCGGGTCCGCGGCGAGCGCGGAACTCAGCAGGTCGGCAGGGGTGCGATCGGTGGCGTTCACCCGTGCAAGCGTACGCGGGCGGACCCCCGCGCACCGAGCACCGGGGCCACCGGTTCGGGGGAACGTCCTCCGACGGACCGTCAATTCCCGGATGGCAGGGACGCCCGACTCTGTCCAAGCTCGGCGTATGCGTGGAATCCTTGCTTCCTCAATCGGTGTCACCTGCGCCGCCGCCCTCGCCCTCCCTCTCGCCCCGCCCGCCACCGCGGCCGCGGCGAGACCGGCGCCGACGGCAGAAGCGGCCACGCCCCCGGCGGTGACGACCGAGTCCGACGTCCCCGGCAGCACCCAGTCGCTGCCCCTCCAGCACCTCACCCGTGACCGCGCCACCGGCGCCCCCGTCCTGGGCCTCACCCCCCGGGCCGTACGGCACTTCTCCCTCGTCGGGGTCATCTGGGACGACCCCGGCGCCGCCCTCCAGGGCCGCGTGCAGGTCCGCACCCGCGCGGCCGGCACCGGCACCTGGTCCGCCTGGCAGGACCTCGACACCCACAGCGCCGACCACGCGCCCGACCCGGACACCACCGAGCGGACCTCGGGCCGCGTCCGCGGCGCCACGACACCGCTGTGGGTGGGCGATTCGGACGGCGTGGAGATCCGCGTCCGCGGGGAGGCGGCCCCGTCCGCGCAGCCCGCCGGGCCGGAGGGGTCGACGGGATCCGCGGAGGCCGGGCAGGGCGCCGCCGGCTCCCGGAGCCCCGACGCCCGCGTCTCCCCCGCTCACGCGTCGGCCGAGCACGCCGCGCACGCTTCCGCGGAACACGCCGAGCACGCCGCGCACGCTTCCGCCGAGCACGCCGAGCACGCCGAGCACGCCGAGCACGCCGAGCACGCCGAGCACGCCGCGCACGCTTCCGCCGAGCACGCCGAGCACGCCGAGCACGCCGAGCACGCTTCCGCGGAACACGCCGAGCACGCCGCGCACGCTTCCGCCGAGCACGCCGAGCACGCCGAGCACGCCGAGCACGCCGAGCACGCCGAGCAAC
>NZ_JBIAIG010000012.1:197878-223285 GCF_042871235.1 Streptomyces sp. NPDC005931
CACGCTTCCGCCCCCCAGGCCTCCGCCGCGCGGGCCGGGGCCGCGCCCGCACTGCCCTCCGGCCTGCGGGTCGAACTCGTCGACCCCGGCAAGGACGCGCCCGCGGCCGGAGCCGACGAGATGCAGGCGCCGCCCCGGGCACGGACGCAGCGGGAATCGCCCGCCCCGCGCGGCGCCGGGGCCGACGGGCAGCAGGCGAAGCCGTACATCGGCCCGCGTCCGAGCATCGTCACCCGACGCGGCTGGGGTGCGGACGAGAGCCTGCGGGAGAAGAGGTTCGTGTACACGAAGAAGGTCAAGGCGGCCTTCGTGCACCACACCGCCACCGGCAACGGCTACACGTGCTCGCAGGCGCCGTCGCTCATCCGCGGTATCTACCGCTACCACGTACGGAGCATGGGCTGGCGGGACATCGGCTACAACTTCCTCGTCGACAAGTGCGGCCGCATCTACGAGGGCCGCGCCGGGGGAGTGGCGAAGCCCGTCCTCGGCGCCCACACCCTCGGGTTCAACAGCAACAGCACGGGCATCGCGGTCCTCGGCTCGTACGGGTCCAAGAAGCCGTCGTCGTCGGCCGTGAAGGCCATCGCCCGGCTCACCGCGTGGAAGCTCGGTCTGCACGGCATGAATCCGCGCGGCAAGACATACCTGAAGTCCGCCGGTGGCAACCTCTACCGAAAAGGCAAGAAGGTGCGACTGAACGTGATCTCCGGTCACCGGGACGGGTTCAACACCGCGTGCCCAGGGGGGAAGCTCTACTCCGAACTCGGCACCGCCCGTGCCGCGGCGGCCCGTTACCAGGGGCGCTGACGCCCGGCGCGGGCCGACGGGGACCTTCCTGCCGGAGACACGGCCGTCGAGAGTGCTGTGGAACGGTCTGCATACACTGGCCGGCCGAAACGACAGTGCGGCCGGTCCCGGCAGGAAGCAGAGACGACAGGTGACAGAAGCGATCCTCCTGGTCGGCGGAAAGGGCACACGGCTGCGCCCGCTCACGGTGCACACACCCAAGCCCATGGTCCGGGCGGCCGGAGTGCCCTTCCTGACGCACCAGCTGGCGAGAGCGAGAGCGGCGGGCGTCGAGCACATCGTGCTGGCCACGTCCTATCTGGCCGAGGTCTTCGAACCGTACTTCGGGGACGGTTCGTCGCTGGGACTGCACATCGAGTACGTCACGGAGGAGGAACCGCTCGGCACGGGCGGCGCGATCCGCAACGTGGCGTCGCGGCTGCACTCGGGGCCGGACGACCCGGTGCTGGTCTTCAACGGGGACATCCTGACGGGGCTGGACATCCGGGCGCTGGTGCGCACGCACGAGACGACGGGTGCGGACGTCTCGCTGCACCTGACGAAGGTGACCGACCCGAGGGCGTACGGGCTGGTGCCGACGGACGGGACGGGGCGGGTGCTGGCGTTCCTGGAGAAACCGCAGACGCCGGAGGAGATCGTCACCGACCAGATCAACGCGGGGGCATACGTCTTCCGGCGCTCGCTGATCGACACGATCCCGGCGGGGCGGCCGGTGTCGGTGGAGCGGGAGACGTTCCCGGACCTGCTGTCGGCCGGGGCGCACCTCCAGGGGATGGTCGACTCCACGTACTGGCTGGACCTGGGCACGCCGGCGGCGTTCGTACGGGGTTCGGCGGACCTGGTGCTGGGCCGCGCCCCTTCCCCCGCGGTCCCCGGGCGCTGCGGGGACCGGCTGGTCCTGCCGACGGCGACGGTCGCGCCCGACGCGAAGCTGGCAGGCGGGACGGTGGTGGGCGAGGGCGCGTTCGTGGCGGAGGGCGCACGCGTCTTCGGCAGCACGATCCTGCCGGGGGCGGTCATCGAACCCGGAGCGGTCGTCACGGACTCCCTGATCGGCACACGCGCGCGGGTCGGCGAACGATCGGTCCTCACCGGCACGGTCATCGGTGACGGGGCGGTGGTGGGGGCGCGCAACGAACTCCGCGAGGGGGTCCGGGTCTGGTGCGACGTGCGGATACCGGCGGGGGCGGTGCGGTTCTCGTCGGACGAGTGAGCGGATGCCGGATGCGGTGAGGTGCCGCACGGGGCGGCACCCCGGCAGTGGCCGGGCCGCGCGACCACCGGCAGCCGGGACCGACCGGGAGACACGTCGGCGCCGGGTCGCGGACCGACGCCGCGTCACCCCCCCCCACGATCAGCGGGACCGACCCCGGCTCACAGCCGCCCGATGTCCCCGTACGGCATCCGCGGAGCCCTCCGCTCCGGCACCCTCCCGCTCAGCAGGATCAACCGCGCCGCCCGATGCCGCTGACCCGCGTACGGCTCCAGCAGCGACAGCATCACGGAGTCGTCCGCGTCCCGGTCGCCCGCGAGCGCCCACCCCACGATCCCCGGCAGATGCAGATCCCCCACGGTCACCGCGTCCGGCGCGCCGTGACTGCGCTGCACCGTCTCCGCCGACGTCCACGGCCCGATCCCCGGCACCCGTTCCAGCCGCGCCTGTGCCTCGGCCGGCGGCATCCCCACCGCCTCCTCCAGCCGCGCGGCGACCCGCACCGCCCGCAGGATCGTCGACGCCCGCTTGTCGTCGACCCCGGCCCGGTGCCACTCCCAGGACGGGATCAGCGCCCAGGTCCGGGGCGGCGGCATCACCGACATCCGGTCGGGACAGGGTCCCGGTGCCGGCTCGCCGTACCTGCGCACCAGCAGCCGCCACGCCCGGTACGCCTCCCCCGTGGTGACCTTCTGCTCCAGGATCGACGGGATCAACGACTCCAGCACCAGCCCCGTCCGCGTCAGCCGCAGCCCCGGCCGCCGGTGCTGCGTGAGGGCCAGCAGCTTGTGGCGGGGGACGAATTCCGCCGGATCGTCCGCCGCACCGCACATCTCCGGCAGCCGCTCCAGGAGCCAGTCCGCCCCCGGCCCCCACGCCTGCCCGCGTACCTCCCCGCCGCTCGTCGTCACCCGCAGCGTCCCGGGTCCGGCGGGCGTCAGGCTGGCCCGCCACACGGAACCGTCCGGTGTCGTACGGAACGTGGGGTCACCGGGGCCGCGCCGCAGTGGTCCGCACACCAGGCCGAGGTCCAGGGGGCCGTCCGGCACCCAGGTGCGCACCCGGCCCGGTCCCGCGGCCTGCCTCGGGACGCCCGGGGGCACGACGACATGGCCGCCGCGCACGGTGGTGCGCGTCGGCCGG
Organism: Streptomyces sp. NPDC005931; assembly: GCF_042871235.1. NCBI lineage: Bacteria > Bacillati > Actinomycetota > Actinomycetes > Kitasatosporales > Streptomycetaceae > Streptomyces > Streptomyces sp. NPDC005931. The sequence goes on from NZ_JBIAIG010000012.1 coordinate 201,045, forward strand.
GGAGAGAAACGTCCTGCCACGAGAGATCCCGGGGGTGGTCGTGGAGCGGGCCCCTATGAGGGTAGGCGTCCGCAGCCGCGGCTCAGCGCACCCGGACGAAAGTGCTCGCGTCCCGCTCGGGGCGGGGCCGAGGTTCCTCCGCCGGGTGGCCCACCGCCACCGCGCCCATCGGGTCCCAGTCCGCGGGCAGGTCCAGCACCTCGCGCACCACGTCCCGGCAGAACATCGTCGACGACACCCACGCCGAGCCGAGCCGCTCCCCGGCCAGCGCGACCAGGAAGTTCTGCACGCCCGCGCCCGCCGCCACGACGAACATCTCCCGCTCCGCCCCGTCCCGCCGCGCGTCCCCGTAGGTGTGCGAGCCGTCCATCACCAGGCACGGCACCACCAGGTACGGGGCGTTGCGCAGCACGTCGCCGCGGCGGATCCGCCGGGCCACGGACTCCTCCGTCTTTCCGTCCCGCCGCAGATCGGCGATCCAGGCGTCGCGCATGGCGTCCAGGAGACGGGTGCGGGACCGCTCCGACTCCAGGAGGACGAAGCGCCAGGGGGTGGTGTGGTGGGGCGCCGGTGCCGTCACGGCGGCGGCCACCGCGCGGCGCACCGCCCCCGGGTCGACCGGCTCGTCCGTGAAGGACCGGACCGTGCGGCGCTGGGTCACCGCCTGGCGGACCGCCTCCGAGGTGCCGAGGCGGAACATGTCGTCACGGGCGCCACGGACCATCACCCGCGCGCCCTGTGTGTCGTCGTCGGTCACCGTGTGCGCCAGCCCACGGACCACGGCCACGGGCAGTCCCGCGGCCTTGCCCTTGACCAGGTCGCCGGCGGCGGCCAGTTCGTCGGCGGTGGCGACGACCGTGGCGCTGAGCGGATTGCCGTACGCGTCCGTGCCGCCGCGCAGGTCGTCCAGCACGCGTACGCCCGCGGCGCCGATCGCCACGTCGGTGAGCCCCGCGCGCCAGGGACGCCCGAAGGTGTCGGTGAGGATCACGCCGACGGTGACGCCCAGCAGGTCGCGCAGGCCCCGGCGAATCGCCCGCGCGGACGCGTCCGGGTCCTCGGGCAGCAGCAGCACCGTGCCGGACGGCGTGTTGGACGCGTCGACCCCGGCCGCGGCCATGACCAGCCCCTGCCGGTTCTCCACGATGCGCAGGGCACCGCGCCGGGCCACCACCCGCACCGTCTCCGCGTCGATGGCCGCCTCCCGGTCGGACGCCTCGACGATCCGGCCCTCCGCCTTGGAGACGATCTTCGAGGTGACGAGGAGCACGTCGCCGTCGGCCAGTCCCGGCTCGGCGGCGGCGATGAGCTTGGCCAGGTCGTCGCCCGGCCGGACCTCGGGCAGCCCCGCGACGGGCCACACCCGGTAGCCGTCGGACGGCGTGTGCGAGCCGGTCAAACCGCCCGCACCTCCTCGGCGAGCGTCAGCGCCTCCCGTGCCATCCGCGCGGCCGCCTCCACGTCCGTCATCATCAGCGGCACGGCCCGGCAGCGGATCCCGGCCGCCTCGACGCGCTCGACCTGGGCGGCGTCGACGGTGTCGACCAACCAGCCGTCCAGCAGGCCCGAGCCGTAGTGCTCGGCGACCGCCGCGGCCGTGGACTCCACGCCCACCGCCGCGAGCACCTTGTCGGCCATGCCCCGCACGGGCGCGTCCCCGACGATCGGCGACAGGCCGATCACCGGCACGCCCGCGTCGGCGATCGCCTCCCGGATGCCGGGGACGGCGAGGATCGTGCCCACGGAGACCACCGGGTTGGACGGCGGGAAGAGGATCACGTCGGACCCGGCGATCGCCTCCAGCACGCCCGGTGCCGGCTTCGCCTGCTCCGCGCCGACCGGCACGACCGCCTCGGCGGGCACCGAGGCCCGCAGCCGCACCCAGTACTCCTGGAAGTGGATCGCCTTCCGCTCGCCGTCGAGCTCCACCGCGACGTGGGTCTCGACCCGGTCGTCGGTCATGGGGACCAACCGCACGCCCGGCTTCCAGCGGTCGCACAGCGCCTCGGTCACCGCGCTCAGCGGATACCCGGCGCCGAGCATCTGCGTCCGCACGATGTGCGTCGCGAAGTCCCGGTCGCCCAGCCCGAACCACTCCGGGCCGACGCCGTAGGCCGCGAGCTCCTCCTTGAGGTGGAAGGTCTCGTCGGCCCTCCCCCAGCCCTGCTCCTCGTTGATGCCGCCGCCGAGGGTGTACATCACCGTGTCGAGGTCCGGGCAGACCTTCAGCCCGAAGAGGTGGATGTCGTCCCCGGTGTTGCCGATGACCGTGACGTCCGCGTCCGGCACGGCCCGCTTCAGACCGCGCAGGAAACGGGCACCGCCGATGCCGCCTGCCAGAACCACAATGCGCATGGAGGCAGTCTTGCAGGCCGCGACGACGATGTGTCACGCGGTGACGGAGCGGGCCTCCGTCGGGGCCTCGCAGTGCGGGGCCACCGTGGCGGTGTGCGCGCCGGGGTGCATCGGCATCTCGGTGAGACCCGGGTAGTAGACGTGCAGGCTGACCGCGGGCTCCAGCGCGTCGTTGACGACCTCGTGCACATAGCCCGGCGCGAACACCCGCTGGGCGCCCGGCGTCAGCGCGCGCGAGCCGCGCCCGGTGCGTTCGGTCAGGGTGCCGTCGAGCACGGTCAGCACACCGGAGGAGCGGCCGTGGTCGTGCGGTCCGCTGCCCTGGCCGGGCACCCAGGACAGCAGCCACACCTCGTAGCCGGGGCCGGTGCGCAGCCGGTGGTACCAGCGGGTCGTGGCGTCGTAGCGCACCAGGTGCTCCCACTGGGAGCGGTCGGCGGCGATGGAGCGGGCCAGGCCGGCGAACTCGGCGACGGTGGCCGGGTGCTCGCGCGGAGCCTGGAGCAGGTGCGGGACTTCGAGGATGTCACCGGCGATCTGGAGGTCGCTGTCGCTGTTCATGGAGGCGGCGGGTCCTTGGCGGGGAAGCGGGGGCTTGGGGTGGGACGCGTGCGCGCGGGGCCCGGGTCGCGGGCGGCGGCGAGGGATGCCCCGGTGGGAGCGGAGGAATCAGCGGCCGGGTCGTGGGTGACCCGGTGACGGCCGGAGCGAGGGGGGAGGGCTCAACAGCCGGAACAGCGACAGCTACAGCGTGCGCGGGCAGCACCGAGGGACCCGGCGGTGCGGGTCGAGGTGAGTGCCAAGTTCGCGAGCATGCCCACAAGGACACCGGTTCACACCTTCACTGTCAACTCGACGCCCGGTATGTGGGACATGGTTCACCTCATCCGGTTCATCTCCCAGGTGAAAGGTTTGCTCAGCGGGATCCGGGGACACAAGGTGCGGCACAACCGGGCGCACGAGCGCCGTTGCGATCCTGTGATCCGACTGTGATCCGGTTCGCTCCGGCGCGGGTGTCGGAACGAGATCGAACGCCTGGGCGTCCTCACCCGTAGAGGTTCTACGAGGACCGGACACCCTCGCGGACCCCTTCGGCGTGTCAAGGTTTATGGCGATTTGAACACTTTCCGCTTGGCCTTGGTTCCGCAGAGTGAATAAGGGGCCCAATAGCAGATCTCGGCTTGACTCGCCCGGAGCAGCACACTTGTAATTTCACTCGTGTCGTTCAGCCGGAATCGGTAACGGCTACATCACGGGGACGCGAAAGACGGACGAGGGGCGCACATGACCGAGCTGGTGCAGCAACTGCTGGTCGACGACGCGGACGAGGAACTCGGCTGGCAGGAGCGCGCGCTGTGCGCCCAGACCGACCCCGAGTCCTTCTTCCCCGAGAAGGGCGGTTCCACCCGGGAGGCCAAGAAGGTCTGCCTCGCCTGTGAGGTCCGCTCCGAGTGCCTCGAATACGCCCTGGCCAACGACGAACGCTTCGGCATCTGGGGCGGTTTGTCCGAGCGTGAGCGCCGCCGGCTGAAGAAGGCCGCCGTCTGAGGACGACGACGGGTACGAAGCAGGGCCACAGTCTGTAGAACGGCGCCGACCGCCCAACGGCACGTCATCCCCGTAAGTCACATCAGCACAAACGTCGGTCACATCAGTACAAACGTCGCGTAAGGCCCGTCGCCGGTGGGTTGTCCACAGGCGGCGGGCCGCCGTGTTGCCCAGCCGATAGTGTGGTCGCCCGACCGAGACCCCCGCTGCCCCCACCGGGCACGGGCGTCCACCCTCAGACCACCGAACCGGGGCCCGTACCTCGATGTCCGTGCACAGCCACACGGCAGCCCACCAAGACGCCGCTGCCACCGCAGTCTTCGACCCGGCCCCCGCGTCGGCGCCCGATGCGGCCCGTCCGCCCGAGTTCCCGCGCCACGTGGTGACCGCGGTCCTCGTGTCGCACGACGGCGCCCGGTGGCTGCCCGACGCGCTCGCCGGGCTGCTCGGCCAGGAGCGCCCCGTCCAGTACGCGATGGGCGCCGACACCGGCAGCGCGGACACCTCCGCCCGGCTGGTCGGCGATGCGCTCGGGGACGACCGCGTGCTGCACCTCGCCCGGCGTACCGGCTTCGGCCAGGCCGTGGAGGAGTGCGTCCGCACCGCCCCCGTCCTCACCCCCGAGGAACTGCCCTACCTGAAGCGGCCGAGCGGCTGGGACCCGGCCACCCGCACCTGGCGCGACGACGCCTACGATCTGCCCGAACTTCCGTACGGGGAGCCGGTGCAGTGGCTGTGGCTGCTGCACGACGACTGCGCCCCCGCACCCGACGCCCTCGCCCAGCTGCTGCGCGTCGTGGACAACGAGTACGAGCTCGGCCGCGACGACGTGGCCGTCGTCGGCCCCAAGCTCCGCGGCTGGTACGACCGCAGGCAGCTGCTCGAGGTCGGCGTCTCCATCGCCCACTCCGGCCGCCGCTGGACCGGCCTCGACCGCCGCGAACAGGACCAGGGACAGCACGACCACGTGCGGCCCGTGCTGTCCGTGTCCACCGCCGGCATGCTGGTCCGGCGCGACGTCTTCGACCGGCTCGGCGGATTCGACCGCCACCTGCCCCTCATGCGCGACGACGTCGACCTGTGCTGGCGCGCCCATGCCGCCGGGTACCGGGTCCTCGTCGCCCCCGACGCGATCGTCCGGCACGCCGAGGCCGCCTCCCGCGAACGCCGCACCGTCGACTGCGTGGGCCGCACCTCCGCCTCCCCGCACAAGGTCGACAAGGCGGGCGCCGCCTACACCCTGCTCGTCAACACCCGTACGGCCGCGCTGCCCTGGGTGCTGCTGCGCCTCGTCCTCGGCACGCTGCTGCGCACCCTCGCCTATCTCGTCGGCAAGGTCCCCGGACAGGCCCTCGACGAGATCCGCGGTCTCCTGGGCACCCTGCTGCGCCCCGAGCGGATCCTCGCCGGCCGGCGCCGCCGCGGCAGCCCGCGGATCGACAAGGACGAACTGCGGTCGCTGTTCCCGCCGCCCGGCGCCACCGTCCGGGTCACCGTGGAACAGGCCGCGAGCAGCCTCGTCGGCCGCTCCGACCCCGAGGTCACCTCCGGCGCGGGACGGCACGGCGGCGCCATCGAGTCCGGACCCGGCGGCGACGACGCCGACTTCCTCGAGGTCGAGCAGTTCGCCCGCCTCAAGCGCATCGCCCGCAAGCCGGGCCCCGTGCTCTTCCTGGTCCTCCTGCTGGTCTCGCTCGCCGCCTGCCGGCAACTCCTCGGCGGCGGCGCGCTCGCCGGCGGCGCCCTGCTGCCCGCACCGGCCGACTCCGGGGACCTCTGGTCCCGCTACACCGACGCCTGGCACGCCGTCGGCGCCGGCGGCACCGGATCCGCGCCGCCGTACCTGGCGATCGTGGCCGCGCTCGCGTCGCTGCTGCTCGGCTCGACCGGGCTCGCCGTCACCCTCCTGCTCGTCGGCTCCGTCCCCCTGGCCGGCTGCGCCGCGTACTTCGCCTCCCGCCCGCTGGTCGCCTCCCGGCTGCTGCGCGCGTGGGCGGCCAGCGCCTACGCCTTCCTGCCCGCGGCCACCGGCGCCCTCGCCGGCGGCCGCATCGGCACCGCCGTCCTCGCCGTGCTGCTGCCGCTCCTCGCCCGCGCGGGCGTCGCCGCGAGCGGCCTCGCCAACCCCGACGGCGTGCGCGGAAGTTGGCGGGCCACCTGGGCGTACGCGCTGCTGCTCACCATCGCCACCGCGTTCACCCCGATCGTGTGGCCCGTCGCCCTGCTCCTCGGCCTGGGCGTCCTCGCCGTGCGCAGGGCCGACCTCCCGGCTTACGCGCTGCGCTTCCTGGCCCAGCTGGGCACCCCGATGGTGGTCCTGGCCCCCTGGTCGCTGTCGCTGCTGCCCTTCGGCTTCTTCCGTGAGGCCGGCCTGGAGCACGGCCCCTCCGCCGCGTCCGCCCTCGACCTGCTCGGCGCGAGCCCGGGCGGCCCCGGCACCTTCGACGGCCTGATGCTCGTCGGCCTGGTGCTCGCCGCCCTCGCCGCGCTGCTCCGCTCCGAGCGCCGGCCAGCCATCCTCACCGCCTGGGCGGCCGCCCTGACCGGCCTCGTGTTCGCGGTGCTGTCCAACAACTCCACCTGGGCCGGCCCCGCCACCCTCGTCTACGGCATCGCCCTCCTCGCCGCGGCCGTGCTCGGCGCCGACGGGGCGCGCTCGCGCGTCGCCGAGCAGAGCTTCGGCTGGCGCCAGCCGGTCGCCGCGCTGATCGCCCTCGCCTGTGCCGTCGGCCCGCTGCTCCTCGCCGCCGGCTGGATGATCCGCGGTGCCGACGGCCCCCTGGAGCGGCGCGACCCCGTCCAGGTCCCCGCGTTCGTCGCCGAGGAGAGCGCCACCCGCGACCAGGCCCGCACCCTCGTCCTCGACAGCGATTCCGCCGCCCACGTCGGCTACATGCTGGTCCGCGGCTCCGGTGCCCGCATGGGCGACGCCGAGATCGCCGCGGTGGACGGCGGGAACGCCCGGCTCGACAAGGTCGTCGCCAACCTGGTCGCCGGCTCCGGCGCCGACCAGGCCACCCAGCTCGGCGGATTCGCCGTGCGCTACGTCCTGGTCCACCCAGGAGCCCCGCGCGAGGTCACCCGCGTCCTGGACGCCACGCCCGGCCTGACCCGGCTCAGCCAGCAGGCGGGCGGCGCGCTGTGGCGGGTCGACCAGCAGGTCGCCCGCGCGAGCATCGTCCCCGCTCAGGGCACCGAGGCCGAGCCGCGGCCGGTCGCGGCCGGCCCGGTCGAGATCCACACCAGGATCCCGGGCGGCCCCGACGGACGGATCCTGCGCCTCGCCGACACCGCCGCCGAGGGCTGGACCGCCACCCTCGACGGCAAGCCGCTCACCCGCACCACGGTCGACGGCTGGGCCCAGGGCTTCCAACTCCCCGCCTCCGGCGGCACGCTGGACGTCACCTACGCGGACCCGTTCACCCGCACCGCCTGGCTGTGGGCCCAGGGCCTGCTCGCCGTCGTCCTCGTCGTCCTGGCCCTGCCCGGCCGGCGCCGCGACGTCGACGACGACCTGCCCGAGGACCCGGTCGCCCCCGCCGAGCCCGTCGCCGGCGAGGGCCGCCGCGCCCGCCGCCTGCGCGCCCAGGCCGAGGCGGATACCACCCCCGAGGAGCCGTCGGCGGAGCAGCAGCAGCCGGCGGCGACCGGTCCCTCGCAGCAGCCGGCGGCGACCGTTCCCCCGCAGCAGCCCGCGACCGTTCCACCGCAGCCCGCCTACGACGAGTGGACCGCGGGCCACGGCGGCGAGCAACAGCAGTACGCGACGGACGAGTACGGCCGCCCCTATCAGACGGCCCCGTACCAGTACGACCAGTACCCGTCCTACGACCCGTACGCGTACGGGGGCACGCCCCAGCAGCCCTCGTACGACCCGGCCTACGGGCAGGGCTACTACGACCCCGAGCAGCAGCCGCACCACCCCCACGGCACGGGCAGTGAGCGTCCCGACGGGAGCCAGCAGTGAACCGCACCACCCTGTCCCTGATCGCCGCCACGACCGCGCTCGCCGCGGTCACCGGCTTCGCCGCGCTGTCCTCCCCGGACCCCACGCCCGAGGACGACACCGCCAGGACGGCGGCGCACCTCCCCGTGGAACGCACGAGCCTGCTCTGCCCGGCCCCCAGCACCTCGGACCTCGCGGAGACCACGTACACGTCCTTCACGCCCGTCACCGAGGGCGCGGAGAGCGCGGGCACGGCGGAACTGCGGGCCGCGCGGGAGCAGGTGGACGACGAGAAGGACGCCGGGAAGCCCGCCGAACCGGTACTGGAACCCGGCGCCCCCGGCAAGCCGGTCACCGGGGACACCTCCGGCGGCGAGGCACCCGCGCTCATCGGCACCGCGGAGGGCCGCGTCGCCCCCGGCTGGACCGTGCAGCAGACCACCGAGGTCGCCGCCGGCACCGGCCGGGGACTTCAGGGCGTCACCTGCACCGCACCGGACACGGAGTTCTGGTTCCCGGGCGCCAGCACGGCGCCCGGCCGGACCGACTACGTCCACCTGACCAACCCCGACGATTCCGCCGCCGTGGCCGACATCGAGCTGTACGGCGAGGACGGCACCCTGAAGACGGTCGTGGCGGAGGGCGTCACCGTCCAGCCGCACTCCAGCGAGCCGGTCCTGCTGTCCACGCTCACCGACGCCGAGGAGACCGACGTGACGGTGCACGTCGTGGTCCGCAGCGGCCGGGTCGGCGCGGCTCTGCAGGCCCTGGACGACAAGCTCGGCGGCGACTGGCTCGCCGCGTCCACGGACCCCGCGGGCCGCCTGGTGCTGCCGGGCATCCCGAAGGACGCCACCGCCGTACGTCTGGTCGCCTTCACCCCCGGCAACACCGACGCCGACCTCAAGGTGCGCCTCGCCTCCCCCTCCGGCCTGATCACCCCGGCCGGCCACGAGACGGTTCACGTCAAGGGCGGCATGACGACCGCCGTCGACCTGGCCGACGTCACGCGCGGCGAGGCCGGCTCGCTGATCCTCACACCGACCGACCGCTCCGTCCCGGTCGTGGCGGCGGTACGCGTGCTGCGCGGCAAGGGCACCGACCAGGAGTCCGCCTTCATCCCGGCCGCCCGCCCGGTCGGCACCCGCGCGACGTCCGCCCACAACACCGCCAAGGTCACGACCCTCTCGGTCACGGCCCCCGAGTCCGCCGCGACGATCAAGGTCACCGCATCAGCGGGCACCGGGGGAGGCACGGCGGTGTCGAAGACGTTCACCATCAAGGCGGGGACCACTCAGGACATAGCGGCCCCGCTGCCGACCGGCCTGAAGGGCACCTACGCCCTGACCGTCGAGCCACGGTCCGGCGGCCCGGTCTACGCCTCCCGCACCCTCACGGCACCCGGGAACGACGTCCCGTCCTTCACGGTCCAGCCCCTGCCCGACGACCGGGGCCTGGTGGCCGTACCGGAGGCGGAACAGGACCTGTCGATCCTCCAGAGGTAGCCGCGCACGGCGCACGCGGCGGGGGCGTCCGCCTCCGGCGGCCAGGGCATCGACACCCGGGCATCGACACCCGGCCTCCCGGGTGACCGCTTCCGTGCCGGGCCGAGGACGGACGCCCCCGCCGCGGCCCCTCGCGCGTCGCCGAGCCCGGCGGCGCGCCGCTCAGTCCTCCCCGTACCGCGGATCGACGGTCTCCGGTGTCAGCCCCAGCAGCTCGGCGACCTGCTCCACGACGACCTCGTGCACCAGCGCCGCCCGCTCGTCCCGCCCCTTCGTACGGATCTCCACCGGCCGCCGGTAGATCACCACCCGCGCGGGACGGCCCTCCCGGGCCGCCACCGTCCCGCCCAGCGGCACCGCCTCGTCGCTCCACCCCAGTGCCGCGCCGTCCAGCCGCGGCACCTCCAGCACGAGGAAATCGATGTCGGCCAGCTGCGGCCACCGCCGCTCCAGGCGTTCCACGGAGTCCTGCACCAGGTCGGCGAACGCCTCCGCACGGCTCGCGGCGAGCGGCACCTGCGGCGGCGCGATCGGGCCGCGCATGCCCCGGCCGTGGCGATCACGGCGGCGGGGCCCGGGGCCGGCGGCACGGGGCGTCACGGGGTTGTCCATCACCGTGAAGGGTAGTCGCCACCGCGCCCGCGTGCCCGACCCCACACGGCATCGGGCCACCCCATACGACATGTCGTCACCTGACCATTCCAGCCAAGGTTGGGCTCGATTCCGCATCCCTCCGGGACCGGCGATCTCGAGGCAAATGGCGGTGTTTGTTCCGACTCCTGACCGGATGCCGAGCTGTCCGGTATCCCGGACGCCCCCGTCCCAGCAGGTCAGCGACGCGGGTCGGGACGGGTGTGTGCGCGGTTTCACATCACGACACGGTGGAGTGACCTGAGGGAGAGTCGTCGCGGCCCGCTCAAGAGTGCGGTACCGTCCAACATCGTGAGCCCTGTACGTCGCTGTTCGCGCACCGCTTGCGGCCGACCCGCCGTCGCGACGCTGACGTACGTCTACGCCGACTCGACCGCGGTCCTCGGCCCCCTCGCCACCTACGCCGAACCCCACTGCTACGACCTGTGCGCCGAGCACTCCGAGCGTCTCACCGCCCCGCGCGGCTGGGAGGTCGTACGGCTCCTCGACGGCTCGGCACCGGCGCAGCCCAGCGGGGACGACCTGGAAGCGCTCGCCAACGCCGTGCGCGAGGCGGCCCGCCCCCAGGAGCGGGCGGCCGGAGCCGGCGGGACTCGTGCCGCGGACCCCATGGAGGTCGCCCGACGCGGCCACCTGCGGGTCCTGCGTTCGCCCGACAACTGAGCGCCGAAGCGTTTCCCCAGGGCGCCCCGGCCGCCCGCGGGCCCGGCACGGCGCCCCGCCGCGGGAGCCGCCGGCGCCCCGCACCACCGCCCCCGCACCCGGCCCACCGGCCCGGAGAACTCCTACGCCCGGCGCCCACTCTCCCGCACTCCCGGTAGTTTGTGCTGACCGTCAGGACTTTCGGAAGGGTTGGCCGTGGCTGCTGATCTGTCGCAGATCGTGAAGGCGTACGACGTGCGCGGAGTCGTCCCCGACCAGTGGGACGAGCCCCTGGCCGAACTCTTCGGCGCCGCCTTCGCCCGCGTCACCGGCGCGCGGGCCGTCGTCACCGGCCACGACATGCGCCCCTCGTCCCCCGGCCTGTCCGGCGCCTTCGCGCGCGGTGCGACGGCCCAGGGCGTCGACGTGACCGAGATCGGCCTGTGCTCCACGGACCAGCTCTACTACGCCTCGGGCGCCCTGGACCTGCCGGGTGCCATGTTCACCGCCTCGCACAACCCCGCCCGGTACAACGGCATCAAGCTGTGCCGCGCGGGCGCCGCCCCCGTGGGCCAGGACACCGGCCTGGCGGAGATCCGCGCCCTCGTCGAGCAGTGGAGCGCGTCGGGCGCCCCCGAGCCGGCCGCCGCCCCGGGGGCGATCACCCGGCGCGACACCCTGGAGGACTACGCGGCGCACCTGCGCTCGCTGGTCGACCTGACGTCCGTCCGCCCGCTCAAGGTCGTCGTCGACGCGGGCAACGGCATGGGCGGGCACACGGTCCCCACGGTCTTCGCCGGCCTCCCGCTGACCCTCGTCCCGATGTACTTCGAACTCGACGGCACCTTCCCCAACCACGAGGCCAACCCCCTCGACCCGGCCAACCTCGTCGACCTCCAGAAGCGTGTCCGGGAGGAGGGCGCCGACCTCGGCCTCGCCTTCGACGGCGACGCGGACCGCTGCTTCGTCGTGGACGAGCGGGGCGAGCCGGTGTCACCGTCGGCGATCACCGCCCTGGTGGCCACGCGCGAGCTGGCCCGCAACGGCGGCACGGGCACGGTCATCCACAACCTGATCACCTCGTGGTCGGTGCCGGAGGCCGTCAGGGAGAGCGGCGGCACACCGGTGCGCACGCGCGTGGGCCACTCCTTCATCAAGGCCGAGATGGCCACGACGGGTGCGATCTTCGGCGGCGAGCACTCGGCCCACTACTACTTCCGCGACTTCTGGAACGCCGACACCGGCATGCTGGCCGCGCTGCACGTGCTCGCCGCCCTCGGCGGCCAGCAGGGCGCGCTGTCCGACCTGGTCGACCGGTACGACCGCTACGCCGGCTCCGGCGAGATCAACTCCACGGTCGACGACCAGGCCGCCCGCCTCGCCGCCGTCCGGGCCGCGTACGAGGGCCGCGAGGGCATCACCCTGGACGAACTGGACGGCCTCACCGTCACCTCCGCCGACTGGTGGTTCAACGTCCGCCCCTCCAACACCGAGCCGCTGCTGCGCCTGAACGCCGAGGCCCGCGACGCGGCCACGATGACCAGGATCCGCGACGAGGCCCTGGCCATCATCCGGGCATGAACCCGGCCGGGCGGCCCTCACCGCACTCGGCCCGCGGGCAGGCCCGCCCCACCCCGTCCGCCCCTCCGCCGGAGGCCACCGGCGGTAATCTGACCAGGCACGTCCTCATACGCCCCGCCCGAAGGGAACCCCCATGCCGCTCGAAGCCGGCCTCCTGGAGATCCTCGCCTGCCCGGCCTGCCACTCCCCCCTCGAGGAGGAGGGCGACGAACTGCTCTGCACCGGCCAGGACTGCGGCCTGGCCTACCCGGTCCGGGACGGCATCCCCGTACTCCTCGTCGACGAGGCCCGCCGCCCCGCGTAACCGACGATCCGGCGTCCCGGCGCAGGGCAGACCCGGAGCCCGGGCACCCGGGCCCCAGAGCCCGCGCAGCGACGCCCGCGTACCGACGCCCCGCCTACCGGAGGCCGCCCTTCATGCTCGACGAATCGCTGCTCGACTCACCGGAGGGCCTCGCCGAGGCCGACCACCGCGGCCTGCTCCGCGGCGCCGCCGAAGCCGGCGCCCGCGTCCGCACCGCCGCACGGCACGCCGCCGAGGCCGGGGTCAACGACCTCAAACCCGACGGCCGCCCCCGCGCCGTCCTCATCGCCGGCCCCGGCGCCGCCGCCACCCACGCCGCGGACCTCCTCGGCACGCTCGCCGGCGCCGGCAGCCCCGTCACCCGGCTCGCCCCCACCGGCGTCGCCCCCGCCGCGGGCGCCCTGCGCTGGGAGCTGCCCGGCTGGGCCGGCTCCGTCGACCTGCTGCTGATCGCCACCCCGGACGGCACCGAGCCCGGTCTGTCCCTGCTCGGCGAACAGGCCTACCGCCGCGGCTGCACCGTCGTCGCCGTCGCCCCCGCGCGCACCCCGCTCGCCGAGTCGGTCGGTGGCTCGCACGGCCTGTTCGTCCCCATGGCCACCGCCCCGTACGACCAGGACGAACCCCTCGCCGCCTCCGCCCCGGGAGTCCTGTGGGCGCTGCTCACCCCGCTGCTCGCGCTCCTGGACCGCACCGGTCTGCTCGCCGCACCGCCGGACGCCCTGGAGAAGGTCGCCGACCGCCTCGACGCCATGGCGGAGCGCTGCGGCCCCGCCATCGCCACCTACAGCAACCCCGCCAAGACCCTGGCCGCCGAACTCGCCGACGCGCTGCCCGTCGTGTGGACCGAGGGCGTCTCGGCAGGCCCCGCGGGCCGCCGTTTCGCCGCCGCGCTCGCCGAGCTGTCCGGCACCCCCGCCGTCGTCGCCGAGCTGCCCGAGGCACTCGCCGCGCACAGCGCCCTGCTCGCCGGCCCGCTCGCCGCCAGCGCCGACCCGGACGACTTCTTCCGCGACCGCGTGGAGGAGCCGCCCGCGCTGCACGCACGCGTGGTGCTGCTGCGCGACCGCCCGATCGGCGGGCTCAGCGCCGCCCCGGCCGCTCGCGACCTTGCCCTCAGCCACGACACGCCGATCAGTGAGCTGGAGCCCGAGGCGGGCGGCGAACTGGAGACCCTCGCCGAACTGATCGCCGTCACGGATTTCGCCGCCGTTTACCTGGCGCTCGCTTCCGGAGCCTGATCATGCCCAGGACGACCGGACCGACCTGATCCCCGCGTGCGCCCGGGAACGTCGCGTGCGCCCGAGAACCGGCAGAAGGAACGCAGAGATCCCCATGGACCGCCTCGACAACACCGTCCGCCCCTACGCCTGGGGTTCCACCACCGCCATCCCCCGGCTGCTCGGCGTCGAGCCGACCGGCGAGCCACAGGCGGAGATGTGGATGGGCGCCCACCCCGGCGCACCCTCGCGCACCGGCCGGGGCACCCTCGTCGAGGTCATCGACGCCGACCCGGAAGGGGAACTCGGCGCGCCCTGCGTCGCGAAGTTCGGCCCCCGTCTGCCCTTCCTCCTCAAGCTGCTCGCCGCCGGCGCCCCGCTGTCCCTCCAGGTGCACCCCGACCTCGCACAGGCCCGGCGGGGCCACGAGGACGAGGAGCGGCGCGGCGTCCCCGTCACCGCCCCGCACCGCAACTACAAGGACGCCAACCACAAGCCCGAACTGATCTGCGCCCTCACCGAGTTCGACGGCCTGTGCGGCTTCCGCGACCCGCTGCGCGCCGCGGAACTCCTCGACGGCCTCGGCATCGCCTCGCTCAAGCCGTACGTAGACCTCCTGCACGCCCACCCCGAGGAAGCGGCCCTGCGCGAGGTCCTCACCGCCGTCCTCACCGCCGACCCGGAGGAGATGGCCCGCACGGTCACCGAGACGGCCGCGGCCTGCGACCGCCTCGCCGGCCCCTACGCCCCGTACGCCGGCATCGCCCACCACTACCCGGGCGACCCCGGCGTCATCGCCGCCATGCTCCTCAACCACGTGCGGCTCCAGCCCGGCGAGGCCCTGTTCCTCGGCGCCGGCGTGCCGCACGCCTACCTGAGCGGCCTCGGCGTCGAGATCATGGCCAACTCCGACAACGTCCTGCGCTGCGGCCTGACCCCCAAGCACGTCGACGTCCCCGAGCTCCTGCGCATCGTCCGCTTCGAGGCCGGCGACCCCGGCGTGCTGCGCCCGGAGGCCGCACCGGACGGCGAGGAGGTCTACGAGACCCCGATCGACGAGTTCCGCCTCTCCCGCCACGTCCTCCCGCCGGGAGGCGCCGTCCACGACCTCACCCTGCCCACCCCCCAGATCCTGCTCTGCACGGCCGGCTCCGTACGGGCGGGCGAACACGAACTGTCCCCAGGGGCGTCCGTCTTCGTCCCCGCAGGTGACAAGGCCGAAGTCTCGGGTACCGGAACGCTGTTCCGGGCCACGGTCGTCGCCTGACCGCCGCACGACGGCGACCTGACGCGCCGTCGCCGGGAAGGGCTGCAACAATGGCCCACCGTCAAAGGACGGGCAAAATCCCGGGCGCGCGGGCAACCACGCGCCCGGGCCCGAAAAACGGCGTACGAAGGGACAACGCGAACACATGAGCGCGTCAGGCGGCACCAAGGCGATCGTGGCGGCACTCGCCGCCAACCTCGCGATCGCGGTAGCGAAGTTCGTGGCGTTCCTCTTCAGCGGCTCGTCGTCGATGCTCGCCGAGTCGGTGCACTCGGTCGCCGACTCCGGCAACCAGGCCCTGCTGCTGGTGGGCGGCAAGAAGGCCCAGCGCGAGGCGACCCCGCAGCACCCGTTCGGCTACGGCCGCGAGCGCTACATCTACGCCTTCCTCGTCTCCATCGTGCTCTTCTCGGTCGGCGGCATGTTCGCCCTGTACGAGGGCTACGAGAAGATCAAGCACCCGCACGACATCGAGCACTGGTACTGGCCGGTCGGCGTGCTCGTCTTCGCGATCATCGCCGAGACCTTCTCCTTCCGCACCGCCATCAAGGAGTCCAACGTCCTGCGCGGCAAGCGCTCCTGGAAGGAGTTCGTCCGCCACGCCAAGGCACCCGAGCTGCCGGTCGTCCTGCTGGAGGACCTCGGCGCCCTGGTCGGCCTGATCCTCGCCCTCGGCGGCGTCGGACTCGCCCTGCTCACCGGCGACAGCGTCTGGGACGGCATCGGCACCCTCTGCATCGGCGTCCTGCTCATCCTGATCGCGCTCGTCCTCGCCGCCGAGACCAAGTCGCTGCTGCTCGGTGAGGCCGCGGGCGTGGAGGAGACCCGGAAGATCGAGGCCGCCGTCGTCGACGGCGCCACCGTCACCCGCATCATCCACATGCGCACGCTGCACCTCGGCCCCGAGGAACTGCTGGTCGCCGCGAAGATCGCCGTGCAGCACCACAACACGGCCGCGGAGATCGCCGCCGCCATCGACGCCGCCGAGGCCCGCATCCGCGAGGCCGTCCCGATCGCCCGCGTGATCTACCTCGAGCCCGACGTCTACAGCGAGGCCGAGGCCGCCAAGGGCGCCGATCCGGAGGCCACTCCGGGCGGCCCGGCGCCGCACGACACCGCGCACTGAGACCTCCCGACCCGGACTCCCCGGGTCGGTGACGGAGGGGCCCGCCGCATCGCCCGGCGAGCCCCTCCGCCATACCGGGGCGGCGGACCCGCGCCTCAGAAGTGCGATGGCCACAACTGCGTGCCGAACTCCGCAGGCCGGCGCCGCGCGGCCCGCCCCGCGAGCACACCGATCAGGCCGGCGATCGCCAGCAACAGCCCGAGCAGCGCACCCCCCGCGAGCAGCAGCACACCCAGGCGGTCCTCCGTGACCCGGCCCCGCACCGCTTCCACGGGCACCGTGCCCCCGTGGTCGTCGGCGAAGAAGCGGGAGTCCCGCGCGTTGAGCCGGTGATCGCCGAGCAGGAACAGCCGCCCCTCGGGCACCCGGACGTCGTACCGCGGCGGCAGGGAACCGTTCGCGTCCCCGTCCTTCACGTACGGCTCCACCCCTGTCCGGCCGTTCACCGTGAGCCGCCGCGCGGACCCCTCGCCCGCGCAGCACACGATCCGGTCACCGCCCACCCCGATGACGCGGTGCACGACGAGCACGCCCCCCGGATAGCGGTCGGGCGCCGAGAACAGCACCACATCACCGCGCCGCACCTCGCCCCCGTCCACGCGCTCGTAGACGATGTCGTCACCGGGCCGGTACGTCGGCACCATGCTCTCGCTCCGCACGTCGGCCATCCCGTAGTTCAGCCGCAGCCCCGCGAGCGACGCCACCACCGACACCAGTCCCGCCGTGAGCATCACCCACCCCGCGACCAGCAGTCCCCGGCCCTGGCGCATGCCCGATCCCCTCCCCGCACGGCCCCTCCGCGCGGGGAGAGGCTAGCGGCTCGCACCAGGACCGCCACCGGGGGCCGGGGGCGGGGCGCCCGCCGGATCGACCTGATGTGTTCGCGGACGGACTGGGGGTCGCCGGGGCGAGCGGTGTAGCTTGGGACGGAGCCAGACGTCGCTGCTGATGGCGGTCGGGCGGTCCACACGGGGCCGACCGAGGGAGAGAGGGCCTCCGACGGACTGCGCTGCGCGTACGCGGGCATGCCTGTGTCCTCTTCTGGGCACCCCTGTGTCCGCCGCCGCGCAGAACAGCCGTACCCACCTCGCCCCAACCCCGAGGAGCAGCTCGCAATGACGACTGTCGACAACCGACAGGACTTCAAGGTCGCCGACCTCTCCCTGGCCGAGTTCGGCCGCAAGGAGATCACCCTCGCCGAGCACGAGATGCCGGGCCTGATGGCGATCCGCAAGGAGTACGCCGAGGCCCAGCCCCTGGCCGGCGCCCGTGTCACCGGCTCCCTGCACATGACCGTGCAGACCGCCGTGCTCATCGAGACCCTGGTCGCGCTGGGCGCGCAGGTCCGCTGGGCCTCCTGCAACATCTTCTCCACCCAGGACCACGCCGCGGCGGCCATCGCCGTCGGCCCGGACGGCACGCCCGACGACCCGCGGGGCGTCCCGGTCTTCGCCTGGAAGGGCGAGACCCTGGAGGAGTACTGGTGGTGCACCGAGCAGGCGCTGACCTGGCCGGACAGCCCCACCGGCGGCCCGAACATGATCCTGGACGACGGCGGTGACGCCACCCTCCTCGTCCACAAGGGCGTCGAGTACGAGAAGGACGGCAAGGTCCCCTCGCCCGACACCGCCGAGTCCGACGAGCACCGCGTCATCCTCGAACTGCTGACCCGCACCCTGGCCGAGAACCCCCAGAAGTGGACCCAGCTGTCCTCGGAGATCCGTGGTGTCACCGAGGAGACCACGACCGGCGTCCACCGCCTGTACGAGATGCAGCGCGACGGCACCCTCCTGTTCCCGGCGATCAACGTGAACGACGCCGTCACCAAGTCGAAGTTCGACAACAAGTACGGCTGCCGCCACTCCCTGGTCGACGGCATCAACCGCGCCACCGACACCCTGATCGGCGGCAAGACCGCGGTCGTGTGCGGCTACGGCGACGTGGGCAAGGGCTGCGCGGAGTCCCTGCGCGGACAGGGCGCCCGGGTGATCGTCACCGAGATCGACCCGATCTGCGCGCTGCAGGCGGCGATGGACGGCTACCAGGTCACCACCCTGGACGAGGTCGTCGAGACGGCCGACATCTTCATCACCACGACCGGCAACAAGGACATCATCATGGCCGACGACATGGCCAGGATGAAGCACCAGGCGATCGTCGGGAACATCGGCCACTTCGACAACGAGATCGACATGGCCGGTCTCGCCAGGGTCCCCGGCATCGTCAAGGACGAGATCAAGCCGCAGGTCCACACCTGGACCTTCCCCGACGGCAAGAAGATCATCGTGCTGTCCGAGGGCCGCCTGCTGAACCTGGGCAACGCCACAGGCCACCCGTCGTTCGTGATGTCCAACTCCTTCGCGGACCAGACCCTGGCCCAGATCGAGCTGTTCACCAAGCCCGACGAGTACCCCACGGGCGTGTACGTGCTGCCCAAGCACCTCGACGAGAAGGTCGCCCGGCTCCACCTCGACGCGCTCGGCGTGAAGCTGACCACGCTCCGCCCCGAGCAGGCCGAGTACATCGGCGTCCAGGTCGAGGGCCCGTACAAGTCGGACCACTACCGCTACTGAGCCCACGCTCCCGCCGTGGTGAGCGCGTCGGCGCACCGACGCGCTCACCGGCAGCAGGTCCTCCCGGGCAGGCCCCCCGCACCCCCGTGTCGGGGGGCCTGCCCCTCGGGAGGACCAGGCCCGTCAAGACCCAGGACCCCGATGCCCCGCGGCCGTTATTCGCTCCACGATCCGCACGATCACGCCCCCTTCGCGGAAGAGCACTTCCACTGCGCCCCCGGCCCCTCCGGCTGGCGCTACGTCGCCCAGCGCACCGCCCCCTCGGGCGAACACCTGGGCTCCGTCGACCTCGCCCTCGACGAACTCGGCCGACCCATCCGCCTCGAACTCCACACCGCCGGCTGGCAGGTCCGCGGCGCCGCCCTCGACGGCGTCACCTGGGTCCGATCCGATCCCACCGGGGCCCACGCCTCCGAAGGCAATGCGCGCGCCCACGCCTTCACCGGCTCGTCCCCGGCGTTCCTCGTCGCCACCGCCCGTCTGCTGCGCCTCACCCCCTCCTCGTCCGTCACCCGCGTCCGCCTCGTGGCCCTCACGGATCCGGTCCTCGCCCCGCGCACCGTCGACCAGTCCTGGGCCCTGGTGAAGAGAGAAGCACACGCCACTGACAACGGCCCTCTGACCGTGGACGCCTACCAGGTCACAGCCCTGGACACCGGGGAACAGCACACCGTGCACATCGCCGGGGACGTGGTCCTCGCGGCCCCCGGCATCGAGCTCGAGGACCTGGAGACCCCGCCCTCGGCCTTCGACTGAGGACCCGACCGGAACCGCCGGCAAGCGAGCCCCCGCGAAACGTCCCCCGTGGCGCGGGAACCGGCCGCGCAAGTGCCGGGTGGCCGGTGCCGCCTACGCCGGCGGCACGAACCCGGTCGCGGGCCGCCCGGCCGGGCCACGGCCCCCGTCGTGCGGCGCGCCGTCCTCGTCCTCGCCGGCCGCACCACCCGATGAGCCCCCGCCAGGCCCGGGCCCCGCAGCGTACGCGCCGTACTCGCCGTACCCACCGGACGGCACGGGTGCCGACGACGCCGACGCCGCGGGTGGTGCGGGCGCGGATGGTGCGGAGGGTGCGGGCGCCGACGACGCGGCTCGCGGATCCACCCCGGGAACCGGCGTGCCGCCCGGGTACGCCGACGGGCCGAACCCACTCGCCGCCCCGCCCGCCGATCCCGCGCCGACGGACTCACCCACCGCGCCCGAACCGTTCCCGAAGGCCCGCCGGGCCTCCCGGGCCTGCCGCTCCTGGAGGACCGCCGCCAGATACGCCGCCGGCGGCACGCCCTGCGGCACCGGGACCCCCGTACGGTCCGCGAGATCCCCGGCCAGTCGCTCCGCCATGGCCTGCCCGACCTGCGGGTCCAGCTGCCGCATCCGCGTCAGGTACTGGCGGACGGCCAGCCACAGACCGTCGGGGACCGCCGACAGATCGAGCGCCGAGAACCGCCCGGCCAGCCACGGCGGAGGCGGCGGCACGAAGCCCGAACGGGAAGCCGGAACCCGTTCCCGCACGACCAGGGTCCCGGCGAACACGTCCCCGAGCCGCCGCCCGCGCGCCGAGACCAGCGACGCGATGCAGGCGACGACCCCGAACGTCATCAGGATCTCGATCACACCGATCAGACCGCGCACCAGCGCGTGCCGGAACCGGATCGGCCCACCGTCGTCCCGCACCACCCGAAGCCCGCACGCCAGCTTCCCGAGCGAGCGGCCATGACTGAGCGTCTCCACCGCGATCGGCCCGCCCACCAGCACCAGGACGAATGACGCGATCGACACAGCGGTTCGCGCCGCCTGGTCGAGGGACGCCGTGGACGCCACCAGGGCGACGGTCACCGCGATGTACACCGCCACGGCCGCCGCCAGGTCGAGCAGCACGGCCAGCGCCCTGCTGGGCAGCTTCGCGGGGCGCAACTCCAGCGCCACCGCCTCGCCCGTCACCAGCTCACTCACGCCCGCCACCCTTTCCTGGCCTGCCCCGAACACGGCCAGTCTGCCAAGCTGAGGGAACATCGCACCGCAGTACGACTAGCCGATCAAGCCGATCAGCCGACCGGGCCGGTCCAGTGATCGAGGACGAGCCGCCGACGAACAGCCGAGGAGCAGGCACACCGATGGACCTCGACGTCTTCGTCTCCGCCCACCGCGCGGAGTGGGACCGCCTCGACACCCTGCTCCGGCGCCGGCGCCGTTTCACCGGGGCGGAGGCCGACGAACTGGTCGTCCTCTACCAACGCGCCGCCACGCACCTCTCCCTGATCCAGTCCGCGGCCCCCGATCCCCAGCTCACCGGCCGCCTCAGCCAGCTGGTGGCCCGCGCGCGGAGCGTGGTGACGGGCGCCCGCCGCGCGTCCTGGCGGGACGTGACCCATTTCCTCACCCACAGCTTCCCCGCCGCCGTGTACCGGTCGCGCCACTGGTGGGTGCCCACGGCCCTGCTGTCCACGGTCGTGGCGGCCCTCCTCGGCTGGTGGATCGGCACCCACCCCGAGGTCCAGGCGTCCATCGCGGCCCCCAGCGAACTGCGTGAGCTCACCCGCCCCGGCGGCCAGTACGAGACCTATTACTCGAGCAACCCGGCCGCGTCCTTCGCCGCCCAGGTCTGGACGAACAACGCCTGGGCCGCGGCCCTCTGCCTGATCCTCGGCGTCTTCCTGGGCCTGCCGGTCATCTGGATCCTCTTCCAGAACATGCTGAACCTCGGCGTCGGAATCGGCCTGATGTCCTCGGCCGGCCGCCTGGACACCTTCCTCGGCCTCGTCCTGCCGCACGGCCTGCTGGAACTGACGGCCGTCTTCGTCGCCGCGGGCACGGGCCTGCGACTCGGCTGGACCCTCGTGGACCCCGGCCCGCGCACCCGGCGCAGCGCACTGGCCGAGGAGGGCCGGGCAGCGCTGGCCATGGCGATCGGCCTCGCCGTGGTCCTCTTCGTCTCGGGCGCCATCGAAGGCTTCGTCACGCCGTCCGGCCTGCCCACCTGGGCCCGCATCACCATCGGCGTCGTCGCCGAGCTGGCCTTCCTCGCATACGTCTACGTCCTGGGCGGACGTGCGGCCGGCGCCGGTGAGACGGGTGACCTGGGGGCGGCCGAGCGCAGCGCGACGGTGCCCACGGCCGCCTGATTCGCAGTCGGGTCCGTTCAGCTGCTAGTCTCCTCTTCGCCCCACGGGAGCCGTTGACACGGCGCCTGCGGGGAGGTAGATTCGAACAGTTGCCTGGACATGGGGTCTCACCCAGAACGGCAACAGTGAACATCTACGCGACTTCGTGAAGCGTCGGCCGAAGCGCAGCGCTCGAAGAAGTCCCTCCCGATGAAATCGGAAAACTCAGGCCGGTCAGCCCGGTCCGGAACCTCTGATAAAGTCGGGTCCGCCGGAAAGGGAAACGCGAAAGCGGGAACCTGGAAAGCACCGAGAAAATCGGATCGGAAAGATCTGATAGAGTCGGAAACGCAAGACCGAAGGGAAGCGCCCGGAGGAAAGCCCGAGAGGGTGAGTACGAAGGAAGCGTCCGTTCCTTGAGAACT
>NZ_JBIAIG010000013.1:0-2374 GCF_042871235.1 Streptomyces sp. NPDC005931
TAGGCCGCGCCACCCGCGCACGGGCCGAGCATCACCGAGATCTGCGGGATGACGCCGGACGCCTTGGTGTTGCGCTGGAAGATGCCGCCGTACCCGGCGAGCGCCGAGACGCCCTCCTGAATGCGCGCACCGGCGCCGTCGTTGAGGGAGACGAGGGGCGCGCCGGCCGCGATGGCCATGTCCATGATCTTGTGGATCTTGGTGGCGTGGGCCTCGCCCAGCGCCCCGCCGAAGATCCGGAAGTCATGGGCGTAGACGAAGACCGTGCGGCCCTCCACCGTGCCCCAGCCGGTGATCACACCGTCGGTGTACGGCCGCCGGGCCTCCAGGCCGAAGCCGGTGGCCCGGTGCCGGCGCAGGGGTTCCACCTCGCGGAACGAGCCCTCGTCCAGCAGCAGCTCGATGCGCTCGCGCGCCGTCAGCTTGCCCTTGGCGTGCTGCGCCGCCGTTGCCTTCTCACCGGGGCCGTTCAGTACCTGTCGGCGTATCTGGGCCAGCTCCGCGACGTGGGACCTCATGTCTCCCCCTGGAGTGACGGAACGTCAGTTGCCGAGGCGGCGCAGGCCGCTCATCTGAAGGAAGGCGAACGCCGCGACGACGGCCGCCTGGAGCGGAATCCACACCGTGCCGACCGTGTTCGGGTCGAACCAGCCGAAGACGGCGGTGGCCACGCTCGCCACGGCCCAGAGCAGGTTGGCCTCGATGATCAGCTTGGTGGGCAGAACCGGGGGCACCGGGCGGCTCGCCACGACGGCGACGAGGACGCCGTAGACCGTGAGGAAGGCGCCGATGCCGCGCAGGAAGCCGGTGCCGAGGCCGAGCAGCTCACCGACCGGGCCGGCAGCCAGCAGGTAGATCAGACCGTTGGCGCCGGTCACGGCGGCGTCGAGGGCGAGGAACATCCTCAACGGACGCGCGGCGGCAGCGGACCCTGCTGCCGTCGCCGCGCGCGTCGTGGTCTGACTCGTGGTCATGGGATCTCCAAAGGTAGGGGCCTGTTCCACTTCACATCGATCGTGCCGAGTGCCGCTGACCGGACGCTGACGAGCCGCTTACGCGGGCGGCTGCCGGGTCCGGCCGGCTCAGGTGAGCTGAAGGAGCAGGGGGTTGCGGACCTCGCCGGTGAGGGCGGGGTCGTGGGAGAGGATCGCGCTCTCCACATGGCGCAGTGAGGGCGAGGGCTCGATGCCGAGCTCGTCGGCGAGGTGACGCCGCATGCGGCGGAAGACGTCGAGTGCGTCGGCCTGGCGGCCCGCGCAGTACAGGGCGATCATCAACTGCTCGCAGAAGCGTTCCCGGAGCGGGTGGTTGGTGTGCGTCTCGGTGAGCTCGGCGAGGACGGCGGCGTGCCGGCCGAGGCGCAGTTCGGCCTCGAAGCGGAGCTCCATGGCGCGCATGCGGTACTCCTCGTAGCGGGCTGCGGCCAGTTGGCACAGGGCGCCGCCGGGGAAGCCGCCGAACACCGGACCGCGCCACATGGCCAGGGCCTGGCGGAGCAGTCGGGCGGTCCTGTCGGGGTTGTCACGCCCGACGACCTCCGCCTGGCGGACCGTCTTGATGAACTCCGCCGCGTCCAGTTCGCCCTCGTTGACGGTGATGCGGTAGCCGGAGGGATACATGATGAGGCGCGAGGTCGTGCGGTCGGGCTCCAGGCTGCGGAGCTTGCGGCGCAGGCGGCTGATGTGGGCCTGAAGCGCGTTGGCCTGGTTGTCCGGGGCGACCTCGCCCCACATCTCGTCGATGAGGGCCTCGCCGGAGACGGGCTGGCCCTCGCTGGCGAGAAGTGTCTGCAAGAGGGCTCGCTGGAGATCACCGGAGATCTCCGCAGGGCCTGATGCGGTGTGGATCTGGAGTGCCCCAAGGATCGAGAACCTCAACATGGCGTTTCCCCCTTTGACGATCGTGAGGCCGAGGGTGGGTGAGGGCTCGTCATGACGATCCACGCCGTTGGCGTCGGACCACGGAGGCCTGCGCGCGGCGATGTCCGGGGCGATGCACGCTCTGAGTCTCCACCCGTCCGTATCCTTCCACAGAATAATTCCTTTGAGAAGGTATTTTTTCTGGTGTGTCCCACCGTCGCGTGCGTCGACGCGCTGACCAGTGTCATTGTCCGGTGGGGTGCCGTAAGCGGAATGCTCCCGAGGGGAGCAGGCAGCCGTGGGCGCACGCCTTGCACCCCGGCGGGCCGCCCTCTGGGGGCGGCACGCCGGGGTGTGAGCCCGCCGGGCCGGGGGATTGCCGGCGGTCCGTACGGCATCGGTGTGACACGCGGCCGGTGGGGTGGGGCCGCTGGAGGCCCGATGCCGGGAATCGACGTGGCGGAGAGGGCAGGATTCGAACCTGCGTGGGCTTTTTACGGCCCGACCTCGAGCTG